>JAFDUB010000045.1 GCA_019594025.1 Thermoplasmata archaeon
CCATGTTTATAGGCGGTATGCACTTCCAGGATGATTATAACTACGATATAGAACGAGTAAAACGCTGTGTTATTCATTACGTCACCCCTGACGGAAGAATTATACCGTTCTGTGCATACAACGGTGGTCCCACCTATAGAAAAGAGATCGAAGAAAAATTTTCAGTACCTCTGGACGAATGGAGGTAAAGACAATGAAGAAACCGGTGATAAACGGAGATATATGCATGAAATGCGGTGCGTGTGTAGGTTCCTGCCCTGTTAACGCCATGTTCCTTAAGGAGTACATCGTTGAAGTAAATGATGATTGTACAGGATGTGGACTCTGCATAAAGGTGTGCCCGGTTGGTGCGGTTACAGAGGAGGAATGAACATGAGCGATGTGTTAGAATACGATGTTTTGGTAATCGGAGCCGGGCCGGCGGGAAGTACCGCAGCTAGATACGCCGCTAAGAACGGTGCTAAGACTCTGGTCATCGAGAAGAGGCAGGAGATCGGTTCTCCCGTGCGCTGCGGAGAAGGTGTGTCTCTTTCATGGCTAGAAGAGTTAGAGATAAAGGAATACAAAAAGTGGACTGCCACCAACGTAAAAGGAGCACGACTTTATTCACCGGCAGGGAACATTCTCCAGATAACAGAAAAGATGGCCGGCGACGAAGTGGGTGTAGTTTGCGAGAGAGACGCTTTCGATAAAGACATGGCAAGATTGGCCGTTGAGGCGGGTGCAGATTTTATGATGAAAACCACCGCGGTATCACTTATTAAGGAAGAAGGAAAGGTATGCGGTGTCAAGGCTCGGTCCATGGGTAAAGAAATCGAGATTCGGGCGAACCTAGTAATAGGAGCCGACGGTTTTGAATCCCAGGTTGGAAGATGGGCTGGGATATACGATGCGATCCCTCCCGAAGACATTATGACCTGCTTCCAGTATAGGATGGCTGGTATAGATTTTGACCCCGATTACACACATTTCTACATGGGAAGCTCGGCGCCTGGTGGATACGTATGGGTATTCCCTAAAGGAGACGGTATAGCCAACGTAGGTTTAGGAGTCCAGTTGAGTATGCTGGACGGAAGTAAAGCACCCAAGGATTATCTCGATGAATTCATCTCTTCACATGAACAATTCAAAGACGGCGAACCTATCGATATGGTGGCAGGAGCTGTGGCGGTAACACATCCCCCTGAAAAGGTCACCACCGACGGTTTGCTGTTGGTGGGTGATGCATCTAGGGTGGTCGATCCGATGACCGGTGGAGGCATAGTGAACGGGATGAAACAAGGGAAGATAGCCGGAGAATTCGCAGCAAAATGTGTTAGTGAAGGTCGGTTTGACCAGGAATATTTAGAAGGGTATGAGAAGGAATGGAGAGATCGGTTGGAGAATAAGCTATGGCGAAATTATCTGGCGAAGGAGAAGGCTACTCAACTCTCCGATGAGATATTCGATAAAGTGATCGATGCTCTATCCGAATTAAAGCTGGGCGAGGTAAGTATAGGTGCGATACTGGAAGGTGTGAAGGAAAAATATCCGGAGCTTATTGAGGAATTCCAGGACATGTTATGAAAAACATAATATGCCATGCTAAAAAAGAACGATGCATAACTATCGGAGATTACACTCTACCACTATGTTCTCGCTGTACAGGAGTATATACGGGTATAGTTGTGGGATTTTTGGTAGGCTTCTGGGTGCTGAGACTCTATGAGTTTTCAGCTATACAGTTATTCTATATCACACTACTGTTTACTTTTCCTACGGCTTTAGATAGTGGTTTACAAGAACTACTGGGGAGAAAGAGTAACAATTCTAGGCGGTTGATAACTGGTTTGCTTCTCGGTGGAATTATGGGTATAGATATTGTTTGGCTGTTACTGAGGATCATCCGATATCAATAAATAAGAAGTGACTATTTACAAACCCATGGTCACACTGGTCACAGGCAGTGCTGGATTCATAGGGTTCCACGTTGCCAGGACTCTCTTGGAAGAGGGAGAAGAGGTAGTCGGCGTCGACAATGTGAATAAGTACTATTCACCCGAGCTGAAGTGGAAAAGAAACTCCATTCTTGAGAATTACGACGGATTTTCATTCCATCATCTTGACGTGTGCGATTACGAAACTTTACTGAAAGTGATGCGAAATAAGGGGGTGAACAGAATATGTCATCTCGCAGCTCAAGCCGGTGTTAGGTACTCTATAAACGACCCTTTTACATACCAAAGATCCAACATTGAAGGGTTTACCAGTATGCTTGAGGTGGCTAGAAACACAGATATCGATAACTTTGTCTATGCTTCGTCTTCCAGCGTTTACGGAGGGAGTAGGGATATTCCTTACGACATCGATGTAGATATAACCAAACCTGTATCCTTTTATGCGGCTACTAAAGTGGCTAACGAAGTTATGGCACATTCATACAGTCATCTGTACGGTGTGCCCTCGACTGGTCTGCGGTTTTTTACGGTTTACGGACCATGGGGACGTCCGGATATGGCCCTGTTTAAATTTACAGATCGGATCGTCAGAGAAGAACCAATAGATGTTTACAATCACGGAGATCTTAGGAGGGATTTTACTTACATCGATGACATCGTAAACGGGGTTATATCAGCACTCGACAGACCATTCGATTTTGAAATATTCAACCTAGGCAGTCACCGTCCTATAGAGTTGATGTACTTCATAGAAGTGTTGGAAGATGTAGTAGGTAGAAAGGCAGAAAAGAACATGCTGCCAATGCAACCGGGAGATGTGAAGGAAACCTATGCGGATATAGACAAATCCAGAGAGATGCTTGGATTTGAACCTGAGGTTTCCATAGAAGAGGGAATAGAACTGTTCATTTCGTGGTATGGAGAGTACTACGGAATTGAGTTTCCACTAGACTGACTACTACATATATGGGGTAAAATTATAATAGATTAAGTTCTTTTACTATTTTATATGGACATTGGGAACGTAGGAATGGCGTTATTATTGACCTTCCTAGCCGGGATTTCTACGGGACTCGGAGGTATAATTACCTATTTTATCAAAAAACCAAAAACCAAATATCTATCGTTATCACTTGGATTTGCAGGAGGTGTGATGATTTACATCTCCTTTATAGAGCTTTTACCAGAAGCCTTCGAAGATGCCGGAGAGAGTATCGCCGTTATGGCATTTTTTGTGGGGATAATATTGATGGGAATCTTCGATCTACTTATACCTGAAAAGGAGGCACACGATTTATCCTCTCCCGTGGAAGAAAAGGAGGACGTAGGACTATTACATCAAGATTTTAAAAAATTATTGATACTCCGTTTGGACCTCTAGAATTTCGTTCCAGGCATCCATGGTTTCTTTAGCATCCTGGGGGCTGAGTATCTGTATTGCGTATCCTGCATGGACGATGATGTAATCACCGACAGAAACGTCTACGAGGGATATATTGGCTTTACGGGTAACACCTCCAAAATCCACCTTAGCATCGTCACCATCTATTTCCAATATCTTACCGGGAACTGCAAGGCACATGTGATTTACTACCTTGAATTATGATATAAATGTTGCGGATAGGTAAGGGTAAATTGATGACTGGGTTATGGGAAAACTATTTATAGAACTGCTAATTTTTATAGGATCAGGGTCAGATAATATGATGGGAAAAAATCAACCGATTCTCGTTTTGAGTGAGGACGTAGAGAGAGAGCAGGGAAAAGAGGCTCAGAAAAATAACATCGCCGCAGCTAAATCACTTGCGGACAGTGTGAAAGCAACATTTGGGCCTAAAGGAATGGATAAGATGGTAGTAGGAAACATGGGTGATGTCACAATCACCAATGATGGTGTTACAATGCTTAAAGAGATGGACATTGAGCATCCCGCAGCGAAGATGGTGGTAGAAGTGGCAGAGTCACAGGAAGACGAGTGTGGAGATGGTACAACTTCAGCCGTGGTTATAGCGGGGGAGTTGTTGAAAAGAGCCGAAGAAATGATCGAGAACGACATCCATCCCACAACCATCGCTAAAGGATACAGGTTGGCCTCAGAAAGAGCTAGTGATGTATTGGCTAAGATGAGAGTTAAAGTTGATACTGATGACGACGATATTCTGAAAAACATCGCTGTTACAGCCATGACAGGAAAGGCGGTTGATATGGATAAGGATTATCTTGCAGAGATGGCCGTCAGGGCCGTGAAAGCCGTTGCTGACGAAATTGACGGAAGTTATCACATAGATATCGACGATATCAAGGTAGTCAAGAAAGCGGGTGGTTCTGTTTCAGCCACCGAGTTGGTCGACGGGGTCATCCTTGATAAAGAAAGATTGCATGAAAATATGCCCCGTGAAATTAAGGATACTAAAATCGCACTGATTGGTATCCCCCTTGAGGTCAAAGAAACTGAGACAAATGCCGAGGTGACCATAACAGACACACAGCAGATGCAGAACTTCATAGATCAGGAGGAGCGGAGTATTAAGGATATGGTGAACAAGATTAAAAATGTCGGTGCAAACGTTGTTCTCTGTCAAAAAGGTATAGACGACCTGGCACAACATTATCTGGCAAAAGAAGGCATAATGGCTTTGAGGCGGGTTAAAAAATCGGACATGAAAAAGTTAGCTCGTGCTACAGGTGCGGGGATTGTCGCTAGTTTAAACGATATGTGCATTGATGACTTAGGTAAAGCTGAATCGGTAAGTGAAAGGTTCATCGCCGGCAGCCACATGGCAGTGATACAGGGTACAGAAGAAGGTAAATCCGTTTCACTTCTGTTGAGAGGTGGTAGTGAACACGTTGTAGATGAACTTGAGAGAGCTTTGGAAGACGCTCTTAAAGTTATCGCGGTTACATTGGAAGATAGATACATTGTTCCTGGTGGCGGAGCTGCAGAGATAGAAATACTTTGCGCACTTGAAGATTATGCTGGTAAAATCGAAGGACGGGAGCAACTGGCGGTAAAAAATTTCTCCAAAGCTCTGGCATCTATACCTAGGGCGTTAGCTAACAACGCAGGTATGGACGGTATGGACGTGCTCATGGAACTTCGAGCTATGCACGAAAAAGACGGTTTAAAGAACCACGGAGTGAACATAGACAACGGTGAATTCAAAGATATGATGGAGATGAACATTTACGAACCTCTACGAGTCAAAGAGCAGGCCATTCGTTCTGCTTCTGAACTTGCTGAGATGGTTCTGATGATAGACGACGTAATAGCCGCAAAGGGCGGTGAGGACGAGGAGCGGAGTCCACCGGCAGCACAACCTGGAGGAATGGGTGGTATGCCTCCGGGAATGATGTAAACCCCTTTCTTTTTTTTTAATACTTAAAAAAACTTGAGTCGGTAAAGATAAGACAGAAAAGTCGACCAAAGGTACTTATGGCGGAAGAATAGTTACATTGTATAATCCAAAAAAGAGACGATTAATCATGTGCATGTACTGAACATTTCGGGTGTTGACTTTATCCGCCATCCTTTATTTAATCAAGGTAAAAGGGCGCTCATTTATTGATTTGTTTTCTCGGAATAGGGCTAGACGTTAGTTTATAGGAAATTTTTAGCAGTGGGGGACATAACGAATTGCAAATAAGTTATGTATTCCACTCTTCTCTTACTTGGTGTCGTCATCTATGTAGGTCCCTCCAGACGTAATTATATCGGCTTTGCGGTATACGGGAGCTTCAACTATCCCGCCGGTCATCATATATTCCACGACCCGGGTATCGACGGAAGTGCTTATCTAGATATATCAACAAGGACTGATTTCAGCAGGATAATTTTCGGCAAATTACTCCCTGCTTTAATGGTGGTGGGCATCGCTGTTGTAATTGTAGTCCTACTATTGTACCGGGAAGAAGATAAAAGGAAAGTGCAATCCAATCTGTACGACTTGGATAGGGAAGAAAAAAAGAAGATCGGTCAGACTACTACGACAGGGGCTAAACCTGAGTTTATATCGAGGGTAATCCCCTCTCCTTCCCTATCTATTATCGGTAGTAACGCTAGAAGTGGTTTAACGAATGCAAAACTAGAGAATCGTCAGTTATCTTTATGAGGCATAGATTCTACGGTCAAAACAAACAATAATGAAAAATGTGAGGTTAACCACAATTTTACATCGGTCATCTAAATACTGGTTCAAATCCTTTATCCTCGAACCAATACTCTATAAAATCGGGCTCGATATCAAGGCAACTTTCCGAAATTCTTCTAAACTCCATGTGTGTAATCGTGTCACCGATGTAGTCCTGATAGATCTTACTAAACAGTTCTAACAATCCATCCCTACCAACCGCGGCCTCCATATCCCAGAAGGCCCAGCTACCTTTAAGGTACCAGTGTGTGTACATGTTGTCTAAAAATCTGTATTCCTTGATAGGTCGATCATTTTCGGCCAGATGCTTTTCAACCCTCTCTCGGTAACTGTCGAAGTACTTTTTTTCTATATCCGCTTCATCGTACATCATGGCTGTTAATATCACTTCTAGATATTGTGTGATAGCTTCAGCTAACCACGGTTCTTTGAAATCAACACCGATTCCGAACCAGCCGTGGATGGTCTCGTGTAAAGAGAGTGATTTAGGTAAACTGTCTACCTTCCAATCGTTATCTATCAGGTATTTTGTAAAAAGGTCTCCAACCACCCATAGGCCGTCCCTCTCGAATCCGCATTCCGCACCTTCTTTGCCTCTCGGTGATACGATACCGATGCCTCCGTTTCCCTTTTTTAATGGACCGAACAACTTTGTGCACAGTTCGATAGAGGAGGAGAAATCATCCATCAATACTTCTTTGAACTTTATCATATCTTTGGGTATATGCAGTTCTAAATTTACACCGCAGCATTCCTTTTGAAATGTTTCTAATATTGGAGAAGCGCAGAGGAAGATATCCTCAATTTTCCGGGAGTAACGATATTTGCCGCCGTCTCCCATTATTTCACCAGGAGTAACTATCGTCCAATCTCCTGGCAGATCCACTTTAAGATCATAAGTAAAACTTTCAAATTGAGACTGCGGTTCTATGGTTGGAAACCACCAGCAGAAGCCGGATAGCTCTACGAGATCACCTCTGATGATACTGACTCTATAACCCTGGAACGAACTTAAGTTTCCCTTCCAATTGATTTCTACCGGATCCTTTTTGATATCCCGATCTTTTACCATATATCTGGTTGTAAGTTTACCCTCTTCTTCAACCTCCCAATCAAGGCTTTTTTTACCCTGCTTTATGGATATGATATCGAACCTGTTACCGAGATAGAATCGAAGCTCTTCATCTCCAGATACTTCCATCATATCTTTAGCTTTGAGTGTACCCAGCTTAGGATCAATTTTCAAAGTGATGTCGTGATGTTTTATTTTCATTGAATTATGTATAAGATATCAGTGGTTAAATTGTTTTTGGACTCCTTTAAAAACTATCTCGGATCAGTTACCAATAAATATAAAACTCGCTTTTCACTTCTTCTGGAAGATTGTGATAGACGTGAGCGAATCCGAAGGGGATATAGTAGAGTATAAGCCGTCCATGGCCAAAGGCGTAGCGGAGATGTTAAACGAGTTCAAGAAGTCATGGCCAGGTGGATTCGGAGGAGGAGCACCTTTCGGGTTATCTCGGTTATTGAAGAGGAGAATGTAGGTTCGTTTATACTGAGTTATTTTTCGATGATATATACATGCGGATAGTTTTTTCTGCAGTGGGAACTGAAAACGAGTTCGATTTATTGACCCCTGAGGGCGATATACATTATTACGCCATAGTCTCAACTCAGAGAAGTTGGGGCTAAAAGACGTGACTTATATTATAGTAACCTTGCTCATCCTAAGTCATATTTGGTCAATAATTAAGTTCATCCGCCTCTCTATCTAATACCTTCGTCGGGACCAAATTGTTCGTCGTCTAGAGGCGAATCTTCTGCATACGATTCCTGATATGGCTCCTCTTCCATAGTATAATCCCCTTCAGAACCCCTTTTCTTTAATGCGACTACCAGTATGAGTATGATTACTATAACCGCTATTAATACTAACAGCCACCACATCGGAAATAGGGCCTCATCTTCGTCTCGTTCAGTAACAAGCACGTAGATAGTGTCTTCATCTACATTACCTGCAGCGTCTTCAACGGTAAGAGTTATCGTATAGTTCCCAGCATCCTCGAAGGTGTAGCTCACGGTAACACCGTCATGTTCCTCTCCATCTATGATCCATGTGTACCTAACTATGCCTACGTTGTCTGTTGAAGCACTTCCATCAAAGTTAACAGTTTCACCAATATATATACTGGTCTTATCTGCATTCGCAATAGCGACTGGTGGCTCCGTATCCTCTTCCAGGATGGTGGTGAAGTTCCATGTAGCCGACTGTGTTGTATCCTGTCCATCATCCGCTACAGCGTACCATTCGTAAGTCTCATTGAGTGAAAGACCGGACCATGTAACCGATGCGGTAGAGCCGCTGGCCACGCTATTGTCGGTTCCAAAAACACTATCATCTGAAGCGTCGTAGAAGGTAACGTTCATGGTATCTCCGTCAGGGTCCGATACGTCCACGGAGAGTGTGGGTGCAGTACTCACATCCTGAGCTCCGTCGACGGGAATAGGATTCGTAGGCACATCCGGTGCGTGATTTGCATCGGTAGTTGTAAAGCTCCATGTAACCGACTGCGTGGCCTCAATACCGTCATCGGCCACCGCGTACCATTCGTACACCATACCCATGGAAAGCCCGGACCAGGTAACAGATGCGGTAGAGCCGCTGGCCACATCATTATCCGTTCCTATCACGCTGTCGTCCGATGCGTTGTAGAAGGTAACGTTCATGGTATCTCCGTCAGGATCCGACACATCAACGGTTAGTAAAGGAGATGTGCTCACATCCACAGCACCGTCCGCAGGAGACGGGTTCGAGGGAGGGTCCGGTGGATCATTCAGTTCTGTGATGGTGACCATAATATCCTGTTGATGCACCAAATGTCCGTTGCAGTTCGACATCCTGAGGTCTATGTAGCCGCTACCGTGCTGATCGGGCTGTGGAGTTATCTCTAAATTCCCATCTATTACCTCGGCGGTAAAGAGTGACGTATCCGAGCTAGTAGCTTCCCATCGAGGTTCATCCACAAAGATCGTCTGAATATTATGCATCCATTCTATAGTTTCACCGGTTTCTGCGTTGTAGTCTGCATAACCCAGGACACCGTTGTAGGTTACGGTATTATCAACCGTCAAATTGATGCCCAAAGACTTGGCGTGTCCACCTCTCCAACGTATATCGACGACCATGTTATCTTCACCATTGTACCGGAACAGGTTATCCAGGTCTATCTCAACCCATTCGCCTCTCTTTTCAGATGCTAGTGTGTAGGTGGTTCTGTTCAGTACCTCCTCCCAATCATCGATACGGTTCGCTTCGAAGTTTGTTCCCAAAGATTCGTTGGAAGAGTGTGCCATCCTTATTGACAGGTTCTCCACGACCGACCAATCGGTACCATCCGTAAAGGCCTGGAACCGTATCTTATCGACTGTTCCCGACGCATTCAAAAGCTCGCTCCTCTGCAGTATCTGATAGCGTATCTCCGGAAATGCTCCCGAATTGAAAGGCAGGGAGCCAAACCAATAATACCAACTGGCAGCAGTACCTTTATCAATCACACCGACATCCGCAACTTCGGTTTCGAACTTGGTTATGGGTAAAGATGTACTCAAAGCACCTGTCGGGGAACTTATATCCCACGTATTTAAGATGAAGTAATTACTGAAAGTTGTAATATTCGTATTAACTTTGACACCATTGTCTCCCTGCCACTGAAGATCAACTAACAAGTTATAGGAAGAATCGTAGGTGAAACTCTCGTTAAGTTCAAAATGGATCCATGGATCATCGTCGGATGAATTAGTTTCATACTTCTCCACGGAAAAAACTTCAACCGGTAGACCGTGGTAGTTATCGGCAAAGGTTTCCGTCAACTCATCCAGCTCCGTATGGGCTAAAGATATTGTGAGATTTTTGAATATCCCTACTTGGGAGGGGTAATACCTTCCAAAGGATATGCGCTTGATTGTTCCCTCTCCGCCTACAAGTTCAGGTGTGTACAAGGTTTGACAATGAGATTCGTCCTGATTTTCACCGTCGAAAGGAACGTTAGAGCTACCGCCATTCCCTCCTGATTTGCCTTCAGTAACTCCATAACTTGTACCCAACGGTATGGTCCGGGTAGGTTCGTTTTCTTCCATGTACTGGTCTGGGATCTCCTCAGGTCCAAAGGATATACTCACCTTGGGCCAGTGGTGAGAATCCTCGTGGTCCGTGCTCTTAAAAGCTACAAAATTATAAAAGTCAACTCCGTGATCGTCACCCCTTATCATCAACCCGTTGTTTTCCATATCCCCATCATACCATGCACGTACTATCTCCGTTATGTCCCAGTCGTACCATGTATAATTCTGAGATATGTTTCTGTAGGATATGTAGGATGTATCGAAATCTCCTCCAGGGGTATCCCAGGCATGGGTTTCGGTTCGGTTGTACCAGTTCACCGACCCGGGCTCTCCGATCAGATCGTTCTCAAACCATGGATCAGTTATGGGCGATAACGTTACATTTACATCCAAACCGGGTTGAGTTATGTAGTCACAATACAGTGATACAGAGGCTCTTTTTAGCCTACCTTCTTCAGGCGGCAAGTTGAATTCCAGTAGGCCTCTGTGTCGTGATATTTCGTCGTACGCTCTTCCGGCCGGTATATATTCGTAGCCGCCGTGATTACGGTGTTCGTAATCCGGAAAATCGGTGATAAATGCATCTTTCATACCTATGATAACATCAACTTCTTGAGTCACGTAATGACCGTTGTTATTGAACAAGGACAGCGCCAACGTCCCTACTCCTCTGGCGTTTGGCATAGGATTTATCGTCAACTCGGTTCCCAAAACCTCGGCCTTGAACATATCGGGGTCCAAACTTTGACCTTCCCAGAAGAAGTGAGCACCGTCGGTAACCTCTACACCGAATTTTGCCTTTACGGACGTACCATCCGCCATCCCCGTGGGACTGGTAACAGAATCGGAAAACACTCTTCTGTTAGATCCATGATTAAAAGCCTGTAAGCCAACACTGTTTCCTCCGGATCCTATCCACTGTATGTCTATCAAAAGGTTCCTACTACCATCGTAAGGGAAAGCGGTATCGAGTTCAAAGTGCACCCAGCTGTCGCTGTTGGAGGAATTCACCATCAGGTTATCACGACTGAAAACCTCGTACAGCATGCCTTCGTAGTTATCATCGAATGTGTCCGTTAGACTATCCAATGTGGAATGACCTAGTGACATCTTGAAATCACTGAAGTTACCGATCTCGTTGAAATCCGAGCGGTTGAAAGAAATCCTGGTTATATCTCCGGTAACACCTATCTCCTCCTGTGGATATAGGTTTTGATAACGCATCTCGCTATAGGGCCCGTAGAAAGGTATGGAGTTGACGGAATCGTAGCCTTCTTGTGAAAGCCGCTCAAGATCCCCACGTTCCCTGCCGGCTAGATCTATCACCTCGGGAGGACCGTTCATCTCCAATGTTTGGTTCTCCAGGGGAGGGTCTATCTCAGCATGATATGTGATGGTCAATTTCGGTCTACTAGAGGCTATTACGTATTCGCTTGTATAGAATAAGAAGAAATCAGGATCGGAAACCCCATCCGGTACCATTATCACTCCGTAGTTTTCCAATTCACCGGATTCCCATCTTTTAGCGATGTTAGTGATATCCCATGAATACCAGACGTCTTCATAATCGATCAACAAGGACGGTTCTCTATAAGAGTATATCCCTTCGTCGAAATCTCCCCCTGGAGTATCCCACGTTTCGTCTACCGTTCTGTAGGTCCAGTTCGCCGCGCCCGGTTCAGCATGTTCAACCCCCTCCTCCCACTCATTCAAAAGCGGATGTACTTTGATATTTACCAGGCCTTCGGAATCCATTGAATAACTTCCATGTACTGATAGCGTAGCGTCTTTTATAATCCCTATATTATCTGGAAGGTCGAATTGAAGGAGAGATCTCATTTCGCCTGGTTCTGGATATATCCCAACACCTGAGGTAATTGCACTTCCGTAGTTATAGTCAGGAAGAATCTCACGGATATAGGTATCCTTACCGACGGTCGCATTCGGCTGTACCACGACTCTCTGTAACTCGTAATCCGATTGATACAACTCGTTTTCGACCATCTTATTTTCGGCTTCCATTTTTATATCTTTTTCAGACATAGATATGCTGGACAATGTTGAGAGAAGAAAAAGTACCATTATAAACAGCGTTAAATATCTTTTGCACAACATATGCTTACGCGTTGAAGGTTTCATAGATATTCCCGCAATAGATATGGGTATATATACATATAAACTTTACCACCTATCTATAAATAATAATTTATTATTAATATTATATTAAACTAGCTGTTTATAATGGTA
>JAFDUB010000058.1 GCA_019594025.1 Thermoplasmata archaeon
AAACGAATTGCAGGACAATATGGATAAGACCATGCGGTTCGTTGGAATGCATCATACCGTGTATCCCGACACCATCGATGACAACAGTGTGAGGGACGCCTTCCGCCAGGCGGCGAGGGATTACAACGTAACGGCGGTCTTATCCATATTGTCCTGCAATTCGTTTATCATCCATGTCACGTTATCCATGGTCATCAAACCATCCGGGTTGAGAGTTCCCACGTACTTGCCGGAGTTCTGCATTATGAAATGATAATCCTCAGCGTAGGTGAATGTATAATTGAGGTGTGGATTTATCCACTTCTGGTATGAACGGATATTGTAGTCCGGGTCGTCGTCGCTGGTATACGAATAGTCGTGGTTTCCATGGACGACGTACATGGGCACCTCGAGTTCTTGAAGAAGCTCGTAGAAACCCTCGTCCTGCTCGCTGGGATGTGGATCCTGGGGTGACCACCATGTGGGTTCCTTGTCACAGACGTCGCCGGTGAGGATGATAAAATCAGGGTTTATAAGGTTCATCTCGTTGAAGAACCGTCTTATGTAGGTTTCTGAACCTTCATCGTGGGTGGCGCCAAAGTGAGTGTCGGTCACCTGAACGAAGTTGAACTGGTCGGTGATCTCGTGAACTACTTTTACAGACTGTATCCGTTCCGTGCTCTCCGTACCATCGTTTAACCTTAGATCGTACAGTTCTTCCCTGGCATCCACCGGTATCACACATGTTAGGAACCATTCGTTTTCGTCACCTTCCTCAACGTAAATAACATCCATCTCGTATTCCTCTTCATAGGAGCCGTACTCCCGGTATAAACTTGTATGCCATGACGTTTCTTCATCCGCCACAGGATTTTTCACCCATATCTCTATGGTTTCTCCCCTCTCCTGTATAACAGGGACGCTGATCAAAGGTTTCCGGATGACGATATCGTATTCTTGAGTTATTTCTCCCTCGAAAAAATCACTCAAAGAGTCTCCCGCTCCAAGTAGGAGTGCAAAGAACAAAATAGACGTTACAATCAATACTTTTATATTCATTTATTCCACCTGTTTTTATTTAATTTCTTCTCCGTGAAATTCTCAAAGAAAAATAGGACTATAGCCCTATAAAACGTTTTTGCGTACATTTTTCCGGTTTTACAAGCCTTCGAAAAATCATTTCATGAGAACGATGTAGAGTTGTTGGACAGATATTTCTTCGTTGTTAGAGTAGGTAAGGCGGAGGATTCATGGGAGCACAAGGTTACCGGAAAAGGCGAAGATGCCGGTTTGATTTTCAAGTGCTTTTGGTTGGATGAGGATGAGTTTGATAAACTCCCCGAATACTACAAACCATTCTTGGGGCCGGAGTACATTTCCTCATTCTTTTAAATACTCGTCGACCTCTGATAAGTCAGCTTCATCGTCGTTGAATATATCTTTTTGTTTTTTCGTGGACGGTGTTACAACGAACTCGCAGAAATCGTCACCTAGGGTCATGGCTTTGGTGTGGGTTTGCACGTAGTCTTGGTTAAAGCCCATGTACTTGGTTGCGTCCACGTAACAGTACAGTTTACCGAGTTTATCTTCACCGTACTCTTTCCACAACCTTCCCAGAGTACATCCGTAGGCCTTCATATTTTCTTTATCTTCTATTTTAGAATGCATTCCGAAGGGAGGTATGCTCAATGAGGTTCCTTTGCTGAAGTTCTCCGGAGTTGGTTTTAACCCCATCTCTTCTATCTCTTCTCTCCTTTTCCGACCTATGGTTTTACCGTAGTCTTTTATAGCTCTGAGTATCAAGCGTTTACCCCTTTCCTCCCCCAACTCCTCGGTGATCATTTTTGCGTAGGAAAGATGCAGGAGAGCTATCCTCTTGCTTACCCTTTCAACTATTTCCGCAGCTTCTTCGATATTAATCGTTTTGTCTTCCATGTCTTATGTAGTCAACGGCATTTTTATAACATTTACGATCTTACTCGAGAAAAAAGAAAAAAACAGAGAAAGGGTTTTTCCGCTGCATAAGGTGCAAAGAAACTAAGGTCGCTGCTGGTTTTGTGGTGGCGGTGGTGGCTGCTGCTGCTGAGGCGCCGATTGCTGATATTGTGGCGGCGTTTGCTGTGGCGGCGGTTGTTGATAGTCCTGCTGCTGTGGTGGTTGTTTATCGTCTTTGTCGTCTTTATTTAAGAATTTAATCAGAACCACAATTATGATTATCACTACTATTATGGGGACGATGATCACAATCGCCAGACACCACATACCTCTGGTTACAAGGTCATCGATTACACCGTCGAAGTCTTCATCACCGTTGTCGGTATCGTCGTCGCCGTTGGCGGGATCATCGGCTTCCGGCCCTGCGGTGTCCCAATAATACTCTCCTGTTCCTTCATCTTCCGTCCATTCCCAGGTGTAGACTTCAACTATACTCAAAGTAGTAGGGTGTCCTACTTCTTCCAGAGGGAAACTCGTTTGGAAAGTATTGGTACCTACGCCGGAATATTCAAGGTTTCCAGAGTAGTAGGGAGAGTGCAACCAACAATTTCCCGTTTCGAAATGTATGGAATACGTTTGTCCTTCTCCATCCTCTAGATAGATGTGATACCAGAAGTTGCTAGCACTACGTATATTTCCTTCAACTTCCAAAGAAACTATGATGTCTCCAGCTTCTTCTCTTATACTAGCTGCTCTTATGTCTACATCGGGTCTGTCCACGTTATGTCTCCAAGTATATCCTGTTTCAGTTATTCGATAATGAGAAACGTCTCCTCGCGGGTCTGTTATCTCATCCTGATACTGTGCACTAACAACACCGGGAACCGTTAGCAGTAATGCCAATGCTATTAACGCAACTAGCAATTTTTTTCCTGTCATAATATTCTCACGGCTACCTATAGCGGTAGAGTAAGATATAGCATTTTTGGTTTACGGAGCAACACATCGAAAACTATGATCACTAAAAGAACACATGTTGACCTTCTGATATACCATCTAGAGATGCCTCTGATAGTTTTAAAAAATTAAGGAAAATAGTTTGATAATGAAGAATCGAAAAGGTACGAGTCAATCATTAAGTACTGATAAGCACGATGATGTTATTGTAAACAGAACTCGCCTATGTTGGGAACGATCCCAGCACGAACTCACTCTATCTTTTTAACATTCATTGCTCTTGGGCCTTTTTCTCCTTCGCCAACTTCGAATTCGACTTCATCTCCTTCGTTAAGATAGTTGACGCCATCAAGATCACTACGGTGTACGAATAGATCATCATCACCCTCATCAGGCTCGATGAAACCGAAGTTCTTCATGTTGTTGAAGAATTTTACTTTTCCTCTCATTTTTAGTTCACCTCCTTTTTGTTTCATTAGCCCCCGTTAGTTCCAGTCCATAATATACTTTTGGGTCGAAAAAGGGGGGTTTTTGATACTATCTCTTCTTTTTGTGGTATATCAGTACCGCGGATACGAGGGCGATTCCCATGAGCAGGAACGCGAATCCGGGAGAGTCGTCTTCGTCACCGTTCTCCGGAGGATCATCACCGTTATCGTACTCCGGCTTCACACCATCAACGTAAGTAGTGGTGGAAGATACCACTTGGTTGGTCACCACTTCATGTATTACCAGGAAATCAGGATTACCTATATCTTCCAGAGGTATGGTGATGGTCAAGGTATCCGTTCCACCCGCGATGAACTCATGTTTCGTCGGCCCATTATAAACGAGATCGTACTCACCATTTTCGTAGTATATTGCGATGTTAGCGAAATCTAAATCCTCATCACTTCGTAAAAAGATATGGTATTTGAATCCTTCTTCGTCTCTTATGATACCGGCTACGGTAAGAGAAACTGTAACTGCGCCGCCGCTTTCGGATAGCTCTACGCGAATTATATCTATATCCGGATTCTCAACATCCCCTTCAGGGTCTGTTATAACCTGGTCTTCTATTGCGTTTGCCGTTCCGGGCACGGTAAGCAACAATGCCAGTGCCGTCAACACAACTAAGTACTTTTTTGTTTTCATATAAATTCTCCAATATTTTCCCGAAAGTATTACAAATTATATATGCTTTATGGGGTGAATATTTGATATAAAAATATATGGAAAAAAAGAAAAAAAAGGTTTTTAAGGAAGAATTCAACGCTTCTTTTTGTGGTATATCAGTACCGCGGATACGAGGGCGATTCCCATGAGCAGGAACGCGAATCCGGGAGAGTCGTCTTCGTCACCGTTTTCCGGAGGATCATCACCGTTATCGTCACCGTTCTCCGGAGGATCATCGCCGTTGTCGTCACCGTTCTCATCGTAGCCCGGTGGGTACTCTGCATCGGGGCCTGCAAAGTCGACCTGTGCTTGTCCTTCATTATAGGTTTCAATTTTAGAGATAAATAGGTCGTTTGGTTCATATATCTGTTCTCGTGTGAAAGCGATACTCAAAGTATCGGTGCCTACTCCGTCCACTGCGGCATCGACGTGGTAGTGACCGTATACAATCATGTTTAGATCTCCGTTGGAGTACGATATGTCGATGAGATTATCTAGGTCGTCTTTCAAATATATCTCATAAATATAATCGACATGATCCACGATAATCCCCTTTACCGTTAAGGAAACAATCACAAAATCATCGGTTTCCGATATTTCCGCCCGAATGATATCTATATCAGGATTCTCGACGAATTTCCAATCATCCGGTTCTGGGCCGGTTGCCTGCATGACGTCCCCTGTGGGGTCGGTTACCACGTCGCTGTATCCCGCACTTGCTAGACCTGGGATGGATAGCATTAACGTCATAGCTGTCAATCCTATCAATATTCTTTTATATTTCATAATATCACTTTATTAGATTACCAAATATGCGCAGTGAATATATACTTTATGGTTTCAATTTAAACTGTGTTCATTTAGAGTTTTTACTAAAAAAAAATCGTTTAATTGGGACAACATTTAAAAAAGTGTTAGAGAATCTACTTTTAATATGAATGCTACTCGACGGCTCAGCTCCGCTAAGGAAGGTAACGATTTTGTTGATCGGCAGGAGGAGATGAACCGTCTGGAAGCTAAGATGATGCAGGTGACGGACGGAATAGGCCAGATGGTACTTTTGGAGGGCGAGGCAGGAGTGGGAAAAAGCCGTCTGGCCCAGGAGTTCACAGACAGGTGTTCGGAACAGGGATTCGAGATTTTCAAAGGCAGATGCCCCCATTATTCCAGCACGGATCCATACCTGCCCTTTACGGAAGCCATGGGCGATTATTTGAGAGAAGACACCTCTGCAGATGATGGAACGGGGGGATCTTTAGTACCCATGGGTCTCGTGGGATTTAGGGTGGAGGAAGAGGAATTATCTGAACTTCCAGTTTCCGATAAGAGAGAGATGATGTTCGATAGGGTGGTGAGTGAGATAATCAAACATTCGAAGAACAATCCAATACTCTTCTATATAGACGACCTTCAATGGATAGACGACGCCTCGGCTCAACTGTTTCATCACCTGGGAAGACACAGCACCGATGAAAGGGTACTTATCCTAGGTGCATACAGAGGCGAAGAGCTCAAATCGTCCGAGGGTGACTCATCTCTAGCCGTAGTACTCGATAGGATGAAAGAGGAGAAACTGGTGGACCTCGTCAAAGTGGAACGGCTGGATATGGACGAGACCTCTAAGATTATAACGAATAAACTGCACGCTGATGATCTGCCTGAATCATTCCTATCGACTATTTATAGGGTGACCGAAGGAAATCCCTATTATGTACTCGAGATGCTTAACTCAATGCTCGATGAGGGTGTCATAGATCCATACTCCTATATTTGGGACCCCGAGAGGGACCTATCAGAGCTTTCGATCCCCGCATCCATAAAAGATATAACCGATCGACGGGTCGAAAAACTCCCCAAAGGTGAAAAAAAGGTGTTGATGTTTGCCTCTGTTATCGGCACGGAGTTCAACTTCGAGGTCCTTGAACGATGCATCGACATGGACGTTATGGAGCTGCTGGATTTGATGGATAATCTTAAGGAAAGCGGATTGATACACGAGATAGAGGGCGGTGTGGAGGAGGTGTACAGGTTTAGTCATGTTCAAACCCGGGCCGCCGTCTACAAGAAAATGAGTAAAACCAGGAAAAGGGTGCTCCACTTATTGGTAGGGAAGACCATAGAGGAAGTGGTCGGTGATGAAATTGAAAAATACTATTACCCCTTGAGCAAGCATTTTTACGAGGGGAAGAATTTCGGGAAGGCCTACGAGTACTCCGTAAAAGCCGGTAAAAGGACCATGAACAGCTACGCTATCGAGTCGGCGGTGGAATACTACCGACGGGCTTTATTATCACTTGCAGAGGCCGGTGATATCGAGGATGCGGGGGAAAAGAAGGAGGAACTTTTGAGGCTTATAGGAAACTTGAGCTATGATACCAGCGAATGGGGCCGTGCCATCACTTCATTCGAAGGCTTGGTTGAAAGGGCGAAGAAGATCGGTGACAGAAAACTGGAACAGGCCGCTTTAAGAAAAATAGGCCATATATATCGGGATATGCAGAAGTATGAAAGTTCAAAAAGACAGTTCGAGAAAGCTCTCGAGATTGCGGAGGATATTGGAGATACCGAAGGTATCGCGGATTCCAACAGAGGGTTGGGATATATCCACTGGAGATCGGGTGAATTCCACAAAGCTATCGAATACTACGAGTTAGCCATCGAGAAGGCGAAGGACATCAAAAACAAACGTATACTAGCCCTCACCTACATAGAGAGGGGGAATGTGTATTCTACCATGGGACAGAACGACCTGGCTGTTCAATACTATCAACTGTCCCTGCCCACCCTGAATGAAACCAACTCGTACAAGGAGCTTGCCAGGGCGTACAACAACATTGGAGACGTTTACATGAAGATGGAGGATTGGGACAAGGCCATCGAGCACTTTGAAAAATGTGCTGAGAACGCCGAGATGATAAGCAACAAGAAGGCCCTTGGTTGGAGTTATTTCAACAGCGCGGAGGCTCTAGCATGTAGAGGGGACGTGGAAGAGGCCAAGAAGTACGCTCGGAAGGCTGAAAATGTTCTCAATACGCTCAGCGATAACCTGGGACTTTCCGGCGTGTACAAGGTGATGGGCATAGCTAACAGGGTGGCCGGTGACCTAGAAAAGGCTTTGGAAGATTCGTTAGAATCCTTAAAAATATTGGAGGGCTTGGATGTGCCGGTGATAGAAGGGGAGACGAGATTTGCAGTCGGAAGGGTTTACGAGGATCTTGGGGATATTGAGACCGCTAAGGGTTATTATCTCGAATCGAAAATGATCCTTGATAAGATAGGCGAGGGGCAGTTTTTGGAAAAGGTGAACCGTAGGTTGGAAAAACTGTAGTTTACCGTAGTTTTTTATCCCACCTTGCTTTTTACTTAGATATGAAGCCGGAGGATCTTGGAGAGAAGAGCGTAACGCTGGAGATGGAGCACGAAGAGGCGGTCGAGTATGTTCGGGAGGTGTGTATGAAACACGGGTTCGGCATCGCTGTTGAGTTTTCCGTTTCCCAGATACTGAACGAGAAGGTAGGTGCCGACAGGAGTCCCTATTACGTGCTTGGTGCGTGCAACCCGAAGGTTGCCGACCGAGCTTTGGATCTGACGAATAAGATAGGTGGACTGTTTCCCTGCAACATGGTGATTTGGGAGGAGGAACCAGGGGTGCAGACGGTGTATCACTTGTCCATAATGAAGATCGCTCGTTTGTTGGGGATCGCTGAGGACGGTTGGGACGAGATAATCGAGGAGACCGGTAAGATCGTCGGTGCGGTGTTCGACGAACTCGGAAAGTGAATAAGATCGCAGTGCGTATCCGTGGGTGATATGGATCGACAACCGTGATGAAAAAAACAGTTTTAGCCATATACATAGCTTTTCAGAAGTTGACCAGGGCCTTTGCGGATATGAACCTTGATCAAGGAGGATCGGTCGAGGACGATCATAGAGAGTTCGTGTGATAACGGCATCTCTTCTGCAAAAGAAAAACTTTAGATAATTCCGGTCAACTGTGCAATTGTGATAGAGGACTTGTTGGAAAGGCGGAAGTTTCACATCTTCGTGCTCGCAATGAGCGTGCTGTTGTTCTTTGTAACTCTGGTGAGAACGTCTCCCGGTGCTCCCGAGCCCTCCGTCTTCTGGTACGTGAACTCACTGTACTGGACCTTCTGGCCCGGGTTGATGCTTTCCGTCTTAGGGATCGCACTTTCTTTACGGGAAGGCCGCAGGTATCTCGGATTGGTGAGCGTGCTAATACCGGTGCTTTATCTTTATACATTACCCAACATGGCCCACGACATGGTGCCGGTGTTCGATGTGTATGACTGTGAGGATAGGACCTGTGGGGTAGAGAGGGTTATGTCGTTGAGGGGGGGGCTAGTTATGATTTGACGAAATTTTTACGGGATAATACAATGAGTGTTCACCAAAATACTTAATAGGAGAAAAAGCATGGCATAGGTTTAAATATGCGGATATCAATATAAAAATTCCTCGAAAGATATTGGATGAATTTCCAGAGGTTAAATGGTTCGAAGTTGCCGAAAAGACTGTTATGGACGAATACAAAAGAAGGATCAGCATCAAGGTATCGGATGAACTACTCGCTGAAAGCGAATTAAGTGATAAGGACGTGGAAAAATTAAGTGATAAAATGGACCTGCTGGTCAGAAAGCGTATCCAAAAAGATAGCTTCTCTTAACCGCTACATTTATGTAGCAGATATTACATTATCCTCACAGATGTTACAAAATTATAGTACTTGGAAAGTGGCTCAAGTCTTCTTCGATGAACCTGCCCAGGATCATTATTTGAGGGAGATATCGGAGAAAGCAGGTCTATCTCATACCACTGTGAAAAAACATCTGGAGGACCTGGAAAGATCGGGGATGATCGAGGTTGAAAAACTGGAACGTGGCGAACGTACCTATCCTATCTATAAAAGAGTTGAAAATGATACTTTTAAACTTTACAAAAAATTAGATGTTCAGGATCGGTTGGCCCGCAGTGGTTTGCTTGAGTTTATCGAAGAAAACTGTAATCCGGATGCCATAGTTTTATTCGGATCCGCAGCCTACGGAGAGGATATCGAAGGAAGTGATATCGATATATATGTTCAGGCTGCCGATGGGAAGATAGACATATCCAGATATGAAGGAAAGTTTAACAGGAGAATTCAGCTTCACTTTAAAGAACGTTTGGAAGAATATCCTAAAGAATTGGTCAACAACATTACAAATGGAATCGTCGTTTACGGATATATCGAGGTATTGAAATGAGAGATGTAAGACCAGACCCCGATAAAGCAACCGCACTGGTCAAAATGAGTGATAAGATATTGGAAAGGGTTAAAGAAACAGATGAGGAGCGCTTTCCATCTCAGGTTTTAAGAGATTATTACGATGCACTAAGGCAGCTGATGGAAGCGGTAGCCTGTTTAAACGGTGTTAAAAGCGAAGGACTAGGTGCACATCAGCAGTTGATAGATTGGTTTATCGATGAGTACAATCTTTCAGAAAGTAAAAGACAATTTCTTCATCAGATCCGTAGACACAGAAATCGATTCGAGTACGAAGGATATTTTGTGAATAAAGAATACATCGAAAGGAACAGGCCGAAAATCAATGAAATCATCACTTACCTAAAAGATATACTTGATCAAAGTTTATGATATTTGAGGCAAAAAAATGAGAGTAAAAGTAGATATGGAAAGCAACGCGCTCTACTTCAGATTGTCCGAAGAGCAGATAGTAGAGAGTGAAGAAACTTCCCCTGGTGTTGTTTTGGACTATGACAAAAACGGCCGGGTTGTAGGTATAGAGATACTTAATATAAAGAACCAATTCTCTGTTGAAGAACTCTCAAATATAGAAGTTGAATTACCTACTACCACTGTGTGATCGTGTGAGTGAAATTTTATCAGGGTAATACAGTTTTGTTCAATAACCGCAACGATTATATACCATTATAGGGTATATTGCTAATGCAAAATGTTAATGGAGAGATACATGGATGAAGATCACTCAAGAATTGTATAAGTACTCAATGGAAAGGAGAGTTCTGGATGTTTCTGACCTAAAAGAATTTGCTCATAAAAAATTAGGTGTGAAGTACAAGTACCTCTATACCAAGTTTATTACACGCCTTCTTTCTCAGGGAAAGCTGGTGAGGATCAGACAAGGCTTGTACGCTGCAAAAAACGTTTTTGACCCTTATGAAAAAGATACGGACCGCTACATAGTCGCATCCAAGATCAAGTCAGATTATTACCTGGGTTTCCATACTGCGTTGGAACTTTATGGAGCTGCTTACTCAGAATTCAATTCCGTTCATGTTGCGGTGCTTAGGAATTCTTATTTTCAACCCTTTGTTTTTGAAGGTTTAAAATATGTACCTGTAACAAGAGAAGTGAACGATGTTGAAACGGGGGTCCAGAGTATAACCAGAAAAAATCACACTATCCATGTTTCATCCCCGTCCCGTACATTGGTAGATTGTATCGGTCCGTATCTTTTTCATAAGGGTCAAAAACGTTTTTTGTAGCGTACAAGCCTTGTCTGATCCTCACCAGCTTTCCCTGAGAAAGAAGGCGTGTAATA
>JAFDUB010000038.1 GCA_019594025.1 Thermoplasmata archaeon
ACGACGTAATAGGTAGAAAGTAAAAGGTAGATAAAATGAAAATATTTGTGGATACTGCAAAAAAGGATGAGATAAAGGAAGCCGAGTCTTGGGGAATATTGGACGGAGTAACAACCAACCCGTCTTTGATCAAAAAAGCGGTTGAAACCGCCGGTAAGGGCGTCAGTCTCGAGGATTATATCAAAGACATACTTCGTACGGTTGAAGGCCCGGTGAGCTTGGAAGTGGGTGCGTCTTCCTTGGAGGAGATGATATCCGAGGCGAAAGTACTTTACGATAAATTCAACCCGATTAACGATAACGTAGTGGTGAAAATTCCGGTTAACACCTATATGTGCGACGGGGACGATAATTTTTCTGGCATTAAAGCGACCAAAGCGCTGTCCGACCAAGGCATTCCGGTAAACAGCACGTTGATAATGACTCCTAACCAAGCTTTGATGGCCGCAAAAGCCGGCGCAGCCTACGTGAGTCCATTCGTAGGTAGGATAGACGATTTAATTCGAAAACGTATCGGTTTAAAACGAGGTAAGGACTATCCGAAAGGAACCTACTACCCCGAAGAACTCGCGATTCGCGTTTGGGAGAACAAGTTGGGAAGGTTCATCGATGAGCAGGAAATAGACAACATCATCTACCGAGACCATGAAATAATGAAGTTATTCGACTGGGCCAACGACAACGGTATTTTTTCGGGTATCGACATGTTGTGGTCCGTCAAGAAGGTATACGATGAGTATGAATTCGATACGGAGATCATCGCTGCCAGCATCAGAACCGCACGTCAGGTGCGCCTTTGTGCGGAGATGGGTGTGGACATAGCCACCATACCTTTTTCGGTAATTGAAAAAATGATGATTCACAGGAAGACAAGTCAGGGGATGAAAGCCTTCTGCGACGATGTGATTCCCGAGTATCAGGAGATTCTCAAAGGTTAGTTTTTCAAAAAGGCTTAAATATCCCCCTATGCAATCGCAACACCGTGGGCCTGAAAGATGAAAAAAATAAAAAAATGTCCCTCCTGTAAATCATATTCATTAGCGACGGTCTGTCCGGATTGTGGAGAGGAAACCATAAACCCCAATCCACCGAAGTTTTCACCTGAAGACAGATACGGTAGTTACAGAAGAAAGCTTAAAATAATTCAAAAAAGAGGTAATTGATAATATGGAAAATATAGTTGTTAAGTACACCGACGAAGTAACATTGAACGATCCTATTTTAATAGAAGGGCTGCCCGGTGTTGGTAATGTTGGTAAGTTGGCGGCTGAACATTTGATAGATGAAATCGGCGCCAAACTGATGGCGGAAATATACTCTATTTACTTCCCACCCCAGGTTCTGGTTAACGATGACGGTGTTACAGAACTGGTTTGCAACCGACTTTATTATGCCCGGGATGTAGGTGAAGAAAAAAGAGACATAATCATACTAACAGGTGATTATCAAGGTATGACCCCTCAAGGGCAGTACATGCTCACCGATAAACTTTTGAAAATCGGTAACGAATTCGGCGTGAAAACGCTTTTTGCACTAGGTGGTTACGGTCAGGGTTCCATGGTAAACAAACCAAGAGTTCTCGGTGCGGCCACCAATAAGGATATGGTGGAAGAAGCAAAAAAAATAGGAGTTGTCTTTGACAGGGAACATCCCGCCTCAGGGATCGTCGGAGCAAGCGGTTTACTTTTAGGTCTAGGGAACAAGTTGTACGATATCCAGGGTATCTGTCTCATGGGTGAAACCTCTGGTTACTTCGTCGACCCCACAGCTTCGAGAGAGGTGCTGGAAGTACTTATATCCCTTTTAGATATCGACAGTATTTCATTCGAGGCCCTGGACGACAAGGCCGAGGAAGTAGAGGAGCTCACCAGTAAAGTGATGGATATGGACCTCGGAAGCAACGTAGGTCAAGACACTAAGTCCGAACATCTCAGATATATAGGATAAATACCACCCTCATAGGAGGTACCATGCATGAAAAAAGATAAGATGATAGAATTGTACTTGAAAGGTTACGAAGACGGTTTAAAGGAAGCCTGGAAAAGAGCAAAGAGCATGGTATCTCATTATGATGGGTGGGAGTTGAAAAGCAGGATGGAAGGAAAGATCGGTACTCTTTATCAGGACGTACGTTCTAAACGATACGAACTAGAGGACGATTTTTCTTTATTCGTAGAGGAGGAAAGCCCCAACGTTATCACAACACCAGATTTACCCGACATCAGGAAAGGAGAGATGTACTTATTCCTTGAAAGAAGGCCTGAGGTTTCATTCGATATTTTCTTCAAATATGTGTCTGAAATCGAGAGGGGTTTGTGCATCACTTCTGAAAAGATAAAAAAAATCACAGAAAAATACGGAAAACATGATGGTGTGTCCTACTATAACCTTGGGAAGTCGAAATCTCAAGGAAGGTTAGATTATGAAACCATATACTATGGTAGCTTGAACAAACTCGGCACTGTTATAGGTGAATATTTCAAGGAAAATCCCGGGTCTATCATGCTGTTCCACGGAATGGACCGGATGATACACTACGTTGAATTCACTAAGTTACAAAAATTTGTAGACTTTATTAGAGAGAAGGCAAACGGCAACAACGGTATTATCATTGTAACTTTACCTCCGGATATATTAGAGGAAAAGAAGTTCAATCAGTTTAGAAATTCATTTGACGGTGAGTACAGCAAAGAAAACTAACGGTGAACGTATGATTGTTATTCTAGGTTCGGGTAAACTAGCTGGTAGGGTTGCAGATGAGCTGGAAAGGTGGGGTAAAGCATCCATAGTTATAGATGACCTGGACGAGTTAGATTCTATAGAGTTTGTTGACGCCTTATTGATCTCTGACGATATGGATTTGGGTGAAAAATATGATTTTCCCGTGGTATATTATGACGTATTCAACTCCAAAGAAACACCAGAGGATGTGGACGTACTGCTTAATAACACCACTATGATCGCCTCTTTCCTGATCGCCGAGATAAACAAGTACAGGGAAATACGCCGTACCTCTAAACTAGTCCAATATATGAAACGGCTCGACGATGAAATGTCCGTTTTTCTTCATGATAACCCTGACCCCGACGCTATAGCCTCTGCTATGGCGTTTCAGGAATTATGTGATCGTTTCGATATCGATTGTAACATTTATTACTCTGGTGAAATCGGTCATCCGGAGAATGAACTTTTTGTGGAAACAACGGGTGTGAACATAGAACACATTTCAGATGACGAAATCCTGACAATAATCGAAGAAGACAAACCGCTTGTATTTCTTGACTTTTCTCTACCAGCGGTAAACAACTCGTTACCACGAACCGCTGTTCCTGAGGTAGTTATCGACCATCACCCTTCCGACAGTCCTAGAAGTGAAGGAGGGTACATCCAGATTGAGACTCGAGCCGGAGCTACTTCTACCCTGATGAGCGAACACTTGATAAATGCCGACATCGAGATATCATCCCTGTTAGCCTCCTCTTTACTTCACGGTATCAAAGTAGATACCCACGGATTTATCAAAAATATAAGTAAATCCGACCTCAGAGCCATGTCCAAGCTCATTCCCTTATGCGACTCGGAATTGCTGGATGTTCTTGAACGACCTCCTATGAACCCTTCGACGATATCGTCTCTTGGAACCGCAATAATCAACCGAGAAATATCTAAAGGTATACTTACCTCATACGCCGGAGAGGTTTCTACCAAAGATGATCTACCTCAAATAGTAGATATGTTGGTTACTGAAAGAGACGTACATACCGCAGTTGTTTTTGGTAGAATAGAAAACACTATACACATGTCAGCCCGTTCAATGTTGACAGATATGGACCTTGGGGCTATAATGTACAACGCTTTTTCAGATATAGGCGAGGCGGGAGGACATCCACATGCAGCTGCGGGATATGTTCATATAAAAGAAGAGGTCTTTGATTCCAAAGCTATCAAAAAACTGTCCAATCGATTCAAAAAAGAGGTGAAAAAACATGAATGAATATAGTATAACCATAGGTAGCAGAAGAAAGTCCATGAGTGCTCGGGAAAAAAGAGAGCTCTCTATCGCCTTTCTTGTACTTAGTCTAGCCTTTGCCATCAGCTTCTCAGGAGGTATCGGAGGAGTTTCTTTAGGTGCCTTTCCAGTCTTTTTCGGTATATCTCTTCTAGCGGTAGGAACCGCTTTCTTATTTCACGAACTCGCCCACAGATATCTTGCCAGGAAGTACGGATGTTGGGCTGAATTTAGGATGTGGACCTGGGGTTTGTTGATGGCTCTTTTCTTTAGCTTCTTAGGTTTTGTATTCGCAGCCCCTGGGGCGGTCATGATAAGTGGTAACATCAACAAGGAACAAAACGGCAAAATAAGCGCAGCAGGTCCCGCGACTAATTGGGCGGTAGGAACCCTGTTTTTAATATCCGCCTACGTTCTTCTCAGTTTAGGTATTTGGCTTTGGTGGATACTTTCCTTCGTAGCCTTCGTTAATTTATTCATAGGGGGTTTTAACCTTCTACCCTTCGGTCCTCTGGACGGTGCAAAAATATTTGATTGGGACGTAGGGTCGTACATCATGTTGGCTATCGCCATCGTAGGTACCCTGGTGGCGGGATACTATCTAGGGCCCTTCAGCGGATTTTTGTAGGTGCAAGGCCTAGCCCAGCAGTAAACGAATTCACTGTTCATTAGGGTGTCCGGATATTCAATATGTGAGATAATATCGAACATGGTTAGATATTCCTTTAACTCCTGAAGAGTGTAGTACGAAAAATATCTGGGACTGCCGTAGGGTTCATCATCGTATCCCTCCCCTTTACCCTTCTTAAAACTGAGCACCAGAATACCCTCTTTCTTAAGTATCCTGTAGATCTCCTTTTGAACTTCCTTCAATTTGTTCTTTGGAAAGTGGATCAACGAAGCACTTGCCCAGATACAATCGAATGTGTTATCTGAAAAGGGTGTGTATCTAATATCTCCATAAACAAATTTACAATCGGGATAACACTCCCGAGCCAGGTCTACCATCTTCTTTGAAAGATCTAATCCTACTACATCTGCCCCTTTTTTACCTAAAAAGGAGGTGTCCCTTCCATCACCACACCCTACATCCAAAATGGTGGGAGAGGTAGGAAGCATTTCAAGAGTATATTTTAGCGTACTTTCTTGATACTCCCGGTCCCCTTCCATCAAAGTATATCTTCTAAAATCACTCGCGACTTTGTTATATGTATCAACAGTTATTGAGATCGGGTCGCCTATCCCAGGTCCTTCATTATCTTCTGCATTTCTTCCCATGTCGGTTGTCTAGGATAGTTTCTATGTTCTTTTCCGGGCCTGGTTGTGTAGTACGGTCGGTTACATCCTGGGCAGCCTCTTGTCCGGAAAGGTTCTCCGTTTTCAAAATGTTCTTCGATATATTTCTTACCGTTTGCCATAAAGGAAATAGCATCATTTGGATTTCGCCCTTCCTCGATGAGATGTGTCAACAGTTGAGCTTTTCTGTAATAACTTAAATCGGGCTCGTTTCCTTTTGATACGTAGGAGAAGAGGGAAACTCTAGCACCGCTTTTAGAAGCACGGTAAACCGCATGTGCAAGTTGTTCTAAATTCTCACCCATTCCGACGATCATATGGGCGGTTACGTGGTTCAGACCGTAAACCTCTATTGCATCTCCAAGGTATTCCCAGAATACTATAGGGGAATAATTTCTTTTGGTCTTTGCCCGTAATTCGTTCGTTACCGCGTCTATGCCGATTCCAACGTAGTCCACAGGTCCATCCTGCAGTTTTTGCAGTACCTCCTTGGATAAAGGAGGCGCGGAGACCGAGATTGGTTTTCCGGTAGTTTCCAGGGCCGACACAACCTCCAATGTCCTATCATCGTATCCCTCTACATCAGGAGACTGTATACAAATTCTCTTTAGGTCGGACTCTTTGATCGGGTCGATCATATCGTCTATGTCAAAAGAGGGCCATGATACCCGTGAAAGCCACCTACCGTGTGTGGAAGATTGAGGGCAGTAAATACAGCCCCCTCTGCAGGGTGCCCCGGGTAGAAGCAGATATGCGGTAGAGGGATATTCCATGCACTTTGAATCGTTTAAGCCCAGATACGATGTAGTTCCACTTGAAACTCTTATCTCCATTAGTCAACACTTCCTTTCATAGGTCCACTCTTCTGAAGCGTATTTTCTTTCTAATTTATTCACCATCTCCAGCTCCTTTTCGTTGAGTTCTCCTTCTCTAAGCGGCAGCCCGAGATGTCTCTCGTATTCGACCTTCATAGCATCTATGAGTTCATCGGGTTCCGGCTTCCATCCCAATTCGTCCTCCATGGTGGTCACCAGGTCGAAAAAAGATTTTGCTCCCTTTGCACGTAATTTTTCTTCATCCAACTTTAAGATACTCGCTAACGTGCTCAGATCCGTGGCGTACATCAGGGTACCGTGCTGCAGCATGCCTTTCCTGGCCCTTCTCTGTGCACTGCCTGATATTTTCTTCCTGTTTACCAGTACATCGTTATAGGGTTTGAACACCGCATCGAGGTCGTAATCCCGAAGGGTGTCGATAATGGGTTTTAATAGGTGATGGAAACTCTCTTCGATGTTTCCGGATATTTTATCTGTTACTATGGAATAGGTGATCTCGCCCTGAAGGTCATGATAAACGGTACCTCCTCCACTGACCCGGCGTACATAGGGTATTTCCAGTTCGTTGCACCGTTGGGTATCTATCACGTCGTCCACGTCCTGTGCATACCCCATGGTAATGGCTGATGGGGAGAATTTAAAGAAACGTAAAGTCGGAGGTGATAGGCCCTTATCGTAACACCTCAAAATGGCCTCGTCGATTGCCATCTGCCGTGTAGCGGTATCTTCAATTGTTGGTATGTATCTTATTTCGTCCATGTTACTCAACTGTCGTTAATTATATACTCAAGGTTCGTAGGTACCTGTGAGAACGGTTTTTTCTATAACGTGGCCCTTCATAGCTTTCTTCAATTTACCTTTCGAAGCTCCTTTACTAAGCTTAAGAGGTTGATCCAAGGCATACAGTTCAAATACATAGGTATGTTCTTTGTCCGGTGGATTCGGTCCCCCGTATCCGATTTTGCCGTAGTCGTTCTTTCCTTCAACAGCTCTACCGGGAACACTTCCTTCTTTTATCGCCTTTGTATTCGGAGGAATGTTCCAAATCAACCAGTGGTCCCAAACTTTTCCCGCTGGTGCCATGGCATCCGGGTCATCCATTATCAATGCCAGGGACTTCGTACCCTTGGGTACCCCCTTTATAACCAAAGGAGGATTTACATTCTCGTTTTTGTACCCATACTTTCTGGGAATCCCCTTTCCATTATCAAAAACCGGACTTTTCAGTTTCAATGCGCACATCTCTTTCACCTTACCTTACTATCTCCGTTAATGGTATTAATTTTTTTCCATTCAGAAAGATGAAAATTAATTACCTTAAAGACCAAGGCGTTTAGCTATAACTATGTGCTGCACTTCAGAAGTACCTTCACCGATAGTACACAGTTTGACGTCTCTAAAGTATCGTTCCACCTCGTTTTCTCTAAGATATCCTTGACCTCCGAAGACCTGTATGGCCTTACGAGCGGTTCTGACCCCGGTTTCCGAGGCAAATAATTTAGCCATTGATGCTTCCTTGCTGAAAAAGTCTCCCTTTTCTTCCTTATAGGCCGACTGATGCACCAGTAAACGGGACGCCTCTATCTCGGTGGCCATATCAGCGATCATGAACTGTATCGCCTGGAAGTCCGCAATAGGCCGGCCGAACTGTTTTCTTTCCTTTGCATAAGAGATGGCCTTATCTAATGCACCTTGGGCTATGCCCACGGACATGGCGCCGATAGCGGTTCGACCCCGATCCAAGATTGTCATCGCACCGATAAAACCGTCTCCCTTATCTCCTAACATGTTCTCCTCCGGAACACGACAGTCCTCGAAGAACATCTCAGAGGTCACCGTACCCCTGAGACCGAGTTTATCTTCTTCGATTCCGTATGTCATACCGGGATTGTCCTCTTCGACTATAAAAGCCGATATACCCCTTGCTCCCTTTTCCTTGTCCGTCATGGCCATAACCACGACTACATCGGCGATACTACCGCTGGTGATGAACTGTTTCGTACCGTTAAGTACCCACTCGTCCCCCTCTTTTACAGCGGTAGTTTGAGCACCGGCGGCGTCCGAACCGGCGTTCGGCTCGGTTAGGGCCCAGGCGGCAAGTGCTTCTCCGGTGGTAAGCTTAGGAAGATATTTACGTCTTTGTTCTTCCGTACCCTTCTCGTAAATATGGCCGATCCCAAGGGAGTTGTGCGCCTCGATGGTAAGTCCGTGGGAGCCACAAACACGAGATATTTCCTCCAGAGCCAACATGTAACTTATTTTGTCTATACCCGCCCCTCCGTACTCAGAGGGAACGGTCATTCCCATGAGTCCGAGTTTACCCGCTTTTTTAATGGTATCCCAGGGGAAATCATGACCCTTGTCAATCTCCATGGCAACGGGTGCAATCTCCTTCTCGGCGAACTCCCGTACGGTTTTTTTAAAATTTTTTTGTTCATCGGTAAGTTTGAAATCCATTCTAACTGCTCCTTTGTAGGATATGTAGGAGGTCGCAAGAGTTTAAAAAATATTCGGTTTGCAGAAGCTTTTACAGCGTTCCACGGTTAACTTGATTCAGTAGCACCATGGTCCCATGCGATAATCTTATTATCGTTCAATCATTACACCTTCTTTAAAAGGTGGTAACATTGCAGCTTATAGAAGAAGGTGAAGGCGAGCTTGTTGGATGGCACGACCCGGACGAGCACAGAAGATGGGTCGCCGAGAACAAATCTAGGGAGTTAAAGGATAAGAGGATGAGCCCTGAAAAGGCGGTTAAGAAGTTTGTAGAAAACGGTGATCTTCTCGCATCCGGGGGTTTCGGGCATATACGGGTGTCGATGGCTTTGATATATGAAATAGTCCGGCAGAATTTCAAGGATCTTACGATGGCCGGTAAGACGGCGGTTCATGACTCGGACATATTGATAGGTGCCGGGTGTGTGAATAAGGTCGAGGTTGCATACACCTTTGGTCATGAATTAAGGGGGCTGTCGCCTGCATCTAGACGTGCTGTGGAATCGGGTAAATGTGAAGTGGTGGCGGAGATAAGTAACGCAGCCTATCAGTGGCGGTTTTTGGCTGGTGCCATGGGAGTCCCTTTCGTTCCCTCTAGGGTGCTTATGGGGACTGATACTTTTAAGTACAGTTCGGCTAAGGTTATGGAAGACCCCTTTAGCGGAAAGTCGGTGTGCCTGCTGCCATCCTGCAACCCAGACGTTGTTTTTATACATGTTCCCAGGTGTGATAAATATGGAAACGCTCAAATCGACGGGATAGCGGTGGAAGATATTCAACTCGGCCGGGCGGCACGGCGGCTTATTATTACAACCGAGGAGATTATACAGGATGACGTTATCAGAGAGAAACCTTGGAGAACCTCCATACCTTTTTATCATGTTGACGCTGTGGTCGAGGTGCCTTACGGTTCACATCCGTGCGAGATGCCTTACCTTTATTTCTTCGATGAGGAGCACATCGCAGAGTGGCTGAAAAAGTCAAAAACTGAAGAGGGTACCCGTGAATATTTCGATAAGTACGTGTTCGGGGTAGATAACTTCCAAGAGTACCTTGAACTGGTCGGAGGTAAAGAAAATATGGAAAGGTTGGCTGAGATAGAGAATTATAAACGAAAGATGACCGCTCCTTGGCTCAGAGGTGATTAAAGATGGAATATGCTGAAGAATATACCGCTACCGAACTACTCGCCTGCGTAGCGTCACACCTGTTAGAGAACGGTAGGACCTTTTTCGTTGGTACAGGACTGCCTATGATCGCATGTATGCTTGCCCAGAGAACCCATGCCCCCGACTCTCTCATTATATTCGAAGCAGGCGGAATCGGCCCGAAGATACCTGCCCTGCCCATCTCAGTCGGAGATTCAAGAACTTTCCATAAGGCGGTTTCTGCTTCTACCATGCACGACGTTATGTCCGCTGCCCAAAGCGGTTACATAGACTACGGTTTTCTCGGAGCGGCACAGCTGGATCAGTACGGTAACATAAACACCACCGTAATAGGGGATCATGAACGACCAAAAGCTCGACTTCCAGGCAGCGGGGGTGCCAACGATATCGGCTCACTATGCTGGAACACCATCATACTTATGAGGCAGGATAAGAGACGTTTCGTAAAAGAATTGGACTTTCTCACCACCCCGGGATATCTTTGGGGTGCGGGAGCCAGAGAAAAAGCCGGTCTTCCCGAGAAAAGCGGTCCCTTTCGTGTCATAACTCAGCTTGGCGTTTACGGCTTCGATGAGAGGACGCGAAAAATTAAACTAATAGAGAGATATCCAGGAGTCACTCTTGAGGATATTATGGAAAACAGCGGTTTTGAGATTATAATACCGGACGAGCACGACATATCGAACCCTCCGACTTTAGAGGAGCAGCGGATACTCCATGAGATAGACCCTGAAGGTATGGTGCTGAGAAAGTAAAGGTTCCCAAAAACCTTTTAAGTATTTATGGCTATATCAACTTCCCCTCTCAAAGCATGTGCTAGGGGGGGAGATAAAAGATATCTCACCGCAGTCGCTATAGGCGATCGGTGAACCACGAGATGGAGAAATAATATAAAAATGGTGAATAAAATATGAAAAGAAAAGTATGCGTGATTGGAGTCGGTAATACCGATTTCAATTCCATGACTCCAGATGTAAGCTGGAAGGAATTTATGTACGAGGCGTGTAAAAAGGCATATGTCGATGCAGGGATAAATCCTCGAGAGGACGTTGACAGCTTCATCACGTGTGCCGAAGATTACTGGGAAGGATTCAGTATATTCGACGAATTCGTCCCGGATCAGATCGGCGCTGTTCTGAGACCGTGTTGTACCGTTTGTGGAGACGGTATACAGGGTCTGGCAAACGCGTATATGCAGATAATGACCGGGTTGGTCGATACGGTAGCGGTGGAGGCACACAGCAAGGTATCGGACCTACTCACATACGGCGACGTGGTGCTGCATTCCATGGACCCCATATACGAAAAACCCCAGGCGGGACAAGTTGAAAGAGAACGGTACTCCGGACCCTCCTACCCGGAAAACAGACCGAAACCCTTGGTAGGAAAGACCGATGAAAAGGGAAGAATACATCCATATTACATAGCCGGTTTGGAGATGCAGCATTATCTACGTTCTACGAATACTACGGAAGAACAGTGCGCTTCCGTCGTGGTGAAGAACAAGAGGAACGCCTACGACAATCCCATAGCGGATTATGAAAGCCTCCTCACAGAAGACGATGTTATGCAGTCGGAATATCTTTTCAAACCCGTAAAGGATCTGGACATCAGCCCACTGGTGGATGGTGCCATCTGCTTCGTTCTGGCCGAGGAGAGTGTGGCCAAGAAGCTCGGCGTCGAACCCATATACTTGAACGGGTTCGGATACAGCTCGGAAACGCCCTGGCTAAGCAGCAGAGGTATGGATGCAGGTTATGCAACCATGGCATCCAACATGGCCTTTAAGATGGCCGGTATAAAGGACCCCAAGGGTGTTTTCGATGTTCTCGAAGTTGACGACAGATTCTCATACAAGGAACTGCAGCACATCGAGGCCCTGGGACTTGCAGATCCGGGCGAGGCCGCCAAGATGCTCGAAGACGGCGAGTTCGAAAAGGACGGTACCTTACCCACGAACCTTTCAGGTGGTTCACTGGGTATCGGAAACTGCCTTGAGGCCACGGGACTGCAGCGTTCTCTTGAGATAATCACCCAATTACGAGGATTTGCAGGTAAACGCCAGGTAGACGACCCCGAGGTGGGATTGGCACAATCCTGGAGAGGAATACCCTCGGGAACCGGGGCGGCGGCAATATTCAGCAGATATTCGGAGGTGAAAGAATGAGAAAAGTAGCTGTTATAGGCGGAGGTATGACCCTTTTCCGAAGACGTTTGAATGAAACCGGTAAAGAGCTATCGTTCCTTGCTTCGAAGATGGCCCTTGAAGAGGCAGGTATCGAGAACTCGGACATCGATATGGTGGTTATGGGAAGTGCACCCTGTGCCTTCGATGGAATACACAGGAAGGGAGAAAATCTTCTCGACGGCGCCGGAGGTAAGGACAAACCCTATGTACGGGTCTTCAACGGCGGCGGTACGGGTGTCTTCGCCCCCATAGCCGGCTGGTGGCACGTTGCATCGGGAGTTGCGGATGTTGTCATGGTAGTATGCGAGGAGAAGATGGGTTCTTGTTACCCCCATCCACAGACGGCTTTCCAAACCATATGGGACCCCATACTGGACAGGCCTATTAACCCTAACTTGGTCTGGCTCTTCGCCATGGAGATGAACCGGTACATGACACGGCACAACATCAAAAAGGAAGATATCGCCCAGGTGGCAGTAAAGAACAAGCGTAATGCGGTGGGACACCCATGCGCCCAGTTACCCGATGAGAACATAACCGTAGAGGATGTGCTTAACTCGGAGATGATGGCCTGGCCCGTCAATCGACTCGACATAAGCCCACCCAGTGACGGCGCATCCGCCCTCATATACTGCAGCGAGGAAAAGGCGAAGGAATTCACCGATGATCCGGTGTTCGTTGACGGTGTAGGCTGGAATATCGACAGTACCATGTGGACTAACAGGGACCTTTACTTTCCGGATTACGTGGCAAATGCGGCGAAGATGGCCTACAAGATGGCAGGTATAAAGGACCCGCGTAAGGAAATCGATTTTGCCGAGCCCTACGACCCCTTTACTTACAAGGAACTGCATCACATGGAAGGACTGCTGCTATGCGATAAGGGTGAAGCCCCCATCCTTACCCGTGAAGGAGTTACCGAAAGGGACGGAGATTTACCGATATGTCCGTCGGGAGGACTTCTCGGTGTAGGTAATCCGATCGCGGCCACCATGGGTCAGAAAGTATGTGAACTGTACTGGCAGCTGGCGGGCAAGGCCGGAGAACGGCAGATACCAGGAGACCCCCAGGTCGGCGTTGGCCAGGCATGGGGCGACATAATGCAGATGGGCACGGTAATAGTGCTCAGGAGAGGATAAACATGAGCGATAAAAAGATAGAAGGACAGCCGGGATATGCACCAGGTACCCACGTATCGGGCAGAGACATACGTGATAAGAAACTCCCCTATACATGGTGGGAAGTGGAAGCCCAGTACGCCTACAGTTTGGGACCGGCGAACAGCAGGTTCCTAAAGGAACTTAAGAAAGGTAAGATAATCGGCAGGACCTGCAAGAAGTGTGACCGGGTTCTAGTTCCCCCCAGGATGTTCTGCGAATGGTGCTACAGCCCGACCAACGAGTGGGTATACCTGAAGGATACGGGAAAAGTGGAAACCTTCTCAATATCCTACCTTGACCCGGACGCTAACAGGATAGAGGAACCCATACTCGTGGGCGTGATCTCCATCGACGGTGCCTCGCCGAAACACGGCTTCATGCACTACTTCGGTGAGATGAAACCCAAGGAACTACACATAGGTATGCGGGTAAAGGCCGTCTGGAAACCGGAAGAAGAACGGACGGGTTCGGTCAGGGACATCAAATATTTCAAACCTCTAAAGGAAGGAGGTGACGAATGATGACCTTTTTCGAGAAGCAGACCAACCCCCTGGATCCGATGCACCACATGGGTAACCTTATGGTGGACAATATGTACACCAGCGGTACCGCC
>JAFDUB010000072.1 GCA_019594025.1 Thermoplasmata archaeon
GATGTTTTTCGTCAAGAACTTGGTGAAGATCTAATTGTAGTCGCAGTGTATGCATCACCAAAAACCCGATACCAAAGACTGGTACATAGAGGACGAGAGGACGCTCCAAAAGATTTTAATGAATTCCAAAACAGAGATCGTCGGGAGCTAATATGGGGATTGGGAGAAGTGATATCCCTAGCCGACTATACCCTCGTAAACGAAGATAGTCTAAGCGGTTTTCAGAGTAAAGCGGAGGAACTGCTAGGCGTTATCAATGGAGACTGATAGCCACCCCCGATTGTTGATAAGAAACTTTATTAATATGTACTCTAGATGAGGTTCTCACAATGGCCAAACGAAGGAAGAAAAAGAAGGAAGAAGAGGAAGATCAAGACTTCGAGTTTCCAGAGTTCGATAGAGCCGAACACATGGAAAATGAGATCCATAAGGGTAAAACCGTTCTCGTTTCCATTGCATTAGCTCCTTTCTTTTCGTTTCTCTCCTTAGAAATCTTTAAACTGACCGGCGACTGGAGCACCGGTTTCCTGGTCGGTGTGTTTGGTTTGTTGATCACCTTAAAAATATTTGAGTACCTTCCAATTGATTTATCCGGCTTTGGAAAGAAAGAATGGGCCATGAACGGTGCCATGTATTTTTTAACATGGCTAGGGATCTGGATACTGTTAATGAATCCCCCATTTGGCGATTTTACCGATCCCGTTGTAAATAGGGTCGACTTTTACGTAGAAATCGATGGTGAATGGGAAGCTCTGGAGGACGCTAATATCACCGATCAGCAAGACTACCGAATAAGGCTATTAGCTAAAATCACGGACAACGACGCCGTGGACGAAGATAGTGTTACCATAGAATACGAAGGAGATATATCCCCTATGGACCCCGTCGGGGACCATGAGTTCGAAGCTATTTTCGAAAACGTTACCGCAGACTCAAGCACAAAACTGTTTACCATACGGATGGAGGATGTAAACGGAAACTCTAACTCCGTCGTCATAGAAAAAGTTATACGCGAATCAAGCGGTCAACAGTAAACAACTAGCACGCATTATTCCACAAATATTTAATAATCAATCTTAACTTAGAAGTTTTGGCGAATTTGATGTCCGAAAAGGTAATGTTGACGGTTAAAGAGGCTCCACAGGAAGATGTAGGGAGAAATCGAGCTAGATTAGGACCTAGTACGAGGATGAGTTTAAGTTTGGAAATAGGAGATGTAATCAAAATCAAAGGTGAACGAGAGACAGTTGCTAAGGTTTTTAGATTGTCCTCCGATGACGAAGGAAAGGGCATAATCCGTATCGACGGTCTTGTTAGGAAGAATGCCAAGGTATCAGTGGGGGATAAAGTAAAGGTGGTTAAGACACAAATCAAACCCGCCAAGAAGGTGGTCATCGCACCAGTAATCGAAAAGGGTAATACACTGCGTTTCGGAGAAGAGATTGAGACATTTGTTAAAAAACGACTGTCCAACAGACCAATCATGGCCGGTGATGCCATAGTGATCCCAGGAATATCTTTAATGGGCGGTAACGTACCTTTCATAGTCATCACAACAAGCCCGTTGGAACCGGTTGAAGTTACAGAAGTTACAGAGGTTAACGTTAGGGAAGAACCTGTTAGTGAAGGGGAGATGATTGGAACCACTACTGTAACTTACGAAGATGTGGGTGGACTAAGAGAACAGCTTCAAAGAGTAAGAGAGATGATAGAACTGCCTTTAAAACACCCCGATCTCTTCGAAAGGTTGGGTATAGAACCCCCTAAAGGAGTGCTGCTGCATGGTCCTCCCGGTACGGGTAAAACATGGATCGCAAGGGCGGTTGCCAATGAATCCGGGGCCAGTTTTTTTTCCGTTCAGGGCCCCGAGATCATGTCAAAATACTACGGTCAAAGCGAGGGTAAGTTAAGAGAAAAATTTGAAGAGGCTAAGGAGCAGTCACCCTCTATAATTTTTATCGACGAACTTGACTCTATCGCGCCAAAAAGAGACGATGTAAAAGGTGAAGTCGAGCGGAGAGTTGTCGCCCAGTTATTAACACTCATGGACGGCTTGAGTCAGCGTGGAGAAATCATCGTGATCGCAGCTACAAATAGGGTGGATGCCATCGACCCTGCTTTGAGGAGACCTGGTCGGTTTGATAGAGAAATAGAAATAGGCCTTCCCAATCGAGACGGTAGAACGGAGATACTTCAGATACACACTAGAGGGATGCCCATTTCAGATAATGTAAACCTGGAACAACTGGCACATTTGACTCATGGATTCGCCGGTGCTGACTTGGAATCACTTGCAAAAGAAGCGGCTATGCGTGCTCTGAGACGATATATACCGGAATTCGATTTAGATGAGCCACTCCCTAGAGAGGTTCTGGAGAGGATGGATGTAAGGGAAAAAGATTTCATGAGTGCTTTAAGAGAGATAGAGCCCAGCAGTATGAGGGAGATAATGGTGGAGATTCCGGAGGTTTCATGGGGCGAGGTTGGTGGGTTGGAGGATATAAAAGAAAAACTCATGGATTTCGTACAAAGACCTTTAGATGAACCTGAATCATTCGAAAAACTGGGTATTTCACCACCCAAAGGCATACTCCTTTATGGACCTCCCGGGACGGGTAAGACTCTTTTAGGAAAGGCTGTGGCTAACGAGTGTGATGCCAACTTTATCTCGATCAAAGGTCCTGAGATATTGTCCAAATGGGTGGGAGAGAGCGAGAAAGCGGTTAGAGAGATATTCAAGAAAGCTAGACAGACTGCACCTTCTATTATATTCCTAGATGAGATCGATTCTTTGGCCCCAGAAAGAGGTATGAGCGAACAAAACGTGGCTACCGATAGAGTGGTTAACCAACTACTTACCAGCCTCGATGGTATCGAAAGCAGTCCAGGGATAGTTGTTCTTGCGGCCACTAACCGCCCCGACAGAGTGGACTCAGCTCTGCTGAGGGCGGGTAGATTCGACCATAAACTGTTCGTCTCCGTACCTCATAAAAAATCCAGGTTAGAGATATTCAAGATACACACTTCTCACATGCCTTTGGCAGACGATGTAGATTTAGAAAATTTGGCTCAGAATACGGAATCCTTCGTCGGTGCAGATATAAAAACCGTGTGTAGGGAGGCGGGACTTTCTGCTATCAAAAAGAAGAAAAAGGTAGTCCAGAAGGAGGACTTCGAAAAAGCTTTAGAAGGAGTTCACCCCTCCATCGACGAGGACATATTAGAGATGTATCAAGAGATGAAGTTGGACATGGAAAAGACCTTTAGAAAGAAGAAAGATTATAATGGGGTTGGCTTATACAGGTAGTAAATCCATCTATCAGATAGGAGGACAACAAAATGAAGATGTTCGTGACCGAAATGCGAGGAAAAACGGTAATGACAAACGATGGGCAGATACTGGGTATGATCGATAATTTCGTCGTAGATACCAAAACGGGCGAGATGAAACATGTATTGGTCACCCCTGCAGAAGAGATTGAGCCTAGGCTCTTTGATACCGACGCGGAGGGAAGATTAGTACTTCCATTTCAAGGAATGAAAGCAGTTCGAGATGTAGTTGTGATGGAAAACATCAGCATAGAGTAGCACACAGCAACTCATCCCAAGGCCCCCGCAGTTGAACAGGGTTATCATGATGACCAATAAAGTAAAGGAAAGACTGGAAGAGCTCGGATTAAGACCCTCTCGACAACTGGGACAACACTTTTTGGTCGATAAAGAAGTCGCTATTCGCCAAGTAGAAGCCGCGGGTATTGATTCAAAAGATACCGTCTTAGAGGTCGGTCCGGGGATGGGTATCCTTACTGAGGAGATCGTTAAAAAAGCAAGAAAAACTATCGCTATTGAAAAGGAAAGAGCTTTTAAAGGATACCTGGGGGGAAGATTCTCAGATTACAAATTTGAAGTGATACAGGGAGATGCATTGAACGTAGAATTCCCAGAATTCGACAAAGTTGTATCCAACATACCATTCAATATCTCTTCTCCTTTGACATTCAAACTCCTGCAGAGGGAATTTAAAATCGGTGTACTCATGTATCAAAAGGAGTTCGCAGATCGGATGGTAGCCGAGGTGGGAGAAAAAAATTATTCCCGACTATCTGTGATGGTGTCAACCAAAGCTAAAGTAAAGAAGCTTTTCGACGTTTCTAGAAATCGTTTTTACCCTCCCCCACGGGTAGATGCGTCGGTTGTAGCTATTGAACCCGGAAAATCCATATATCAAATAACCCACGAAGAAGTTTTCGAGAACGTTGTACGTGAGCTTTTTAACTACAGACGAAAAACCATTAAAAACGCTCTTAAATACGGCTTTGGGTTAAACTTAGAAAATATTCCATTCAAAAATTATCGTGTAGAAAATCTATCACCAGTGGAAATCAACAGGATAACGGAAGAGTTGTTAGATAGAGGACTTCTCCCGCTAGACAAGTGATCAATCAAGACTGATTCCACAGTTTGGACAGAAGCGTATATCTTCGTCAACTTCGGCGCCGCATTCTGGACATTCGTATATCACTGAGCCTAAATCCTCACCGCATTTCGGGCAAAATTTGTATTCTGTTTTAACCTCTGTATCACAGGCAGGACATGTTTGCAGAAAAGTAATCTTGGCACCGCATTTGTTACAGAACTTATCGTCCTCACCTACTTCATTACCGCATTCGACGCATTCATAAACCTCTTCAATCTTTGGTTTAGACAGGTTTTTTAACGATAGTTCTTTACTTTCTTTACCCGGTTTCCCTTTACCCACAATTTGAGCAGACATCAAGCCCGCACTCTCTTCATCTATCCATTTCTTGCACTTTATCGCATAACTAAGAGCGCCGGAATAATCCTCAGTGGAGAACTTATCCTCAGCTAGCTTCAACAATCTACTGGCCTCTTGATCTCCCCTTTTTTCCACCAAATCCCGGGCGACATCTATTTCAAATTTAGATTCCAGGTAATTCTCTGGAAGATTCTGGATATTTTCCTTACTCTCCTCGAATTTTTTCACCGCCTTGCTTTTAGGGCGGTCAAAATCAGGTTTGTTAAGAACGTTAAGAGAGGGCTGGCCTGTGCGTTGAGAATTTTTTATCTTCTCTTTGGCTTTTTCTGCTAATTGTTTAGCTTTTGTATGGTCCTTTGCGTCCAAAGCTAATTCCGCCCTATCTAAGAGTATTTCAGCACTGCTGACCTCATTACCTTTATTTTTCATCACCCGACAGATACTTTTCGTACTCATTACTAGGTTATAGGCTTCATCCTCAGGATCAAGATAGCGCTGTTTTTTTACTCTTTTCATTCTCTCGGGCTTAGATTTCTCAAAGTAGTACCAAACTGCCCAAATAGATCCTGTCGCCCCCAACAGGAGGGCGATCATCAACAATAGGAAGGTAGTAGAGTCCATGTTTAGTCTAAATATATGGTTGAATGGAATTTAACATTTTCGGCGGATTCAAACAAGTTTAACGTAGCGTACGGAGGGGTGCTTTGCTTCATCTACCGTTATATTGTATATTTCCGTATTTGGTTTTTCACCGTACATGAGTAAGGAGTTGTATTGTGTGAATACGTTGATGTGGATGTCGGCAACATATCTGGCGTTATCCGCAAATGAAAAACCCGGCCCCATCAATCCGATGGTCAACCCACTGTTCTCTTTCATGAGGTCGAGCATATCTTTTGACATCCTAGAACGGTCGATTTCACCTAATTCGGGTTGACCTATCGAATGCTCCATCCTCGCCCAATCACAGATGGTTAATATCGGGGTCTTAGCTTTGAACTTTAATTCTTTATATGCTTCCTTAAATACATACTTGAAGTCCTCTTTTTTTCTATCTATATCTTCGAAGTCCAGGATCTTGAGGTATTTTCCCATCTTTTTACCGAAGATTTCCCCCTTTCTATTGAACTTGTTTTTATCCCTGCTAGAGGGCATGAAAAGTACGCCCCTCTCCTGAGCGAGGAAATTCTCTAAAACAGGTCCAAAGAGATTCATCTGACCTGCCAGCGGTACTTCGTGGGTGAATTCCATGAGAACCAGACTGTTATGAGGATATCCACCGCCTAAAATCTCGTCAAGTGATTCAGAGCCCGTGGAGAACATTTTTTGTTTCCAGTATTCAGTATCTTCTCCATCCAATATATGTTCGTGTCCCTTTTCGATTAAAGGAAGCTTAGGGTCAAAAGGCGGAGCGTATCTGAACCGTCCTCCATCCAAGGAGTAAAGGTAAACAGGTCTATCTATTCTAACTCCTCGCAGCTTGTTTAAAAGCATCATTCGTACCCGCCTACCCTTTTTTTCTTCCACCTTCAAAGTCAACACACCGTCGACTAGGTAGTCCCACTTTGTAGATTCTTCAGCTTCAAGTACGATAATAAGTTTCGCCCCAGATAACTCCACCAGATCCCTTTGAAGTACCTTGATTAAAGAGGTTGCTTCCACACCGTATCTTTCAATTAGAGATTCCAAACTATCTATTATTATTAAGGATGAAGAAGGAAGACGTGAATCCACCCGGTCGTATATTTCATCCATTTCGATTAAATCGGAATCGCCTATCAAAGAAAGTAGGCAGGAACGTGACACATGTTCGGGAGGTATGAATTTTTCTGGTGATTTTTCATCCAACACATCCAGTACTCTTTTTGCCTTCTCCATTCGCTGAATGCTCTCATCGGTTTTTTTAAGTTTTTCCGATTTCTTAAATTGTGTTTTTTCAGCAGGATAAATAGTTCTAAGGAAATCCATGCTGGCATCGATAAGGTTTTCTCGCATATCCTTGTCCTTCAACCAGTCGAACTGACTATAAAGAGAGGTGTTAGATACTCTAGTGGAAAAGTAAAAAGAATTATTTATATCTGCTATGTTTTCCAGCAAAGTTAAACTTAGTATTGTTTTTCCAGTCCCCGCATGTCCCTTTATCATCAGAGAACGACCTGCTTCACCTTCGAAAAATTCGTAAATCTCCCTAGGAAGAAACTGTGTCACCATACAACTCCCTCCCAATTCTCAAGTAAGAAATCAACAGTTTCGTCCATGGTTGCTAATACCTCGGCAAAATTCTCTCTGGTATGGGTTCTCAGAACCATTATATGCTGTGAGTCCATTTTTTTTATGACAGTGTCCCCATCGTTGGATCTCATAACGATTCTATTCGGTTTTTGTTTTTTAAGATGTTCATTTGCCGTGTTGGCGGCACCATAGATAGTGGCGGCCATTATACCGAAGGTCTCCAGGCTTAACGAACCTACGTTACCCACGCTAGCTACGATATCCCCGTTCTTTCGTGTCAGCATGCACAGTTCTACCTCCGGCATGCCTTCCAACTTTTTCATTGCGTCTAGGACAACTGCTATTGACATGTATTTACCACCACTAAATCATACCTATATAACCTACAATGTAAAATAACTTTTCATAAAAAAAGCTTTACGGTGGAAAAAAATATAACTAGGAATTGTATTTTACGTTAAACCAAGGATGTGAGAAATTGAACGAGGACGACCAAAACCTACTAGAAAAGCTGAAAGGGGTTCTTGAGGAAGACGGATTAGACGAGGTATGCCGAACCCTGTACGATAATAAAGAGCACTACGATTGGGTGGGGATCTATTTTGTTGAGGATGGTGAAAAACTGGTACTGGAACCCTTTAAGGGTAAAAAAACCATACACACCGAAATTCCATTCGGTAGCGGTGTTTGTGGGCGGGTGGCTATGGAGGGTAAAACGATAATTGTCGACGATGTGTGCAAGGAAAACGAATATCTATCATGCAGTCCACATGTAAAGTCTGAGATCGTAGTACCTATATATAAAGAGAACGAGTTTGTTGCCGAGATCGACATAGATTCAAACACCGAGAACGCTTTCAGCGAAGAGGATAAAATACTATTGGAAAACATCGCAGTAATGATCGGAAGTGTGATATAGTTGGATGAAGGTGTGGAGGAGCTTCGTACGCTTTACAGTGAAGTGAAGGGAAAGATACGTGAAAGAATAGAAGATTTTAAAGAATGTGAAGACACGGAACGATACTTCGAGGAACTCACCTTCTGTTTGTTCACACCTCAGTCCAAGGCAAAAAGCTGCTGGGAGTCGGTAAAAGGTTTAAAGGAATCCGGACTCTTGAAAGATGGTTGTAGTGATGAGATCTCGGATGAGATAAATAAAGTCCGATTTCGTAACAATAAAGCCAGGTATTTGGTGGAAGCTAGGGATAAATTTGGGTGCGATGGCAAGGCAATCAAAGCAAAGATCGATAAGATGGAAAGTATCGAAAAGACTAGAGAATGGTTGGTCCAGAATGTTAAAGGTTTAGGATATAAAGAAGCTAGTCATTACTTGAGAAACATAGGTTTAGGAGAAGATCTAGCTATACTGGACCGACATATCCTGCGTAACCTTGAAAAATTCGATGTCATAGAAGAAGTTCCCGCTAATCTAACACCTTCGAAGTACTTGGAGATCGAGGATAAGATGAAACAATTTTCAAAGGAAATCGGGATCCCCCTAAACCATCTAGACCTGCTCCTGTGGTACAAAGAAACCGGTGAGATATTCAAGTAAACTTTCTATTTTGATCTTTCCATTTCTTGGGCCACAATAAGTAAACACCGACGGCTATTATGGCGATGGGGCCAAGGTAACCCCGTAAATTTACTATGCCGGCCCGATCCAGAGCCATAAATACACCCACTATTATGAGTAGGATGCCTATCAAGTTCCGTCCGTTCATCGGTTGATTA
>JAFDUB010000131.1 GCA_019594025.1 Thermoplasmata archaeon
AGCTACGATGGCGAGTGTAACGAGACTTCGTAGGTTGTTGGAATTTGCTGTTTAAATTCCGACTGAGCTACGATGGCGAATGTAGTGAGTCATCTTAGCTTCTTGGAGCCGGTTAAGGTTCCGAGTGAGCTACGATGGCGAGTGTAACGATAACCGCACATTACCGTTTAGTGAACAGCCCAGAAAGACAAGGGTAAAATAAATGTTGTGTACCCTTGGCTTAGTGTTCTTCACCTAATTCTTCGATCTCGTGGGCGTGTAACTCAAGATGATCTGTTTCGATCTCCACGATAGCTTCGAAGAATTCCTTAACCCGCGGTTCTTCGGCTTCCTCGGCAAACTTACTATAGTGTTTGATAGCACGTGTTTCCCTCTCCTCTGCGTCTCTTAACAGGTCCGGAAGATGGTGTGAACAATCCTCAGACTTCTTGTTGATCTTAGGTTCGTCGATATCCAGGAATGTGCAGATCGCTTCCGCGTGTTCCGACTCAACCTTTGCCAATCTCTTGAACATGCCTTCTTCCTTGGGATCGTCCGATCTGTTATATGCACAGAAATAGAAAGTCGCATTATCTACTTCCAATTCCAGTGCAGCCTCGAGATTTTTTTTGGATATTTCGGTCAACTCTACATCCGGGTATTCGTACTCTTCGCCGGGTTTCAGGAATTCCTTATCGGCCCCGCAAAAGGGACAGTCCGACGGAGGTTCTTCGCCCAAGTAGGTTTCGCCGCATATCCAGCATCTGTATACATTTAGCATCTTTTTCACCTGTTCCTGGCAGTAATGTATTGTATTTAAAACTTATTCGATAAACAACAAATCTTGGGAATAATTTAAGTATGACATAGATTATACTGTAGTACAAATATGCGTTATCCAAGTATAAACCTAAAAAATAAAAAAGGTAGAAAGGTTTATATAGGTACTACACTATAAGGATATGTCTTACGCCCTTACTAAATTTGGAGTACAATTGTACTACTCCTTGAAAAAAGTAGGGCGGGCAGGTGCAAAGGAAATGGAAAGCAAGATATCACTACGGGTGTCTGACGAAGACCTGGAAATCATCGATTCATTCATTGCAAGACATGATTTCAAAAACCGGTCTGAGTTTATAAGAGAGGCAGCTTTGGAATATATATCTCGCCATAACATCAGAAGTGGTGAAACCGAAGTTCCGGGTAGAATTCATCTACCAAAGCGGTTCAAGCATTCTATACACTACCTGATCTCACTTGATTATTTCAACAGTTGGGAGCACGCATTGCAAGAATTGGTCAAAATGGGATTAATGACCATCGACGCCAGCGAAATCGAAACGAAACTTCGGCTTTACGGCGAGATAGGTGGAAAAGTGGAAGGGATCCTTGAAGTCCATAGAGAAAAGGACCGCGAGTATCTGCAAAGATAAGATTGTGGGTCTAACCCACACATAAGCAAACGAAATATTCGGAGGAAAAACCAGATATGACAGACGAAAAAACCGAGTCCCGAGAAAAAATAGGGAATGAAATGGAAGGCGCCGTTGCAGATATGATCGATGACCTTTTAGAAGGTCTCAACATACATGTTATTGGCGTTGGTGGATGTGGATGCAACACAGTAGAGTACATAACTAAGCAGAAAATGGCGAATGTTAAGACCATAGGCATAAACACGGATAAAACCGTTGTTAATGGGCTTGACGTGAACAGACAGATGCTGATAGGACGTGAAATTACCCAGGGTGAAGGTGCAAAAGGAGATCCTATCCTTGGAAAAAGAGCGGCTGAACTACACGAAGAACAGATACTGAACTCCTTTGAAAATGCGGACATGGTCGTTATCGCCGCTGGACTAGGCGGAGGAACCGGGTCTGGAGCTTCAAAGGTGATCGCGCAGCTTGCTAAGAGAAACGGAAAATTGGTAGTATCTTACGCGGTTATGCCCTTCTCCGTAGAAGGCGACAGATATCATCTGGCAAAGAAATCCTTAAAGGACTTGTCAAAGGTAAGTAACGCTATAACTGTATTGGAAAACGACAAGATAGTAGAGATGTACGCAGACAAAACACCGAAAGAGGCTATGCAGCTTTCGGGGAGAATGCTTCATCAGGTGGTCGAACGTTTACGGCTCGACTGCCTGGTAGAATTCTTCAAAGAATGTGGAGTTTCCACCGAAGCCAAAAATGAAATCTATTCCGAGGTAGAGCCAGATCTAGCCGAAACTAATAATACGGCTGAAACCACGATGATAAAAGCTCTAGGATATGAAAATGTATCGAAAGAATACTCAAGTCCTAAGTTGGATTCATTTTTGGAGACCTACTCACGGTAGGCTCCCCCCCTCTCCTCTTTTTTTTTATAACTTGTGATAGTGAGAGATTTGATTTTCTGAATCTTCACCGGGAGTTTTAATTTCGACTATTGTCTTAATTCCCCCCCGTATATTCCAATCACCTGTAACCTTAAGATATCTCGGTTCTAAGGCGTCTAATAAATCCTGATAGATGCAGTTTGTAGCATCTTCATGGTATATCTCTTTGTTTCTATAGGCCGTGAGATAATACTTCAAAGACTTAAGTTCGATCAATTTCTTATCCGGTATGTAAACCAGCGTTATTACTGCAAAGTCGGGCTGGTCTCTTTTCTCAGGGCATAGACATGTAAATTCAGGTGATTCTATGCTGATAGTGTAATCCCTTTGAGGATGTTGGTTTTCCAATGTTTCCAATTTATTCGCACACATTTTTCCACTGTCCTGTAACCTTTCGAAGACTATGGAAGTATATCATGTTTTTGTTTTAAAAGATATAAGGTTTATATACATCCTGACTATATGCATGACTCCTTATGAAGACCGCTCTTGTTGCATTAGGAGGTAATTCACTTCTTCGCCCTGAGGACAAAGGTACTATAGAGGAACAGTTAGAGCACATGAGTGTTACCTGTAATATATTGGCGGACATGATAGAAGACGGATATGAACTCGTTTTAACCCATGGAAACGGCCCGCATGTGGGTAACATTCTTCTGCAAAACGATTTGGCTTCCGAAAAAGTCCCAAGATTGCCATTGGACGTATGCGTAGCACAGACCCAGGGACAGATCGGCTACATATTCCAACATACGCTAAAAAACGAACTGTTAAGAAGAGGCGTGCAAAGAGATATTTGCAGTGTCATCACACAAGTTGTTGTTGATGAAGACGATCCGGCGTTTAAAGTTCCTACTAAATTCGTAGGACCATATTATGATGAAGAGGAGTCAAAAAAGCTGGAAAGTGAAAAGGATTGGAATATTGGTAAGACTTCGGATGATCGGTATCGAAGGATCGTACCGTCACCGATGCCTAAAAAGATTGTAGAATCTCGTTTGATAAAGGAGCTAGTCTTCAGCGGTGATGAAGGAAATATCGTGATCGCCGCCGGTGGTGGAGGGGTCCCGGTCGTAGAAACAGA
>JAFDUB010000071.1 GCA_019594025.1 Thermoplasmata archaeon
CGATGCCGACTCCGACGACGGTGGGTGGACATGGTTTACCTTCCATGGCGGCAACCTGGTCGATGACTATCTCTTTCACCCTTACTTATCGAAGCCTGTTTGGTAGAGTACATACAGCAGACCCTTGAACAGTAAGGCATACCCTTCTGTTTACATCTTGAACCTACACACTGTATCCATGCAACGGATTCAGGCGGTTTACCGTCGGAACGCTTCAGCACCTTCCCACCGGTTGGCCCGGATGCTGAAAGGAGCCTCTCGTACTCCATAGCGTTGAGCACATTGGGATATTTCCCGTAACCGTACTCTTCCCTCCATTCATCGGGCTGCATCATCTGATATCCTGTTGCGACTATTATGCTTCCCACTTCTAGGTCGATAACCTGTGAAGTATCTAGGAAATTTATCGCACCGGCATCACATACCCTCTCACATGCGGCACAACCTACACAATTATCGTAATCTATTGTGTACGTTAACGGGACCGACTGTGGAAATTCTACGTATATAGCTTTCCTGTCCGATAATTCCTGTTCAAACTCGCTAGGAACCTCCACGGGACATGCGGTCTCGCAGTCACCACAACCGGTACAGATGTCTGGATCCACATATTTCGTTCGCTTCCAAATCTTTACATCGAATCCGCCGGCGCTTCCGATCATTTCCTTCACTTCAGAATAGGTCAATATAGTGATATTTTCATTCCTGCTCGCCTCGACCATTTTAGGAGCCGATATACATATAGAACAGTCGTTAGTTGGGAATGTTTTATCTAATTTCACCATGTTCCCACCGATACTCGGAGATTTATCAACCAGCACTACCTCGTATCCCTTCTCTGCGAGGTCAAGTGCGGATTGAACGCCAGAGATTCCGCCGCCGATTATTAAAACATCTTTTTTCATATGTACCTACCATCGGGGAATGGATATTCTGATTGCGGGGAACAACAGGCTGTTTATAATACCTTCGGTGAATTTGCCAAAATTAATTTTGTTGTTTTCCATGATGTAATTAGCCTGTGTTGAAGTTTTATTTAAATGTTGTGAATTACTTTGTAATATTATACGTGTACATATGTCCCAAAGAAGCTAATACCATAGATTTATATCATACATTTCCATGTTCCACCGATAATATGAACCAAGGTGATCTTGAGGACGGTTTGGTAGAAGCGATCAGAAAAGCGGTCACAAGGGTAACACCAGAAACCGAAGATGCTCTTCGTGATGCTGTAGATACAGAAGAATCCGAAGGTCCAAAGGTCCAATTGAATGCGATTCTTGAGAATATTGGTGTTGGGAAGGAAGAATGTGCTCCCATCTGTCAGGATACTGGAACTATCACTTTTTATGTTGAAGTTGGTAGTGATTTTCCCCATTATAAAATGCTAAAAGACAGTATTCTTAAAGCCGTTCGAAGAGCATCCGAGGAGGTTCCGTTAAGGCCGAACGCCGTACACCCTGTTGATCACACCAATACGGGCGATAACACCGGACGTTTCATACCACCGATACACTGGAATGTTATAGAAGGCGATGGATTAAAAATAACCGTGATGCCCAAGGGCGGCGGTAGCGAGAACATGAGCAAATTGGTGATGATGACTCCGGGAAAGGGGTTGAAAGGAGTCAAAGAGATAGTCATCGACCAGGTTGCCGCCATGGAAGGTAAACCATGTCCACCCACCGTCGTCGGAGTCGGCATCGGCGGAGGAGCCGACATCGCTTTAGAACTGGCAAAGAAAGCACTTCTTCGGCCGGTAGGAACCCAACATCCGGAAGAAAAGATAGCGGAGATCGAAACAGAATTGCTGGATAAAGTCAATCAACTGGGCATTGGACCCATGGGCGTAGGCGGTAAAACAACGGTATTGGATATTAAGATCGAATACGCACATAGGCATCCAGCTTCGTTCCCGGTAGCCGTTGTACCACAATGCTGGGCCAACCGGCAAGCCGTACTAGAATTGAAGGATGGAAAACTGGAGGTGAAATGATGAAGAAAGTTCTTACGACACCCATAGACGGTGAGGAAGTTAAAAAGCTCAATGTAGGTGATACATTCTACATATCCGGAACCATATTCACCGCCCGAGACTCGGCACACGAAAAACTGCTGGGGTTGAGTGACGAAGAACTGCCCTTCGATCCCTCGAAGTACGCCATGTTCCACTGCGGGCCGGCGATACACAAAGTAGACGGGAAATGGGAAGTGGTCTCCGCCGGACCTACCACCAGTATCAGGATGGAGATATTCGAGGACGAATTCATAGAAAGGTTCGGGACCAAGATCATCATCGGTAAAGGCGGTATGGGAGATAGGACTTTAAAAGCTCTAAAAAAGCACGGTGCCGTTTATGTGCAGTACACAGGTGGAGCCGGTGCTTTGATGGCAAAGGCCATCGAAGAAGTCGAGGATGTTTACTTCCTTGACGAACTGGGTATCCCAGAGGCATTTTGGATGTTCAAAGTAAAAGAGGCGGGTCCCTTCCTGGTAACCATGGATTCACACGGGAACAGTATACATAAGGACGTAACTGAAAAGGTGAAAAAGAATTTGGAGCGTATAAAAGCCGAGTTACGATGATAGAGGAACTTGTCCGATTAATAGAAAACTCAGATTCCATAGTCGCACTCACCGGTGCGGGAATGTCGGTTGAGTGCGGAATCGCACCCTTTAGAGGAGAAGGTGGTCTATGGGAGAAGTTCAACCCGGAAGAATATGCCCACATACGATCATATAGAAATGATCCATCGAAGAGCTGGGAGTTGTTTAAACTTCAAATTGAAGAGGTAACGGATGCGGAACCACATGCCGGTTACGATGTTTTGGTAGATTTAGAAGAATATGGTTTGGATTCGGTTATCACTCAAAACGTAGACGGGCTGCATATGAGGGCAGGTTCAAAGGATGTGATCGAGCTTCATGGTACGTTATCCAAACTAAAGTGCGATTGCGGTTATAAGGAAGATACTTCTGAATACTTAGATGAAATATTGGAAAACAAAGTTCCTAAGTGTAACTGCGGTTCCTACCTTAGACCTGACGTGGTAATGTTCGGAGAGCCGCTGCCCGCTCATGCCGTCGAACGTGCCCTAGAATTGAGTAGGAACTGCGGCCTCATGCTGGTACTCGGGACTTCATCCGTTGTGTATCCAGCCGCATCTTTGCCTGTAATAGCTAGGGAACATGGTGCCAAGATAGTGGAAATAAATCCGTCAAGAACCACGCTGACGGGAACCACTGCACACCTTAGCGTTAACGGAACAGCTTTAAACGTTTTGAAAGGTATGACCGAACTTTTGGGAAAATAACGATCCACATAAAATCCTCTTCCTCCCCAATACGGACCAAATTACTTCCAACTATGGTCGTTTAAAAAAATCCTCTTTATAAACTATCGCCATAATTCTTATATATCCTTAATTTGATATCCACCTCAGGTGAAGTAAAATGCTAAATAAAAAGAGAATCACTGCATATAGTTTGGTACTTTTATTAGTACTAGCTATGGTTTTAGGTAGCGTTTCTGCCATACGGAGCACAAGTCCAAGTCATGGTGCTCGAGACGTACCTATAGACAGCAAAATTATAATCGATTTTCAGGAGTCAATGGTTCCTGGAACGGTGGAAGTAGATATATCTCCTGATCCTATATATCCAGTACAGCGAGAATGGGCTAACGACGACATGACATTAATATTGACCCCTACGTCCTCACTGATAAACGATCAAAGATATGAGATAACTGTCACTGGGGAGAATATCGAGGGGGAAAGTATACATCGTACTTTTTCATTCAGAACCGAGGAAAAACCAGGTATTATGGAGACTTTGGAGGACGTGTTCTCGGGAATGTGGGCTACATTTTTGGCCTTTATACCTGGAATCATATTATTCATCCTTGTCATCATACTCGGCTATCTGATATCCAAGTTTGCAGGTTATTTAACTACTAAAGTACTCAAAAAGGCAGGCTTCGAACATGCCATGCGAAAAGTAGGAATCACAAAACAGATACGAAAATTAGGTTTAAAAAATGTGTCCTCTTTTATAGGCATGCTGGTATTCTGGTTTATCTTCGTGATATTCCTGCAGATAGGACTTGACTTTGCCGGAATTCATACTTTAACCGCCATACTAACGCCTATAGTACTATTCATACCCCGACTTATAATAGCAGTTATAGTGCTGGTTATAGGTCTTTACGTAGGTGAACTTGCGATTAAGTTACTAAAGGGATTCATCCGTAAAAGTCCCATGGCAAAGGACCTTTTCAAAATTGACAAGATGACCAAAAAAGCTGGTTTCTCTTTGATGGACATAATCTACATATTCGTCAAAGCCTTCATTCTGTTGATATTCATCAACATAGCACTATCTATAATCGCTATCGAGGTTCTCACCCAATTCATCAATCCGATACTGCTAGTCATACCTCTGTTGATAGCGGCTTTAGCTGTGATCGTGATTGGCTTGATTGTAACGGAGTACATAGTGAACTTCATCATGAAGTTACTAAAGGAGATGGACATAGACAAATTAATTGAGCCCGTTGAATCTATGATCGAAAAGAAGGGCATCACTTTGCAAGTAATCTCCTACGTGTTGAAATTATTCTTGATGCTCATATTCGTGCAGATCGCCATCGGCATTCTGAATGTACATGGTATGTTCAACATGCTCGCCGAGCTAGTTAACACGGTAATACTGTGGATACCCAACCTGATAGTCGCTCTGTTCATCGGTCTAATCGGTTTCTGGATAGCAACATGGGCCCATGAAAAGGCGATTAAGTACGGTAAAGAGATGGATGTCCCATTCGTCTCCTTTATGGCCAAAGGCATTCAAGCACTGATTATATACATCGCTATCGTGATGGCGCTTGCCCAAGTTGGTATCGAGGTTCCGATATTGTACATAGTATTCGCCATCGCGGTTGGAGCCGCCTTTATTGGTCTTGGAGTTGGATTCGCCTACGGGTCCAAGGACGTGTTCCTGAACTTGATGGGGTCGATTCAATCCGGCCAGACTCTAAAAAAAGGTAAAAGAATTAGGGTTGACGAATACGAAGGTGTAATAACCTCAATCGGCCGTTATTCCATAGAGCTCGAGACGGATATGGGTAGGAAGATCCATATACCCCACTCGAAACTTGCCGGAGCGGTCATCGAAGAAAGCGAGTAAAAACCTCTTCTTTTCTTTTTTTATTTTTTCAGCAAGCCTTCTAAATATTTTTTTTTCGAAAACGTTTTTAGCATCGACTTCATTTATAGGCCGTGGACACCAAGACTAAAACAAGAAGGTTTCTTCATCGCATATTGAAGACTTACTACATCAACGCAGAGATACAATTACCTCCAAGATTTACTCTACGTGAGTTCGCCTTTGTTTATAGGGGAGGTAGAGGGATGCATCGACCCGTATCCTTCTCCAGTCATCAAGAGTTAAAGGAGTTCATGGCCAACAAACTACCTCTCCATTCGTATTATTCAACAGCATACTACTCAAATCCTGGAGCACCTATGAAAAATAAAGAATGGTTAGGTGCTGATCTTATTTTCGACCTAGATTCGGACCATCTTCCGGGTGGAGAAGACCTATCCTACCAGGACCAGCTTAAACTAGTCAAAAAAAAGACACAGTTGTTGCTGGAAGATTTTTTAATGGATGATTTTGGCTTTGAAGAAAAACATATGAAATTGGTATTTTCGGGAAACAGGGGCTATCATATTCACGTACGCAAAAAAGAAGTGTTTTCTTTACCTCGAGGTGCACGCAGAGAAATAGTGGATTACATAACCGGTACTGGCATAAGCCTTTCATCAATATTTCCATTCGATATGATAAAGGTATCAGAATTTAAAGAACACAGCAAAACTGAGTTGTCGTATCGGTTTCCGCCTCAGCAAAAGGGAGGGTGGAGTCGTCGTGCTATAAATCTAATAAAATACGCTCTGAGGCGCTGGAGTACCATGCCAGAAGAAAAAGTTATCGAGGAGATAAGTGACATCCCGGGCATTGGACCAAAAACCGCTATAGGACTTTACGACGAGCTATATAAAGAAGGAAAATGGAAACGGATTTTAGAAAAAAAAAGACTTGACGATCTGAGCGAAAGCGGTAAAGTTAATCAAAAGCATTTCTTAAAGATTTTTGAAGAAGTGATAAGGGACCACAGCATAAATGAATTATCCTTGGAATTCGTGGGTACGACAGACGAACCGGTGACAGGGGATACTAAAAGATTGATTAGATTACCTACATCGATCCACGGCGGATCATTTCTAGTAGTGAAACCAATAAATTTTCAAGATTTTGACTCCTTCGATCCTCTGAAGGATACGTTTATCGAGGTAGGTGGGGATTCTACATACGAGATCAGACTGGATAAGTTACCAGACGAAGACTATATCGTGTTGAATGGAAACACGTTTGAATTTGAAAGAAACATGAAGGTACCCGAGTATGTAGTACCTTTTTTTGCCGCTAAATACCAAGCGAAAGTCCTATAAATACGTTAATCTATACGGTATAAACTAAAAAACTTAAATGGGGAAGAAAATGGATAAAAGATTAAAGGAATATGATAAACTTGAGGGGACATATCAGTTAACACGAATCAAAAGGTTAGAAAAATTAGCGTACATACCTCAAATTATTGGTATAATCGTAGTTTTCGCGGTATTCACTTACCTTGATGGTGCTCAACTTAAACCCTTTTACTTTCCAATTTATCTTTCTCTTCTGGTTTGTGTAGTATGGATACTAATACTAGCGATCGAATCCTTCGTCTTTAGACTTATGGAGATTGGGTTCAGAAAGAGCGCCAGTGCCAAGTTTCTTATGGCGTCAAGATCGATGAAAGAGTCCTTATCGGCTTTGGTGGTTTTTGGAGTCGCATTCATACTGCTGTTCACTCCATTCGTACCTGAACAGATAGAAGCCCACAGTACGATAACTGGAGAAACAACCCTAATTAGCGACCGAGCGATTTACTTCACCTCTCGAGACAGGTTCGATTTTATAATCGTCGAAAGTATAACCGTAGAAGTTTTGAGTGACGAAGGGAGTGTGGATGTGGCTATAATACTTCAAGAGCACTACGACGCAGGGTTGTTGGATAGGAAACTTAATAGAGACTTAGATGACCCAAAAGAGGCCACTCCTGAAGAACCATTTGAATTCGACATGCCATTTATAAGATTCGATGAATACAGACTTCTGCTGCAGTCCGAAGACGACGTCAATGTGAGATATACTATAGACAGATATATCCCTAGAACTAGAACGTACTCCTTCGCTCTGCTTTCATTGGGATTCATGGTTTCATATGCTGTATTCGGTTCTTTGATGTACCCAATAAAGAAAAAACATTCAGACGAAGCGATTTACAGGTAAGCAGCACAGCAAGAATCAACGATTTCGACATCATAATTATCCCTTGCCCATTTTAGGGTATCTTTGGCGGGAATAACTATTCCCGAAGCCCCCATTTTTAAAGCCCTTTTTTCCAAAGAAACCCTCCCTCTCTCCCGCATACACCCCAAATAAATACGTGCGTCGGTTACGTCCAAGGCATATTTCAACACTTCAAGAAAGTCTCTTTCGGGTACTCTGTGCCCTATGCGGGAAGGAATCAAAGAATTAAGTATCAGCAGTTTCGTTTCTGAAGCCATGTCAACAGCACGATATTCCCCCCTCGATGTACCCCCTTCTAACCCGACGGTTATATGTGGAACCGGGTTTAACGACGCTTCTTTAAGTATCCTGTAGCTTTTCTCGTAATCACCGGGCACAGCTTTCAATCCGAAGACCTCTCTTATGGTTGTTTTTGATCCCACAAGATCCAGGGAAACGACGTGAGGTGAGGCTCGTTTTAACCCCTCTACAGTACTCTCTTTTAATAGACCCGTATGTACGTTGATGAGCAAGGAGGTTTCTTCACGTATACGCCCTATAGTATCAAAATATGAATCCAAGGGAACTCTACCGAATTTATCGGAGCCGCCACTCAACAAAAATCCATGGGCCTTTTTATCAGCTAGCTCCAGGGCAACAGTATACAACTTTTTCGGGGTTCGAACATCAATCATGTTCCGGAGATAGTGACCTCTACAGTGAGCACAGTTTAAGGCACACTCGCCACCGGTCACGGATAATGAGGGGAATTTCTTTCCAGGATAAAAGAACTCCATGATAACCTATCGACCTCTATCAATTTAGAATTGTCGGAATCAAAAGTATATTATACTGAATCTCTTCTTTACCACGATGTAATCCCAACTTGGAGGTATAAGTTTGGAAGTAACAGAAGTGTCAAAAACGTGCAAAAAAATAATAGACGAAGTCGGTCTTACCATCGTAGGAAAACAAACAGTGATGCGTAAAACGTTGATAGGTTTTCTTGCTAACGGTAATTTGCTTTTTGAGGATTTTCCGGGATTGGCAAAGACCATGATGGCTAACTGTTTCGCAGATGCCTTGGGCTGTGACTTTAAACGTATACAATTTACACCGGACCTTCTTCCAGCGGATATAACAGGCTCATTTGTTTACGACAGAAATACCGGAGATTTCAAGATGAGAAAGGGCCCTATTTTCACCAATATACTTTTGGCAGATGAGATAAACAGAGCACCGCCAAAAACACAGGCAGCACTTTTAGAAGCTATGCAGGAGAGGCAGACGACCATAGAGGGTGAAACCCATCAAATGAAACCCCCCTTTATCGTCATGGCGA
>JAFDUB010000100.1 GCA_019594025.1 Thermoplasmata archaeon
ACTTCGAAGGAATCCGAATCCGAATCGTCTTCTGAAGAGACAGTTGCGGTTTAACTTCCCGAGTCACCTGAAGAAGTTCCTGTATTGTAAGTTTCGTTCGTGCTTTGACCACCGTCCAATGTTACGCTGATATCGTCATTTCCGACTCCACTGCTCATCTCTATAGTCTGTGTATCGGATTCGTCTCCCGTGTTTTCTATGGTTGCGGTGACCTCTAATGTATCGCCTTCCACTATATCGTTTGCAGTAACGTCGTAAACGGCAAAATAAGCTCCCTCTAACACTTCAAAAGTATCCTGATCGGAATCGTCCTCTGAAGAGACAGTAGCGGTGTAACTTCCCGCGTCACCTGAAGAAGTTCCAGTAGTGAACGTTTCGGTCGTGCTTGCACCACCGTCCAATGTTACGGACACACTGTCTGTACCTATGTTTGGGTCAGTTGTCATCTCTATAGTCTGTGTGTCCGTCTCGTCTCCCGTGTTCTCTATGGTTGCAGTAACTTCTACTGTTTCGCCCTCAACCACATCGTTCGCGTCCACGTTGTAAACTGCAAAATAACCTGGCCCCAAGACTTCGAAGGAATCCGAATCCGAATCGTCTTCTGAAGAGACAGTTGCGGTGTAACTTCCCGCGTCACCTGAAGAAGTTCCAGTAGTGAACGTTTCGGTCGTGCTTTGACCACCGTCCAATGTTACGGACACGCTGTCTGTACCTATGTTTGGGTCAGTTGTCATCTCTATAGTCTGTGTGTCCGTCTCATCTCCCGTGTTTTCTATGGTGGCTGTAACCTCTACTGTTTCGCCCTCAACCACATCGTTCGCGTTCACGTTGTACACTGCAAAATAAGCTCCCTCTAACACTTCAAAAGTATCCTGATCGGAATCGTCGTTTGAAGAGACAGTTGCGGTGTAACTTCCCGCGTCACCTGTAGTGGTGCCTGTGGTGAACGTCTCGGAGGTGCTCTCACCGGGATTCAAGGTAACGGAGACGCTGTCACTTCCGACACCACTGCTCATCTCTACCGTTTGTGTATCCGCTTCGTCTCCCGTGTTCTCTATGGTTGCAGTAACTTCTACTGTTTCGCCTTCAACCACATCGTTCGCGTCCACGTTGTACACTGCAAAATAACCTGGCTCCAAGACTTCGAAGGAATCCGAATCGGAATCGTCTTCTGAAGAGACCGTAGCGGTGTAGCTTCCCGCGTCGCCTGCAGAAGTTCCAGTAGTGAACGTTTCGGTCGTGCTTTGACCACCGTCCAATGTTACGGACACGCTGTCTGTACCTATGTTTGGGTCAGTTGTCATCTCTATAGTCTGTGTGTCCGTCTCGTCTCCCGTGTTCTCTATGGTTGCAGTAACTTCTACTGTTTCGCCTTCAACCACATCGTTCGCGTTCACGTTGTAAACTGCAAAATAACCTGGCTCCAGTACTTCGAAAGTATCCGAATCCGAATCGTCGTTTGAAGATACAGTTGCGGTGTAGCTTCCCGCGTCGCCTGAAGAAGTTCCAGTAGTGAACGTTTCGGTCGTGCTTTGACCACCGTCCAATGTTACGCTGATATCGTCATTTCCCACACCGCTGCTCATCTCTACCGTCTGTGTATCGGAGACGTCTCCCGTGTTCTCTATGGTTGCGGTGACCACCAAATCATCTCCTTCCACTATGTCATCTGCGGTCACCCCGCTCACCTCGAAATAGGCAGGATCAGGGTCCAATACTTCGAAATCACTCTCCCAAGCGTTTTCTGGCCAATCGTACGGTTCTACTTTTACATCATATATTCCCGGCTCAGTAATATCCCAGTCATCAATAGGCACTCCGGTAAATGTAACCCATTCGGTCTCGCCTGGTCCCAGTTCTACGGTCACGAACTCTTTATAACTTTCCATATCATCCACATAAAGGTCGATCCAGGTACTACCTGTTTCTCCACCGATATTTTCCACTTCGCCCTCTATCGTCACTTCTTCGTCTATATATGCAGGATCCGGATCGATAGACCAATCGTTCAATACGAACTCTGCCGGAGGTTCGACTTTCGCCTCCAACGCCCAAGAGTAGTCATTATCGCTCATCCAATCCTGCGACCAGCCCGAAAAGTGGCCTATACTAGTGATCCAACCACCGTCATCTACATAAGGTTCATAAACTCCAAAAGGAAAATAATCTTCACCTACATCGTTGAACTCTAATACGATCCAATAGTGATCTTCTTCTATGGCGACAGTATCGACCAGTTCCATCTCATTCCACTGGTAGGTTCCCGGAGATGTATCCTCGGCTGTCTCGGCTATTATGGCACCAGGTTCAGTTCCTCCATCCTCGTGAATGTACCCTTTCACAGAGTTGGCCTCGTCGCCTTGACGGTATGCAATCTCAGTTACGATTCCAGCAGGGAGCTCCATCCTGATGGCACCCCACCAGTCTATACTTCCAACCTGAGCCGTATAATCCTCTGCTTCACCATATCCTAGCACAGTTCCGGGTTCCCAGTATCCATTCCATTGACACACTACTCTCATCAGCGTGTACCCCTCGTCAGCATCGCTAGGTACGTCAATTTGACCCGAAACGGTACCACCTTCTGAAGTTACTCCAAGGTCGTACCTCTTTTCGCTGCCCACGAGGTTATTATCACCATACCAGTCAAAAAACACGTTCACGTACTGATCATCTGGGCTGGGGCCCACCGTGACCTCGATGGAATACTGTTCTCCTGGTATCAGGCTATTCGTTCTATTACCTTCAGTTTCAGTGAAGTCAGCATAACCGTCATCGTCTCCCGACGGGTTATCGATCCCATAAAATTGAACCTCCTCGACATATTCATCAAGACTAGTATCTCCATCTATAGGATATTCATCATAATCCTCTGGATCAACAACATTATCACCTGGTGAATAACCAATACGACTATCTATATCGGATCGGTGTGCGGCATCGTACTTATAATACCAATCGTCCGTAGGGGAATACATAGGCGAGGGATCATTAGATGTTTTCTGGGATGATATATCTCTCAATTCTCCATCATCCTCGGTGATATAAGCATCCTCCCTATAATCTGGTTTTATCTCTTCGGATTTTTGTTCATAACTCTCGATTCCTTCCGTCCAAAAAGGAACACTAACGCTCATCACTATCAATAAAAAAGCTGTAAGTGAAACTGCTAACATAGAGTTGCGTGAGAGGGGCATTGATATCCCTATACATAAATATGCCTGTTAGCGGTATTAATACCTTACTCCGATTATCCCATCATAGGATTAAGATATAGCGGGGGTTCATCTCAGGATATCAGGATATAATTATAGAGAAACTTGTTCCTTAATCGCTATAGAAGGTAAGCGGCTTGTCTAAAAATGACCAATTTGATATAAAGCGAACTTTTTAAATAATTCCCCCTCCCTACCAAAACATGAATTTTATAAGCATCATGCAGAGCATTCTACCATACATAAGTGGGTTGTACACACTTCCATGGATAATAGTCGGCTTGATAGTTTCATATCTGCTAGCGAAACCATTCGGACAAGAGCGTGTAGATGGAGTGATGAAAAAATTTGGTCTTGTATTATTGTTCGTCTTCATCCCTTTGTTGATGTTTAGAATATTTATTAATATATCATTTGGAAAGCAAGAGCTCATATTCACAGGTATAACTTTCGGTGTTCTCGGCTTCATGTACCTGCTGGCGTATTTCTTAGGTAAGATCGAAGCGAAAAAATTAGAGATCAGCGGGATGAATAAAAGAATATTTTTAAAGACAGTATTGACGAACCAGGGGAGGAGCGCAGCCTTCGTAGGGGGTGCTCTTCTCGCTATAGAAAAGTGGGCGGCTCCGGCAGGAATATACATCGCATTGGTCGGTGTTGGTCTTTTTGCGATCATACCATACGTTCTCTCGGTTATGCACAAGCATGAAAGAAAGAATAACATGAAGGAAGAAAGTTCGCCTTTGCCCTGGTACCTTAGGTTATACCCATGGTATCTGCTCTCCTTTATAATAGCAGCTATACTGATCCATCATTTTTTTGGGATCACTACCCGATCTCTAGGGGACGGAGGTACCGTATTGTTTTTCATCACTGCCCTAACTATCCCCGCAGCGCTCTATTATGTGGGTTCAGGCATACACCCTAAAGATTTAAAACTAGGTGAGATGAGGAAGATGATATTTCCAAAGAAAAAAGGAGGGGATAGAGATTTCGATTGGGCGGTCGGGCGCAACGCATTCCTAACAACTATGGTCTACACCCCTATCATTATAACACTTGTATTCACACCTCTCATGTTTTTTGGGATCATACCGACCGCATGGTTTGCCGTGATAGTCATCAACTCGATACTTCCAATAACAAGTACCAATATGTTCCTTTTACCCTACGGTTTAAATCCTAAAGGAACTGCACTTTCGATCACATGGACTACAGTTGTGTCTATACCATTAGTGCTTATATTGATACCCGTATTATCGACGGTATTTTGAGGGTACAGACGAAACCCTCTTCGCAACTTTGTTCCCTATGCAAAAAGCTTATAATATACTGATTATAGGCCTTTAATAATATGATGCTGGCACTTAAGTTCTTCCTGGTGCTCTTACCCCTTCTAGTAGTCTTCGTTGGCATCCTATTTTTTCGGAGAAATGCCGCGGAGATGGCAGTGGTAGGATTGATAATCTGCTTTGCAATTGCAGTATCTTTCTTCGAAACTAGCTTGTTCGTAGCAACTGCCGCAACCATCTACGGTTTTTTGCAGTCATTTGGTATCAGTATCGCTATCGTATTTACCATGCTCCTGATCTTCATCATGAGAGAAGTGGGTGCATTAGAAACCATATCGAAAGCGATAAAAAGGGTGGCGCACACCCGTGAAGAGCAAGCTCTCTTCATAGGTATAGGTTTTGGAACTTTTGTTACCTCTTTAGGCGTAGTGACTCCCGCGCTTTTCCCTCCCCTCCTCATCGCTATGGGATTTGGTCCGAGTTCTGCAGTGGCTATCTCCGTTCTAGGGTATAATGCAAGTACGAGTTTTGCAATACTTTCGATACCCATAACCCTTCCCGCTGATCTTTTTGCAGGAGAGGTGGGCATGACCGCTCTAGAATTCGGATATGAATTTGCGTTCAAGATATCCTTGTTCCTACCTGTTATAGCCACGATCATCTCGTGTGCCATGCTTTGGATTGTAGGAGGTTTAAAATCTTTAAAAAAAGGGATAGTCCCTGCGGTCCTCTCAGGTTTAGTTATCGGTTTATCATGCATATTTTTGGTCCTGATAAGGGCGCCGATAATGATTTTGGGAGTCGTAGCGGGACTCATCTCTATGATAGTACTATACATCTACTTTCGATTCGATAGGAAGAGAAAAGGAATAGAATTGGAACAAGACCCCATAGATAGGAAAAAACTGGTCAGAGCTCTCTCGCCGTGGTTACTTCTGATAATATTAGCGTCAATAGCAAGTATACCCTCGGTGAACGTATTTTTAAGATCACTAGATCCCGGATTCACCAGTTGGATAATCGCCTATGAAACCATCGAATTCAACGTCTTCGCCCAGGTTTACTTTTGGATAGCCGTTTCCGCTTTAGCTTCTTTCTATCTTTTGAAGCCAA
>JAFDUB010000056.1 GCA_019594025.1 Thermoplasmata archaeon
AGGTAGTCCTGATGGTACTTCTCGGCCTCCCAAAAGTGTGATGCAGGTCGTATTCGAGTTACGATCGGCGAATCGTGTATTTCGCCCATCTCTTTTTTGGTTTTATAAACTAGCTTTCTCTGCCTCTCGTTGTGATAAAAAATTACCGAGCGGTATTGGGTTCCTACATCGTTACCCTGACGGTCTTTTTGGGTAGGGTCGTGTATGTTCCAAAACACCTTCAAAAGATCTTTGTAGGACACTTCAAGGGGGTCGAATGTCACTTCGCATGCCTCCACATGTCCCGTCTCATCCTCACACACGGTTCTGTAATCCGGATTCCTTAGGTCCCCACCGGTGTATCCCACTCTAGTTTTGATAACACCTGGTACTTTTTTGAATGCAGCTTCCACACCCCAGAAGCATCCAGCTCCAAAAGTTGCTTTTTCTTTCATTGTAACACCTTTTAAATTAACAGAATATAGACTATTCTAGGGATGCAAATTCTATCATTTCCGCAATTCATTTACCGTCAACACCCATTCTTGAAGACCAAACACCTTCAGGTATATCCTCGTACACGTTGGCATCGGCAGATTTGTCGTTCTTAACAGATGGTTCCTGCTTTTTTAACTTCAGAATCTTGTCCTTCTGAAACAACCAATAATGGATTCTCCATTCTCTGCCGTCGTACAGTGTTGTCTGTTCTCTCTCAGTTGTAAGGAGACCAGCATCCTCCAGCATGTAAAAAACGTCACGGTCCTCTTGTTCCAATATATTGTCGATTATCCTCTCGCTGTATCCAAAGAAGTTCAATACATGCTCCGCCATGGACCTCGCTGCTGCTTCTTGCATCCCCTGCCCGTCGACGCAGTTTTTAATCGCACTTGTAAGGTCGTCTACAGTCAAGGTTTCGCAAGCTGTATTATTGTTTCCGTTAGACATGAACATCATTCGCTTAGTTCTCATATATACTTGGTTAACAAACTATAAAAGATTTGTGCCTCACAAATTATATCATCGCCTCTCTTAGCTCCTGCCACGCCTCTTTTATCTGATTTACCGGTACATCTTCATACGCGTTTACTTCTCGGAAGAAGTAATTGTCGTAGCCGTTGCAGAGAAGCTGCCAGTTTTCCCAGTGACCCATATTCTTCCACTGCCATCCTGAATCTAACTCCAAATAATGGATTCGGCCGTGTTCTTTCCAAGATATCTCTATAACGCCGAATTCCACAGCCATCTCGTATATTATCCGTGCCAGTAATATAGTGTCTCCCTTTAATTGATGAAGATCATAACCGGTTTTAAGCATCTTGGGATGATTTACACGAATAGAATTCAAGCCTTCCGCTCGTCCCAGGGACGCGTTGGTTTTATCCATGGTTAGGAAGTAAACTCCTTTTCTGAAGTCCAGCTCTCTTATAAAGTTCCTGAATTGATCTCTTATCAGGGAGTCGGCATTCTCGAGTTTAGAACTGTCCTCGTCTACGTACCTGAGCTGTTGAGGATTTGTCTTACCGACCACTAAAACGGTTAGACCTGAACTACCCCTGTTTTCTTGAAGTACCATCATCTCCTGTAACGCCCTGAATCCCTGTCGACCTATATGTGTTAGTCTCCCTTTCTTCTTATGGTTGGCGGCGTTCTCGATTTCCTTCATCACCACTCCTGGAACTGCAATTAAAAGCCAATTCGGCATTTTTGAAAATGAATAAGGATTTACATCGTCCAGGGCGGATAAAAGATGCTCGGAAATGATACAGTAGTACAGCAGGTTCGTGTCCATACCAAGTACGAGGTCCTCGCTGCTAACCAATGAGCTAGCTACTTCCTGTATCCCATAGGGTTTAACAAGACCACTGCGGCACATGGCTGCAGTAAGGTTGTTAAGCACGTCGTTTTTGTCTGCCAGTACTTTAAAGTTGTAGTTAGTTGGAGTACCTCCTATGGATACCAATTTTTCAATGGGTCCCTCTGAGCCGTCATCGGGCTTAGCTTTAACCAACAAATGCCCCTGGTTGTTTTTGATTGAAGTAATCAGTAATTGTAGAACTGGGAAGTCAATCATCCTTCCCCTGCTAATATATCTTTTCCAATTCATTAATATCAATCTCCAAATAATCTTTCAGTCATCCAATCTGCATTAAAGGCTTCCAAGGCCTCATATTTTTCACCAGTACCTACGAAAAGTATGGGCTTGCCGACTGCATGTCCAATTGATAGTGCACTTCCGCCCTTTGCGTCGGCATCTATCTTTGTTAGTATAACCCCATCTATACCAACGGTTTCGTTGAACTTTTTTGCCTGGTCTACGGCGTCGTTACCCGCTAGAGCGTCGCCTACGAATATTATCAGATCCGGTTCCACAACTCTTTTTATTTTCTCCATCTCGTCCATTAGATTTTTGTTAGTCTGCATTCGACCGGCGGTATCAACCAGTACCACATCCTTACGGCGTGCCCGGGCGTGCTCGACAGCGTCGTAACCTACCGCGGCTGGGTCGCTACCTTTAGAATGTTTAATTAACTTTACACCCAATCTATTGGCGTGCTCCTGCAGCTGCTCCAAGGCACCTGCTCTAAAAGTATCAGAAGCCGCCAGTACACATGAATAATTTCTTTTAATCAGGTTATGTGCTATCTTCGCTATGGTGGTTGTTTTACCGGTACCGTTGACTCCTACGAACATTATAGAAACAGGCTTTTCGCTTTTCTCGATGAAGTCGTAAAGATCGATTGTTTCTAAATCCAAAGCGGTTTTAACAGCGTTTTTTAAAGCTGTTTCAATCACATCCTCCGTACTGTACTTACGTCCAATCTTTTTATTCAAAAGATCATCCTTGACTTCTTCTTCTATCTCCTCGACAACCGGTAGGGCTACGTCGGCCTCTAGTAAAGCAACCTTCAACTCCCATAGTATGGGTTCGATCTTGTTTTCTTTTAACTTAGAGCCCCAACCATCCACAAAAGCCTCTTCAACATCTTCCTCTATCTCCTTTTTGCTGGAGTGAGTTATACTGGTAATTTTTTCTTTTAGTTTTTCGAACATTCCTACCCGACCCTGTTATCTCCGTCACCCATGCTGCATCTGAGACTGGAGTTCCTGATAATCTCTTTGAACTTCGTTTTCAAGGCTCTGATATTCCGCATTTAACCTATCTATGCTGTTGTCCAGAGAGGTCAGGGTCTGGCTTAGTTCCTTCTTCCTCTTCTCCATGATCTCCGCTGCCTTCTCAGAACCGGTCAAAGCGGAAACTTCAGCTCCAATTCCTATGAGTACTTTGTCACTCTTTCCCACTTTTGAAACTACGTGTGCGTTTCCCCCCAAGGGAACGAACATCTCCTCACCATCTTCCTGATCACCGTAGTTTTCAACTGTTTGGATAGCTTCGGAGTGCTCGTCTATCATTCCCTGGACAAATTCCTTCTGATTCTGTACAGTCTGAATTTGGGATTTAATCGTTTCTAACCTCATCATTTTTTCTCTTAATTCGTTTTCATCGACCATATTTATTCCTCCTCCAGGAGGTTTCGAACAACGAGGTCTTCTACCTCGTCTGGACTCATCTCTTCGATGGATTTGATTTTTATATTTGTGCGTTTTGTGCCGTGTTTGCTTCCGATTACGGAAAAAGCCTTTTCTCTAGCACTTCCTTCATCATCTGCAATGAGTTCTTTTGAGAATCTTTGCCAATTTCTTCCCATTTTAAATGACCCTGCAGCCTTGTAAGCCTTCATGATTAACACCTATTGATATATCTTATCGGGGTTAAACCATGAGCAGGGGGTATTAAAAATTAACCCCCTTTAAAAGAGGTCTTTTTTGAAAAGATATAACTATCTCTAAGTCTCTCTTGTTTATCATGATAAAAAAAGAGGTAAAGGGCGTTTCCATCGAGTTAGTTAGAGGTGATATAGCGAACCAGCCGGACTGTGCAGTCGTTGTAAACGCCGCCAACGCCCAACTTCGTATGGGAGGTGGTGTAGCCGGAGCACTGCATAGGGCCGCCGGACCGGGTTTGGAAAAAGAGTGTAGGCCTATGGGACCAATATCCCCGGGCGAGTGCGTGATCACCGAAGGTCACAGTCTTCCTAACGATTACGTGATCCACTGTTTAGGGCCGATATACGGTGTCAACAAACCATCGGACGAACTGCTGAAAAACTGTTATCAAAATGCCCTCGAACTAGCAGAGAAGGAGGGGGTCCAGTCCGTTGCATTTCCAGCAATATCCGCCGGTGCTTTCGGCTACCCGATTGATAAAGCCGCTAAGGTCGCTTTGAGTACGGTAATAGAATCGATAGATAGGTTGGACAGCGTTAAGACGGTTAGGTTCGTGCTTTACGGAGAAAGAGCTTTTCAAGTACACAATGATATACTTGAATCTCTGCTGTGAACCTGAGAGAAGAATTTAACATTATCGTACCACATAAGCATCTATGGATTTGACGCCTATGTTCGGCTTCTTAATCGCCTTTTCTATAGGCTTAATCACCGGCTTTGAGCGTGAGCATCATGCTGGTAAAAAAGGCGTAAATGCAGTCTGCGGAGTTCGTACTTTCACCCTTGTGTCTATTCTTGGATTCCTCATCCCTTTTATCGGTACTAACGTGATAGTTGTTGGTACTCTAATGGTGGTCATCCTTTCAATCCCTGTTCTCAAGGCTTTAAAAGGTGATATAGGGATGACCAGCTCGATTGCTCTAGTTTTGGTCTTCTTATTGGGTGTTTTAAGTGGATTTAACTTGTATTTAGAAACTGTAATTTTGGCCGTTATCGTTCTTCCAATACTATCGATCAAAAAGCACACCCATATACTGGCGGAAGTGATAACCCCTAAGGAAATGGAAGGACTGCTTCAGTTCGCCGCTCTGATAGCAGTTCTTCTGCCAATAACATACCTGATGGGAGATGTAAATCAATATGTAGGACCGGGGAGGATGTTCGACCCCTTCAAAACAGTACTCATGGTGGTTTTTGTATCCTCAATCTCATTTTCCAGCTTTTTGATTATTAAAATATCCGATGTGAAAAAGGGGGTGGAGATTTCTTCGTTCCTAGCTGGGTTCGTCAACTCCGCCGCATGCACCGCGTCCCTTGCACAAAGAAGCTCGGAGCGTAGCATGCTGAGACCCACGGTCCGTAGAGGTATAATCCTAACTAATACATCAATGATACTGAAAGACATTATCATCATAACCGCGGTTGCCGGGATCACAGTTGGTAGACTTTTGCTTTTACCTGTAATCGTTCTTATAGGAGTATCTTTATCGATTTTATACCAGACCCAGCAAAAGAAGCATTTTCAGGGAGATTTAAGTATAGGTGTAAAGAATCCTTTCGCTATCTTACCGGCTCTGAAATTCGGTCTGCTCTTTTTATCCATATCATCGATTTCTCACGTAGGCATATCTTTCTTTGGAGATCACGGAGTTTATGCCGCATCCATAGCCGGATTGGTTTCTACTACATCCGTATCCGCCTCCGTCGGTGTACTTCAGTCTACCGGTACTATAACCCCCCATGTAGCAGTATCAACCGTTTTACTGGCTTTGGCCTTTGGGTCCGTATCAAAAGCACTGATCGCCACCATGTACGATAGAGAACTGGGGACGGGTATAGCTGTGTCCATGGCCATACTGGCGGTTATAAGCTTGCTCATGGCTATAATCACCATCTGAACAGGGGAAACTAAATAAAGAAGACGTTATTAACCATGATTGATGCTAACAGGGATACTCTATGCGCTTCTGCTTATCGGAGGTTTCATCGTAGTCTTCGCTGTACTTGACAAAAAGGGGTTACTGGAAAAGCACAATTTGGAATTATCCGGGCCTCTGCTGATGTGGAAAACCGAGAAAGGTAAAAAACTCATAGAGCGGATTGCACAAAAAAAGGGTTTTTGGACGTCCTATGGAAATGTGGGTATCGTGATATTAGGAGTGTGTATGGTGGCGATTCTTTACCTCGTAGTCTGGTCCGCATATTTGGCATCGAGTATTCCTGCTGAACGTGCACCTAGCCCTAGACTGATAATCGGTATCCCAGGAGTTAATCCATTGATACCGGTTTGGTACGGTATATTGGGATTGGCGGTAGCCATAATCGTACACGAATTCTCCCACGGAATACTAGCAAGGGTGGCAGATATTAAAGTCAAAACACTAGGTTTGGTTTTCCTAGTAGTACCCATCGGAGCCTTCGTAGAACCCGACGAAGATGAGATGAATGAGCTACCCAAGCTTAAAAGAGACCGTATTTATTCAGTGGGTCCGACTACCAACATCTTACTGGCCCTCGTATGTGTTTTACTGTTTACCTCGGTGTTTATGGGTGCGGTAGCTCCTAGAGAGAACGGTGTGATAGTGAACGGAATAGTTTCGGGTTCACCGGCTCACCTTGTAGGAGTTTCATGGGGAGAGATGATTATAGAAATCGATGGAGAAAGGATCGAAAGTCTTGAGGGGTTCTATACTCTAGATGTGGAACCCGGTGGGTATGTAGATGTACGAACTTTAAAAAAGGAAGAAGAACAAACTCACCAAACATATTCGGGAATAGTTGTGGCCAATACTCTCGATGATTATCCAGCAGATGAGGCCGGGTTGGAGACCGGTGATGTGTTGATAAGTTTGAACAATGAAACTATCAGAAACCTTGATGACTTTCAATCTCTGCTAGACAACACATCTGCGGGTCAAGAGATAACCATAGTTTACCATCGGTGGGACAACGAAGAGAGGTATGAGGAACATTATGTTAATTTAACACTTGCTGACAAGTATGAAGGTTATGCAGAACACTATCCCCACGAGAACCGTGAAGAGTACAAAGGACAGGGTTATCTTGGAGTTGGCACCTCGTACATGGGATTATCGGTATGGGATTCTGAATTCGTACCTCGCTTGTTAGGCTCTCCATTGGAAGGGAGTAGAGGGGTTGGCGGGTATATGCAGTCCGGTCTTTTGTTCATTTCACTTCCTTTTCTGGGCCTTTCACCACTACCCTCGGAAATCACCGCATTATACGAAGTGACCGGACCCGTGGGGGTGTTACCTTCGTCGGTATTCTGGGTAATCGCCAATTCATTATACTGGGTATTCTGGCTGAATCTGATGGTAGGATTGTTCAACGCACTCCCTGCAGTTCCCCTTGACGGTGGTTACGTATTCAAAGACGGCCTATCTGCGGTAGTTGAAAAAACCGGCTTAAGCTCTAAAACAGGAGAGAAGGTGGTTAACGGAGTGGTTTATATGATGGCACTGATTATCCTGGGTCTAATAATGTGGCAGCTTGTAGGTCCCAGGCTCTAACCACGCACCAATTCAAAACTATCAACGTATAGTAAAGGAAAATAATCACGAGAATGGTTAGTTCTCCTCATCTTCATCACACTCAGATAGAGATTAACGTTGTTTCCTTCTCGTCTCAGTTCTAAATGGATGATACCGTCGGTAAGAAACCCTTCTCCCGAGTCGGTAAAGCGCACTTTGTTGTAGGGCATCTCATATATCAAAAAAGTAGTCACTTCTAGATTACGGAGCCACGCGAAGAACTTGAATAATTCTTTACGAGGATTGTCCATTTCAGCCATTGTTTCTAGGACCGCCATGGAGTCGATTACCAAGAACTCATTTTCTAAGTTCCGCCGTAGGTTACGAACATATATTTTGAATACTTCCATCCAACCGTGTCTATCCAGTTCTGCCAACCGATTTCGGATCAGACCTATATCCAATATGCTCAGATTTTTTGAAACCCTGGTCCAATCCATGCCTAGACCTTCCATGCCCCTGAGTAAACTATCCCGGCTCTCCTCTAAAGATATGTATACTCCCTTCTTACCGTCTTCAAGGGCGTTGTGGTAAAGTATGTAATATCCTAAACTCGATTTCATGGTCCCTGGAGAACCTGCAAGAAGAACGATGCTGTTTCGTGGTATGCCGCCTTGAAGAACTGCATCCAATCCTTTCACGTACGTTTTTATCCTATCGTTTTGGCCTTTTGGTGACATAAAAGCCTCCTCGTATTATTACCGTTATCTATTCACCGGTTTATAACTATATTGCTAAATATAGTTTCCAAAACAGATATTACAAGGTAGTTAAATAACCTATCTATGATTCCTTTCACCGAAGTAGCGGTCATAGATAGGAACTCGGAGTACCGAGGAATGCCTCCGCTGAAGCTGATGGAGAATGCCGGAAAAGCACTAGCTGAAGAGTTGAAGGAGAGGTTTGAAAAGGATAAATTTTTGTTCGTATGCGGGACAGGTAACAACGGTGGTGACGCTTACGCTGCCGCACGTTATCTTCAAAAAGAAGATGTTATAATGTACTTGATAAAGGGGCGGGAGGAAGTTAGGTCAGAAATTGCTCGTCAAAATCTGGATAGGTTAAGGTGTGAAGTGATAGGTAAATTCGATTGGAGTGAAGCGGAAAATTTTGTTATAATAGAGGGGATGCTGGGTACCGGTATCTCCGGAAAGGTGAGAGAACCATATAGAAGCGTAATTCAAAGAATAAACGAATGCGATTCATCGGTGGTATCCATCGACGTCCCCAGCGGGTTAGGAGCGGACTTGGCTGTTAAACCGGATATAACGGTAACATTCCATGATGTCAAGGAAGGTATGAACACCGACAACTGCGGAGAGATCGTGATCAGGGATATAGGTGTGCCGGAAGAAGCGGTTAAATATACGGGGCCGGGTGAGATGCTTCTGTACCCCTTCCCAAAAAAATCGTCCCATAAAGGACAGAACGGTAGATTACTTGTTATCGGTGGAGGTCCGTACACCGGGGCACCGGCTTTGGTAGCCAGAGCAGCCTATCGTACAGGTGCTGACCAGGTACATCTAGCAGTGCCATCTAGAGTGGCTTCGATAATAGCCGGTTTCGACCCACATTTTATCGTACATCCGTTGAAAGGAGAGAATCTGTTGCCGAACCACGTGGAGAAGGTACTGGAACTTGCCGAGGAATGTGATGCGGTCGTGATCGGACCGGGGATGGGCAGGGACGACGCTACCATGGAATCTGTGCAGATGCTAATAGAGAACATAACTATTCCAAAAGTCATCGACGCCGATGCTCTGACGGCGGTAGGGAGCGCATCTATCGCCGGCGAGGCGGTGTTAACGCCTCATAAAGCAGAATTTCGCAGTATAACCGGAGGAGATGACGTATCGACCGAGGTTGCCGACAAATTTGCGGCTGAGAGAGGCGTATCTTTGATCTTGAAGGGTGAGATCGACTATGTGACCGACGGTAGTAGATCTAAACACAACGATTTTGGGTCACCGACCATGACCGTTGGGGGAACCGGTGATACACTTGCAGGTGTTGTAGGAGCTCTTCTTTCTAAAGGAATGAGTGCATTCGACGCCGCCAGGTTAGGAGTATATATCACCTGCAGAGCGGGAGAACTAGCTTCTGAAGAATACGGATGGGGTACCTTACCGGGAGATATACAGGAATATATACCAAAAGTTATCGATTGAAGGCATGAAATCACAGAACCCAAAAAGTTTATTACATTTGCTTCGTGATGCAAGTGTTGATAATGGTAATCAAAGTACAAGATTTGAGAAAGGAATTCAACGGCACCACCGCTTTAGACGGCATATCCTTTAAAGTGAAAACGGGAGAGGTATTTGGTCTTCTAGGTCCAAACGGTGCAGGTAAAACCACTACGGTTAAAATCATGTCCACTATGCTGCTCCCGGATGACGGGGAGGTAAATATCGATGGCTACGACGTGGTGAAGCAGCCTCAAAAAGTGAGGGCTATGGTGGATATAATAACGGCACGAGATAAGTTCTACAGGAGGCTCACCGCTTATCAGAACATGAGCTTCTTTTCGCGATTGTACGGGGTTTACGATTGGAAAAATAAGATGGAGGATTACGGTGAAAGGTTGGGGCTGGAGAAGAAGGACTACGAAAAAAGATTGGCGGATTACTCCACCGGGATGAGACAGAAGTTGAACCTGGTTCGTAATCTTATCAGGGACACTCCTATATTGTTTTTAGACGAACCGACCTTGGGTCTGGATCCCGTTTCAAGCAGAAAATTCAGATCTCTCTTAAAAGATATCATGGGTCGGGAAGAGAAAACAGTGATATTCACCAGCCACAACATGTTCGAGGTTGAGGAATTGTGTGAAAGGATAGCCATACTCAACAAAGGTCGGATAACGTCCGTGGGCAAACCTGGTGAGCTGAAGAAACGAATATTCCCGAAAAGACTCGTGGAGTTTACTATGACGGGTGACGATCCATTAACTCTGAGTGATGAAGCGATAGATCACATAGAGAAGAAAGGCAACAAAGTTCGCGTTTATCTTGAGGACGGTAGTAGGATTCATGAAGTAATAGAAAAGATAGTGAAGAACGTAAGAGTATCCGACCTGTCGGTTAAGGAGCCTACACTTGAAGAAGCTTTCATCAGACACACCGAAGAGGATGAAAAGGATCAGGAGGAGGCCACATCATGGATGTGAAGGAGTACTTTACTATACTATGGGGTAAAGAAGCATGGCGATGAAGTTTAGTTTGTAAGACCACCGCCTCTGCCAGTCCCTGACCACGAAGGCCCATAGTATAGTAAAGTACTCCTTCACATCCATGATGTGGCCTCCTCCTGATCCTTTTCATCCTCTTCGGTGTGTCTGATGAAAGCTTCTTCAAGTGTAGGCTCCTTAACCGACAGGTC
>JAFDUB010000043.1 GCA_019594025.1 Thermoplasmata archaeon
GTACAACATGCTCAAAAGCTTTGAGCATATTTGTAGAGTACTGGACGAACAATGTTATCGTATTATCGAACTTGAAGATGATGAAAAATATCAGGAAGAGAACGAGGACGAAGAAGAACAGATGTGGGAACCTGCAAAAAAGTTCCGGGGATCGAACGATGATAGTGACGACTGTGAAGAGGAAAAGAATGTCGAGCTGAAAGAGCCAAAAGATGTACATAGTGGTTCTTTACAGAATCCACACGATGATGAAGCTACATATAGAGAAAAAAACGGTGAAAGCTATCAAGGCTACAAATCGAACTGGTGTGAAACCTGCTCAAAAGATAATCCATTTCAGATTATAACAGAAGTCGATGTTGATACCAATAATACAGAAGACGTTCAAATGCTGGAGTCTTCTGTTGACGAGCTATCCAGTCAAACGAATATGGAAGATCTAATCAACGATGCTGGCTACTCTGGAAAAGATATCGAAGAGAAATGTGGTGAGAACGGTGTGGCCCAGCATTTCTCCGGCATAAAAGGAAGACAAATTGAAGGTGAAAGGATACCACTCGGAGAAGCTGAATTTGATGGTTATGAGATGCTTGAATGTCCAGAAGGACATCGACCCTATAGACAAGAGTATTATCCAAATAAACAACGATACTGGGGAAGGTTCAAAAAAGAAATGTGTGATAATTGTAAACTGAGAGAACAATGTTTTGTAGTGGAGAGAAATGGATTTTATAGCTATGGATTCTACCACCGTCAGCGGATAACCGCTGAACGGAGAGCATTGATGAAAGATCCAGAATACAAGAAGTTCTTACAATTGAGAGCCGGGGCTGAATCTATGATCAACGAAGTATATCATAAAACAGGTAAAAGAACAAGGTATACTGGTAAAATCAAGGTGAAAAACTCTACGATAGCTAAAGGAGTGGGAGTGAATATCAAAAGAGTGACAAGATTCCTCAAAAAAAACTCAAAAATGAATAGTTGCTCTAATAAATCTCTTTATTAGATAGATCATCTAGTATCAAAATTCATAAGAGAGGTACAGGAAATCCGATAGGTAAATATGAGGTTAGCACCTTTTTACGCCAACCTCATAGATATTTACGAATATATTATTGAACCGAGGATGATAATACTTGTCGAGTATTTTTTATAGATTCTATCTATCTACCTCTACGATATATTGAAAACCGACCTAAGGATCGCTAAAAATACATCTTGGCTGATGATTGGAAAGTTCGTTTCAAGGATACTGACAGCGGTATTCGTTATACTATTAGCCAATCATCTGCTTCCCGCAAGCTTCGGTATCTTCAATCTGGCTTTCGCTATAGCATATATCACCGCTGTGGTTATAGACTTCGGCTTCGACGAGATGGCCGTTAGGGAAGTGTCTCGGGCCAAGTTCCGTACTTCAGAAGTGCTTTCCACCATATTAACGAGCCGTTTGTTGTTGTGTGTACTAAATTTTGTCATCCTGATTGTTCTGTACACTTTACTAGTCCCTTACCTCGAAACCGCCATGACCCTGGGGATTCTCCTTTTGGCGGGAATAATGCTGGCTGCTGAAAAACTGACTGGTTCTTTCGCTGCAATATTTCAAGCCCATGAACGCATGGATGTGCAGGGTATCACCGATCTTATCAGTAAAGGTGTGTATCTAGGATTCGGTTTCACCGGGATACGTATGGGGTTGGACCTCAAGAACATACTTCTACTTTTACTGATTGCCTATCTATTTCACTTCTTTTTATCCCTAGGGGCTTACATGTTGGTTATCGGAGATGGATTGGATAAACCCGGGTTTCGATATCTCTCTAGTTCAATAAAAACCACCATGCCCTTCACTGTGTTCGTTCTTCTTGCGGTGTTCTATGGACACGTAATCGTTCTCTTACTAACACTGATGGAAGGGGACTACGCCACCGGTGTTTATAGTGCGGGGTGGAAAATAGTGGTGTTCTTGGGAGTGATCCCATATTCGTTCGGAAGGGCCCTTTATCCAGTTTTTTCACGAAAGTACGATGAAGGTGTAGAGGTACTGAACCGCACTTATACCCGATCCATGAAATATTTGCTTATAACCGGCCTACCTATCACCATCGCACTCTATATCATCACCGACGACGTTCTAAGCCTAATATATCGTGCGGAGTTCATGGCCACCGTACCAGTATTTCGAACTATGGTGTGGATGTTGCCTTTCTTGTTCATGAACGGCAGTTTGAAGATCGCTCTCTGGGCCAGTGATAAAACCTCTGAAGCCTCTTTGAATCTCTTCTTGTCATCCGTAACGTTGGTGCTTACCGCAGTTTTATTGATACCTATGTACGGGGTAACCGGAGCCGCCATGGCTCTGGTTCTGGCAGAGATGATACACTTCTTACTCAACTACCATAGGGTCTCTAATTTTTTAGAACCACTTCCTATAGCGCACCTGTGGAAACCTTTCTGTGCCAGCGTCGTTATGGGGGCTGTACTTTTTTCACCGATTGCAGAAATTGGCCTACTACCGCTTCTGACGATCTCATTTCTGGTCTATGGAGCTGTACTCTATTTTATAAAAGGTGTAGATGTAAGAGATTTGGCTATACTGTGGAGCACTCTAGGTAAGAGGTGAGTTAATTTTCTTTGCTGCGAAGGTAAATAACGTCACCGGAGATAATACTACTTCCATTATCTAATACGATTCTACCCTTCTCGTCGATATCTTCAACCCTACCAGATACATTACCGCTGGGTGTTTTTATAACCACTTCCTTACCTATAGTAGAGGAGTACTGTTTGTAGGTTTCCAATACATGGTTGATTCTTTTGAAACGTGTGATGATACCATCCATTATAGTTTCAGAGGAGACCGGTCTTTCCAATATGTGATGGACGCACGTACTACCTTTGATGGGAGTGGAATCCATGTTTACACCTACACCGATCACCGCCTTGCTGCCGACGATTTCCACAAGTATACCACAGATTTTTTTACCATCGACCAGTACATCGTTAGGCCATTTTAAGGAGGGGGGAACTCCCAAATCATCTAAGGTCTGAGCAACGGCGGTCGCGGCCTTCAACGGTAAAAGAGGTTCTTGTTCGCAACAGAGTGAAAAATAGAGTCCCCCTTTGGGGGATATCCATTTACGGTTTAACCTGCCTCGACCCGACGTCTGCTCTTCCGCAACCACTACGAAATCCTCGTCACCTCCGCTGAGGTTCCTAGCAAGGTCGTTGGTCGATGTTGTTTTATCCACTCGATATACCTTTATGATCGACACCTCACATGAAAGTCGGCGGTGAGCTGATGGTGATGTAAACCGCTTTTCCATCACCTATGTTTCTAGCCCGGTGGTTAACTTTCGAAGTATGCCACAAAACATCGCCTTCCTGTATGGTATACAGTTCGTCACCGACCTGGTACTCGATTTTACCACGTAGAACCAGGTGTACTTCCTCCCCCTTGTGTCGATAGATTTCTGATTCCACACCTATATCGAGTTCGGCGATTATCGATTCCATAGCAGTGGATTTTTGAAGCAGACGGAATAACTTACCGTTTACCTCTTTCTTTTCTTTCTCTTCTCCTTTTTTGATGAATTCACTTTTCATTTTATCACCCGAGTAGTCCTATCAATATGCCTGCCGCAGTGGCAGAACCTATAACCCCGGCTACGTTTGGCCCCATTGCATGCATCAACAGATGACTGCCGGGCTCTTCTTCCTGCCCCATCTTCTGTACCACACGGGAGGCCATGGGTACTGCCGAAACTCCGGCCGCACCTATCATAGGGTTGACCTTACCGCCGGACAGTTTGTAAAATATCTGTCCGAAAAGGGTACCGCCGGCGGTGGCTGTGGCGAAGGCGAAGACTCCGAGCAGCAGTATTTTAAGGGTCTCTAACTGTATGAAAGTGCCTCCGGTCATCAGGAAGCCAACGCCGAGTCCGAGCATTATGGTCGCTACGTCCATCAAGGAGTTACCACCTGTTTTTGATAGTCTATCCATAACACCAGAGGTCTGGAAAAGATTGCCGAGCATCAGCATACCGACCAGGGGTAAAGCGGAGGGAACTATGAGTCCGACAATGATGGTCACACCTATGGGGAATACTATCTTTTCAAGCTTACCAACTTTCCTCATCTTTCCCATCTTTATCTTACGCTGTTCTTTGGTGGTAAGGGCCTTGATAATAGGAGGCTGGATTATAGGTACTAAGGCCATGTAAGAGTAAGCTGAAACCGTTACGGCGGCGATTATACCCGGGCGGTCTCCGACAAGTCTGGTTGCCGCGTAAATGGCGGTTGGACCATCCGCACCCCCGATTATACCTATGGATGCCGCTGCATTCAGGTCGAAACCTATGAGTATTGCAAGACCTAGAGCTAAAAATATACCTAACTGAGCCGCAGCTCCAAGTAAGAAGGTTTTAGGGTTGGCTAGGAGTGGTGAAAAGTCGGTCATGGTACCTATACCGAGAAATATGATCAGCGGTACGATACCGGTAGCGATGAGTTCGGAATAAACTATGTTTAAAAGTCCGGAGGGTTCGGCTATACCTGTCAGGGGTAGATTGGCGAGGATAACGGCGAAACCGATGGGGCCCAGTAAAAGTGGTTCCATGTTCTTTGCAACACCGAGATAAATAAGTAAAAGGCCGACCGCCAGCATGATCACGTTCTGCCATGTAAGAGCGAATATACCCATCTCGAACATCTAACGCCCACCCCTTGAATGTATGGCGGCTACGATGGCGGCCACCTTGGCTTTATCATCTTCTTCTTCAACGAAGTATCTGTTGATTATCCATCCGAAAAAATAGGTGCTCAAGGTGAGTATGGAAAGGGTTGCGAACACCACGACGAGACCTATTATTATAACTTCTAGCGGACTCATGTTATCATACCAACGTAGCTACTAAAGCACCCTCTTCAACGTCCTCTCCCTTCTTAACGTGCAGCTCTTTAACTGTTCCGTCTTTAGGTGCGGTTATGTCGTTCTCCATCTTCATGGCTTCTAGGATGGCGATTGGGTCACCTGCACTGACCTTTTCTCCTGCACTTACAGGTATTCTGAGGATGGTGCCCAGCATAGGTGAGACCACATCTATCTCTTCGCCCGAAGGTTCCGATTTCTTTTCTGATTTAGTTGAAGAGCTCTTTTGACCTTCCGGGAACAGTACTGAGATGCGGTAATCCTTTCCATCGACGGTGACCATATCCTGGTTCTTCATCTTCACCTGATAGTTCTGCCCGTCTACCCTCACCTTACCCTGTAATGGATACTCCGGTCTTCGGATCACCTCTTTCTCATCTTCAGGCTTCTTCAACGGTAGTTGATCCGATGTGAATTCCGCTTCCACCTCTCCTTTAAGGAATTTAAGTCCGATATCGGGGTATATGCCGTAAGTAAGAGCATCCTCGGGTTTTCTAAACAATCCCATATCTTCCAGCTCGTCCTTTCGTTTCTTAAATTCGGGTTCTTTCAAACTCGCTGGCCGGTCGTCTATCACCTGATCCTTCCAATCCGGACCTAGAATCTTTTCGTACATCTCCTCGGTGATCTCTCCCGGTGGCCTGCCGTACATGCCTCTGAAGTACTCCTTGGTATCGTTAGTTATCCTCTTGTATCTACCGAATTTAACGTTCATTACCGACTGTACACCAACCACCTGAGATGAAGGTGTTACCAGTGGCGGATAGCCGAAATCTTTCCTTACCCTCGGCACCTCTTTAAGAACCTCGTCGTAGCTGTCCGCGGCCCCTTGCTTTTCAAGCTGACTTACAAGGTTGGACAGCATACCGCCGGGTATCTGATGCATCGTAACCGAAGGATCTATTCTCAGGGCTTGTTCACGGTGTAGATGGCTGTACTTTCGCCATACTTCGTTGAAGTACTCCCTTATATCCATGAGTAGTTCCATGTCATAGCCTGTATCGTACTCGGTGTCCTTTAGACCGGCGACTATAGATTCGGTCGGGGGCTGACCGGTGGCACCGGTCAATGAAGATATGGAGGAATCCATTATATCCACCCCTGCTTCACACGCTTTCATGTACGATAATCCGGTCATCCCAGAAGTGTTGTGGCTGTGCAGATCGATCGGTATCTTTATTCCCGCATCTTTACACCCTTTGATTATATCGTAGGCTCTGGTGGGTGAGATCATACCGGCCATATCTTTAATACAAAGAGAATCGCTGCCCATCTTCTCCAGCTTTTTGAAGTCCTCCACATACCTCTCCACCGTATGTACCGGAGATATGGTGTAACACAGTGAGCCCTGAACGTGACCGCCCACATTTTTGGCGGTCTGTATGGGTACCCTCATGTTACGAAGATCGTTTAGAGCGTCGAATATCCTGAAATTATCACAGCCGTTCTTATGTGCATAATAGATAAACTTCTTCACCACGTCGTCGGGGAAGTTTCTGTACGCTACGATATTCATAGCTCTTTCCAGCATCTGAAGAGGCGTGTTCGGCAGATGCTCGCTCAATGTATTGAGCCTCTCCCACGGGTCTTCGTTCAGGTACCTTATACAGGCGTCGAAGGTCGCTCCACCCCAAACCTCCAGGGAATGAAAGCCGACTTCGTCCATCTTGGAACATATCGGTACCATGTCCTCCGTCCTCAACCTGGTAGCTAGGACGGATTGGTGTGCGTCTCTCAGTGTTTGGTCATGGAGTTGTACCATTTTTTTATCCTCCTTGGGAACCATCTTCACTAATATGAAGAGGATGACACCTCTTCAGGGAAAGATTGATGAAACGGGGTCCTATAAAAGATTTAGTGTGATTTTCACTCACCCTTCTAATCTATCAATGGGACGCCGAGGAAAAGAACATTTGCCCATATCGTTTAGAGGGCTTCCTTTATCTTGGCTACCAATTCATTGAAGCAGTCCTCACATACCGCCCGATCTCCGATTCGGGTATATTCTCTGGTCCAGTTTCCGCAGAAATGACATCTGTCTGAATCAAGGGGCATATATTATCACTTTCATGGTTAAAGGGGGAGGTATGGGATAAATTTTGCGCAATATCCCTCAAAAAACATTTATTACCCTAGTGTGTGGTGGCACTACAATGGGCGCCACTAAGATAGAAAGGTTCAGCGACCGCATCGTCATAGTCGGAGTCGACTATCTGGGAGGAGACCTGCTGGAAGAGGATCTCTTGAGAATGATAGGTGAGTATCACCCCAGTACGGTGGCCTTCGCTCTCTGTGATAAACGTTTCGAGGCTTTGGGGGAGAATGATTGGAGTGAAAAGCCCCTTTTACCTTCGTACAAAGAGGGTAAAACCGGTGTATTGGTGTACCAGGCGTTCACCGAGGCTTTAAGAGAGAATCTACGGAGATTCAAAGGATTGAACGCCGAAGGCGACGTCGCTAGATTGGTACCCTTCGCCGATGAGCTAGATGTGGACGTAGAACTTATCGACCGGGATATATCTCTCACACTGGGTAGGGCGTTTAGGGGTATGACCCCGGGTGAGAAGTTGAAGATGTTTTGGTACCTTAAATCAACGATGCTCACTTTTTCCGACGAGAAGAGGAAAAAAAGCGTTGAGCAGTTGGAGGAGCACGACGACCTCGTCGGGGGCGTTATAGAAAGGGTGTCTCATTTTGCTCCATCCGTGGCGAGGGTTGCAAGTAAAGAACGGGAGGAGTATATGGGGAAGAGGATATACGAATCCTCTAAACGCGGTAGGATCCTCGCACTGGTACCTTCGAGCAAGATGGACCCGGTGATGGACGAGATAGAAAATGCCATGGAGGAAGAAAAATCAGAGGGTGAACACAGCGGTTTCGAGCATTTGGAAGAGATCAGTAAAAAGGCATACACCCGTGCACTGCGTTTCATTTCCCCTGCATTTTTCATCAGTCTGGCCATTTATCTGTTCATCTTTTCAGACGTGTTGAACATATGGAGGGCATGGTTGTACTGGTTCATAGCTGTTGGCGGTATGGCTGCCCTAGGGGCGCTTTTGGGTAGAGGGCACCCTGCATCGGTACTTACTTCATTTTTGCTGGCTCCCTTTATGTCTTTAACATTGATAGGTCCGGGTTGGATAGCGGGTTATGTGGAGCTGAAGGTGCGTAAGCCCTCTATTGCAGACTTGAAAACACTAACATCCAGCGACTCGCCCAACGAGTTTTTGTCCAACAGTATAATCCGGGTGTTCACGGTAGGTGTATTCTCCAACGTATTCACGTGGATCGGACTCTTCGTTGTTTTACCTTTACTCATAAGATACGTAGGTTGAAGGAAAACAATATAACCGCAATCAACTTTCACGGTGATAACGGCATGAAAGAGATAAGTTTTATAAAACGGACGCTGCAGGGTACGGCCATCGGCTTAGCCAATGTAGTGCCAGGTGTATCCGGAGGTACGATGGCGTTGATCCTGGGTATCTACCGACGGTTGATACATGCCATAAATACCCTCCCGCTTACACTGCCTATCAAATTCATCAGGGGAGAAGATGTTAAAGAGGATTGGAACGATATCGACTTTAGATTTTTGTTACCCTTGGGTATAGGTGTGGTGATCGCCACACTTTTGTTGGCTAGAGTTATGGAGTTTTTACTGGAAACCTACTCCACCGCAAGCTACTCATTCTTTATAGGTCTGATACTGGCATCCCTATTTGTGGTCTACCGGTACATAGACCCCACCGGTGTTCGGGAGGTACTTTCAGGAGTGATCGGTTTTTTGGTAGCCTTTTTCGTGGTTGGTGGGAACGGTATCACCGGCACTCACAATCCCATCTCAATTTTTTTCGGCGGTGTTTTTGCCGTAGCATCCATGATATTGCCGGGAATATCCGGTTCACTGGTGCTGGTTTTGCTTGGTGAGTACCATTATATGCTCCATGCTCTCAACACGTTCGATATATTTAACATAGTGATCTTCGTAGCCGGTGGATTGGTGGGTTTGTTCGGTTTCGCCAAACTTCTAGAATATATGCTCGATCGGTCCACTTCTATCACCATGGCGTTCTTGTTCGGGCTGATGTTCGGTGGCCTTAGAGTTCCTTTGAAAACCGCTATGCTGAACGACCCTTCTTTATTTCACATAGTGATTCCTGCGTCGGTAGGTGCTCTGCTGCTTTATCTTATGGAGTACCACCGAACCAAGGTCACATCCGATTGAACCCTCTGCCCATCCACTCCGATACCGATTTTTTTACGTAGCGGAAGGTATCGCCGGTAGAACGATGTGTTCCCCCAACCTTTGTTCTCCCCGCTCGGATCTCGTCCAACAGCATCGGCCATGAATCCACTTGTTTTACTATGGTGTAGCCGGTACCGAGTTCTTCCAAACTGTGGGCGTCGCTGCCTCCGATTATGGGTAGGTTAAGCGGTTTGGCCAAGCGCTGAGCACGTAGATTATCTCTTTTTCCGGTTCTGGCGTTCAGTCCTTCCACCGCATCCCAGCCGTGGGCCCTGACTTCCCTTTCACCTATACCCGACCAGAAGCGGTAAGGGTGCAGAGCTACTGAAAGTCCGCCGTGTTCGCGTATTAGATGGAGGGCGGTCTTCACGTCCGGCTGCCTGCCTATGCTTTTTTCCATTCCCATGGCACCTACGTGTCCCTGTGGTGTACTCACCTCTACCGCCGGCACGATTATGAGGTCGGTATCTTCAGCCTCCCAATAGGCGTCCATAGTGTTGTGATCAAGGAAGGCTAAACCGTGTAGACCACGCTTTTTCGCCATCTTCAAGATATCTTTAACCGAAGATTGGGAGTCCTCGGAATGCTCGGAATGCACGTGCAGGTCGAACTTCATCGACGCTCCTCCATCCATTGAGCTATCTTTTCAGCCGTTGGCGAGTCCTCCTTTTCCAAGATAGATTTCACATATCCTTCGATGGCTTCTTTCTTATCGTCGTCGGAGATAATATATCTGGTGAGATGAACCATTATGTCCACAAGGGGATTCTCCCTACCGATAAAATCGGCTTCACCGGTATGCCGGAGTATCCGTGCTTCTACCGTTAATATCTCCGCCGAGCCGTAGGTATCTTTTATAGAGATATCTTCTGTCGATATAACCCTACAGAAATATACACGGGTAGCTTTTTTAGGGTAATAGAGCCCGTCTTCATCTATCAGTTCATCTTCCTCCAGCTCTGGTTCTTGGGTGTTGTGTCCTGTTAGGGCGGCTTTGTAAAAAAGCATAGGGTCGTCAGTGAGTGAGAAGGTGAATTCCTTTTTTTCCTTTAGATTATACGCCGTATCCGACGGACGAAATATTCTAAACCGTATCAGGTCTTCATCTACATCCGCCCCCATGGCGGCGGTATTTACCCAGCCGTCCGTGGAGACCAATATCCCTTCTCTGTGCACCATCTAAGTTCACGCTACTTCCATTCCCCCTTTCCTCTTTTTCTTCTTCTGATCCTTTTTGTCAGGTATGTTAACCTTGGGAAGCGGTATCGGGGGCGGCAGCTGAAGGTCTCTAGCTATGAAAACCGCTTCTGGTATACAGTTTGATATAACCGTTGAATGTACTTTGTTGGCTATATTAGAGGGCATCTGATTCTCCTTGTTCCATGTAGCGGCCAGGTCGGGTATATCACCCTGGTACGTAAGCTGGCCCTCAATTTCGATCCTTCCCATCCCCTTGTAGTTAGCGGTAAATCTGAAGCCGATTATACAGGTGTTCTTGTCCACCTGGGTCATGCGGGTGACCGAACTGTTGTGGTCCACCCTAATGTTTTTTCTCTTAGCGCCTTTTTCTGTAAACCTCTCCGCATCTATTGATTTCAACTCGAAGTTAGCGATTGGCATAGGTATGGAATATCCCTCACGCACTTAATAATCTTTTGATAAGTTTATACCGCTTTTTCAAAACCCTAACACATATATCGTTCTTTACGGATGTAGGTGCAGGTGAAAAAAGATGAAAGTACTTTTCTCGGTTGATATAGAAGGGATCTCCGGCGTGGTCTCCGTGAAACACGGTGCCATGGATTCCAAGGAATACGAAGATGCAAGGATGAGGATGACCGGAGAGGCGAACGCCGCCGCTTTGGGTGCCTACGACGGGGATGCAAAGCAGGTGTTCGTTACCGACGGTCACGGTAAGATGCGGAACATAAAGATTGAAGATATGGACGAAAGGGTCGAGCTGTTCTACGGAAGACCGAAGATACTGTCCCAGATGGAAGGGTTGGACCAGGGAATAGATAAGGTGGGTTATGTGGGATACCACAGTTCGGCCCACAGCTTGGGTACTCTGGCACATACCTACTCCGGTGCTGTGGTTGACAAGTTGATGATCGGTGATAGGATGGTGGGCGAGTTCGCCATGAACTCCTTTTTGGCGGGTGAGTACGACATACCGGTATTCTTCATATCCGGAGATAAAGAAGCGGTTAGGGAGGCTAAGGATCTGTACCCGGATATACCCCATGTGATAACCAAGATACCTACCGGTAGGTACAGTGCCAGGTGCAGGCATCCCGAGGTGGTAAAAAAGGAGATCAGAGAGACCGTTGCTGCATCGGTAAAAGAGGGGGGTAAAGTGATCAGAACCGATGAAACGGCTTTCAGTATGTTCTTCAAAGACGCTGGTAAGCTGGATAATCTGGAACTGCTGCCAGAAGTGGAAAGGGTCGGTCCTAAGGAGTTCATCGTCGATATCGGAGACTACGAGGCGAACTACAAGCTGTTCCGGGCCTGTACCATGCTGGCTACCGTGGTATCACAGGACTGATTAAATCGGAGACGGGGCGCTTATGAATTCGGTCATACAGTCGAAGTCGTGCTCCACTACGTTCATGAGTTCCTTGATACCCAGGGTCTCGGTGGCGTGGTGACCGCCGAATATGATCGGCATCTCCATGTCCACCGCCTGATTGTATGCCATATACGTTCGTTCACCGGTGATGAAAAGGTCCGCGCCCAGTTCGGCGGCGGCAGGTAGTGCCATGCCGCCCTTTCCAGTCATTATCGCCGCTGTTTTGACCATGTTATCGGGTAAGTAAACGAAGGGGGTTTCTCCGGTAACCTCTTTTAATCTGGCTGCTATCTCGTCCGCCCGTGTGGGGGGTTCGAACATGGCTAAGAGGGACACTTCGGTACCCCTGTACTCCATGAAGGTATCCTCGGGGTAGGCGCCTACAGCGTCTGCTAAGAGTACGTTGTTACCAATTTTAGGATGGATATCTAAAGGTAGGTGAGCTACGTAGAGTGCTACATCGTTCTTTATCAGTGTCGACAGTAGGTGGTACGCCCTTCCGGCCACCCTATCTATGTCACCCCAGAACATACCGTGATGTACCACTAACATATCATAATCCACCGCCCTCTCGATCACGTCTCTTCGGGCGTCTACGGCGAAGGCAACCTTTTTTGGCTCGCCGGGTGCGTCCACCTGAATTCCGTTGGCGGTATCGTCTGTAATATCATCCACCGACAGAAACTCGTCCAAGAATTCTATTAATTCGGATTCGCCGATCATGGGGGGAAATCAGCAATATGATAAATTAACTTTTTTGTTCTTGATAAACTAGCATAAATTTATTTACCTCTACTTCAATTTTATATCCTATGCATCCAGTATATCACGTACTGGTATCCATACTTATAGCACTGGGGGTCGGCCTTCACGTTAAAAACAGGGTGATTGCAGCGACGGTGATAGCGGTTGTGGTGAACGGTGTGATCGATTTCGACGCCATACTGTTTCAGAGGGGTTACTTGGGTATGAGAATATTCCACACCGCCGTAGTGCTGGTTTACATCCCTATGTTGATTTTGCTTGTGTCTTACCTGTACGAGAGGAAAAAAAGTAAAAGTCTGATGACCCGCATATCATTGGTGATCGTGCTTGTAAGCTTCAGCCACCTGATCATGGACACCTTCTTTCCCGAGGATAGAGTGTACCTGTACTACCCCTTCAACGCCGACGTGTATCGGATGAATCCCTCCATGGTACCTTACGTGATATTTGTCTTCGCACTGATAGTGCTGGGGGTTAACCTTCTGGAGACCAACATTTATCTGCGCAACGAAGGATATAAAGGATGGAA
>JAFDUB010000124.1 GCA_019594025.1 Thermoplasmata archaeon
ACCGATGATCTCTACACCGTGCACTATCTGTATGTCGACATGAATGCGCAGCATTCATTAGAGTTCCGGAACTCGTTCCGGATAAATGGGCAGAACGTGCTGTACGAGTTCGGCGACAATCATCCGACCGTCCGGTACACGCACCCTGTCGCATGCGACGGCGGCGTATGTGGACCCACGGCGCATATGTTCATTGATGCGCCTATATCGATCACTGTTGATGGTGAGAAGTACTTCTACCTGTACGATGGATTGGGCTCTGTGACCGAACTCATCGATGAGGACGAGAGCGTGGTCAACCGGTACAGGTACACCGTATTCGGAGAGTCGAGGTATAAGGAAGAAGAAGTGTTCAACCCGTATCAGTACACGGGAAGAAGGTATGACGAGGAGACCGGCCAGTACTACTACCGAGCGAGGATGTACTCACCGATGCAGAGTCGTTTCATCAGTAACGATCCTATGGGTATGGTAGATGGCCCGAACATGTATATGTACGTGCGGAACGATCCTGTAAACTTCCGTGATCCGACCGGTAGGTTCCACTGGGGTCCGCCGAATCTGATCAATGGTGGTCTGGGAGCTGGTGACGCCTGTCCCGATAATTGGAATTACGACAGTGTCGAGCACTGCATGACATTCGGTCATTCTTACGAGGACTGTAAAGACTATTGTTTTGATCATGAAGAGGGGCATGAGAATGGTTATTGGAGTTGTGTCCTTGAATGCATGGTTGAAGAGTGTGGGTGGAGCATAGCCTCTCTAGTTGCAGGGGTTCCTCTCCCTCCTTCCTGGTGTGATATATGCATAATACCTTGTGTTGCAGCAGCAGTGGCACCATCAAAAGGAACTGTCTTAGCCTGTGGATCTTGTTTAGGTATACAAGTAGGTATATGTATGTGGCAATGTTATTAAATTTGGGAGATTTAAACGTGATAAAATTAAAGTTATTTGATCTACATTTATTTTTAATCCAAGTGTGGACTTTTGGTATATGGTTTCTCTTAATTCGCTATTTTTTTCCAAATTTAGTATTCTATCAGGATATATTAAGTTATGCGGTGTTAATAGTGATATTATGTTTTGAAGGGCTATATCATTTCAGGAATATATTGATTCTAACCGAAGAAGATGTTATAATCAAATCTAAGTTGAGATTCCTCAAAGATACTCATATTGATTATTCCAATATAAAAAATGTTAATTTGCACAATAATTTTCTTAAGATAAATTTTCATGAAGGCAAAATTGAAAAAGTCTTCTGGTTAAGAACTACCGATACTAGGAAAGTTAAAAGGGCCTTAGATATTTTGAATCAAAGGAGGGGCTAATGAATGAAAAAAGGAAAGTTGTTTTTGGTGAACACGCTTAATATTTCTAATTTAATCCTCTTATTCTTTCTTCTTTTTTTCTTTTATATTGGTAGAGTATATTCATTTTTTTTGAAACCAACTGTTGAATATGGCTTATTTGTTGGTATCTATACTTTTTTATTTATGGTAATTCTGGTTATGGTTGGAAGAGGGGCGGTCCGCAATAGGATAGTATTTAAAAAAGATGGTATAGATTTTGGATCATCAATCCGATTCCTCTCTGATATATACATAGAGTACGATGATATAGACAAACTATGGTTGAAAGGGACTATATTAAGAATCAAGTCAAAGAGATTTGGTATGGGTGGATTGTATGTTGTATTTACCAACAAAAACAAATTGAAAAATTTTATAGAAAATAGAGGTGATAGATAGGAGTGAACCCCACTCGATAGACAAAGGCAATCACTATCGAAACAAGAGTTATATCTACGACATGGACGAAAACCAGGTAGAGGGTGAGAACTAGAGTTCAAACTATGGCTCAATCTACCTCTACGAAAAGGTGAGTTGCCGCAATAGGCTCCAGAGCGTGGCCGACCCGGAAGGGGATGAGACGTATTGCAACTACGACGACGCCAACCGACTGACGAGGATATCCAACGTACGTTCGGACGGTAGTCTAATCCCCGGATTCAGATACCAACACGATGCAAACGGAAGGAGAACGGTGATGAGGGAGACCGATGAAGAAGGCAACAATTATTACACAAATTACGAGTATGACAGCGAAGGCCGTTTCACTTCCGTTATCTACCTCGACGGCATCGCTACGGAGTTCACATACGACCGAAGAAGTAATATAATAGAAAGAACATATTATGTTAACAAAGAGGTGATAGGAGAAGTGGAAAGCGAGTATGATGAAGGGAATCGCCTGCTGAGCATGGGTGATAGTGATAGCAATGAGACCGGCCAGTACTACTACCGTGCCAGGATGTACTCGCCTGTGCAGTCTAGGTTCCTGAGCAACGATCCTATGGGTATGGTAGATGGGCCTAACATGTATATGTACGTGAGGAACGATCCTATAAACCTCCGGGACCCCACCGGTAGGTGGAACGTCTTCTGGGGTCCGCCGATGCTGATCAATGGTGGGGCAGGTGTAAGTGGTGAATGTGGTGGTAATTTTGCGACTTTTGCAGACTGTTACTATTCCTTCATTGATGCGGGGTATGATTCTAGTACGGCACAGGAAGAGTGTGCTCAGATATGCGCTTCAGCTGTTGATTATGGAAGTGGGACAGGAAATGGCGGGGGAAATGGTTTACCTTCTCCTCCTGCAGGAGCGGAATGCGGTATTGATTATATTAGGATATTTGGGGTTATTATAGGATATGAATTTTGGTGCAATAAGAAGGCTTCTACTTACATTGCGGAATGGTGTGCTTTGGCAGGAGGTCTCTCTTTGGTGTTATCAAAGTTTTTCCCTCCTCTAATTTCTATATCCATAGCTTGTGGTGCTTTTTCATTTCATGCGGCTTTTTGTAGTCTATTTTTCGATGCAGGGGTTCGTTATACTCAGATCGGTAATGCTCCTCCTGTTCCAAGATGTTACTCGGAGTGATTATTATGGAAGAAGCTTTATTTGTACAACATAAATTATGGTTCTTTGTCATAGCTTTCCTAGCTTTTCTTGCCTTTATTATATTGATTAAAATGCAAAAAAAATTTAAAGAGATAGGGACTGCTGATTTGGATTTAGATACAAGAATAATGACCCGTTTAAGAACACCCCGTTATTTAATGTTAGCTATCATGATTATTGCTTGTATTCAACTATTCGTTGAGATCATATCTTATCGAAACTATGTCTTATTATTTTTATTTGCTACACGAAGTTTCATTCCTTTGATGTCAGTCCTTGGAATCCTTTTTACAAGACAATTAGACCTTAAATATAATGAAACTAAAAGACTAGTCGAATTTAAGATGTATGGTGAAATGTTATTTTTTGTAACATTTACAATTTTTATCATTAGTTCACTACAACTCCCATTTTTTACAAGCCAATTTTTTATAAAATCGATGGTGATCATTTGGATCATAGGGGTTATTATAATCCTTTTAAAAGATATATCTACAATTAAAAAATATTTAGGTACGAAAGGATATATTGGTTGAGTTGTGAGATATAAAGTACGACCGAAGGAGTAATATAATGGGAAGAACATATTATGTTGACGAAGAGGTGGAAAAGGAATTGCAAAGCGAGTATGATGAAGGGAATCGCCTGCTGAGCATGGGCGATAGTGATTACGAGTACGATGAAGAAGGCAACCAGCTGGGAGTCGAGTCCGATGGAGAATCATTCTTCCTGTCGACTTATCTCAACGGCGAGAAGATGAACTATCGATTGATCGTGCACCCT
>JAFDUB010000066.1 GCA_019594025.1 Thermoplasmata archaeon
GGTCAAAAACGTCTTCAAGAGTGGTCATACGATGGTTACCACGGTGGCACGTGCGGCGGTAAAGATGACATTTACGTCCTTCAGTTTCAATCTGTATCAACTCGGAACCCTTGAGAAAGAGGGGATAATATAGCTATAGCTATGTAAAAAATGGAAAAAAACAGAAAAATATAAGGAAAAAAACCACAAGAGAGCAATACATGCTCAAATAAGGCTCGAAAATAGCTCTTGCCCTTCAAACCCTGTTTTTAGAAGGGTTAATCGAAATCCTCTATTATTTGTTGCTCCTACTGCCAGTACTGATATTATCAGTAAAAATGTGCATAAAAATGCCACTATTTTCATTCCTCTAACTTTTTTATTCATTCTATCACTCTTTATGGATTTGTTTCTCAAATCCTCAACTAGGCAATTATTTCTAAGGATATAAAACTTGCTAATATATCAATAGTAGTGGATTTATTTTTAAAGGTGAATATTGGATTATCAATATGAGTAGGTCAACATTGAGTGATTAAGTCGAGTAATTATACCGCTATAAAGTGAAGAGATATCAAAACGATAAACCATATATCTGCGAGTACTTCTTTTTGATGTAATCTATGAGATAATCCTCGTTCAGGTTATCCCCCGTTAGCATCTTTAACATATCGGGTGCCAGGTGTTTTCTTCCGTGCATGTAAATATTGTTCTTCAACCAGTTTCGCAGTTCATCGAAATCACCTTGAGACATCAGACCGTCGAGAGACGGTATCTCTTTTCGCACAGTATCGAATATCTGTGCCCCATAGAGGTTACCCAATGCGTAACTTGGGAAGTAACCGAACTGGGCTGCGGACCAATGAACGTCCTGAAGAACACCTTCTGCAGACGTGGATGGTACGATTCCCAGGTACTGCTCCATCTTGTTTTCCCAAACCACTTCTGTCTCACTCGGCTCGATCTCGTCCCTGAATAATCCAAGTTCGATATCGTATCTCAAGGCGATATGCAAATTGTAAGTAACTTCGTCGGCTTCCACCCTTATCAACGAGGGGGCCACCCTGTTGACAGCACCGTACATGTCGGCGGGGGAATAACTGCTCAAGAAAGTAAATTCGTCGGCCAGCATAGGAAATAGATACTCCATGAAGGCCCTGCTTCTACCCACAAAATTCTCCCAGGTACGAGATTGAGACTCGTGGAATCCCATTGAAACGTACTTTCCAACCGGCGTTCCAAACAGTTCAGGATCTAAATTTTGTTCGTACATTCCATGGCCGGCCTCATGCAGAAGGCTGTATAATGAAGTTATATTCCCAGGATTATATCTATTGGTTATCCTAACGTCGTAATCCATCCCCACGGTAAAAGGATGAACGGTATTATCTAAGCGGCCTCTGTTGAAGTCAAAGCCTATGTCTTCCGCCAATTTTTTACATAGGGCTATTTGGGTATCTACGGGGAATTCCTTATCTTTTAAGATTCCTTCGCCAGGGGTATGATCCAGCGATGCTATGTCGTCCACTATACTGGCTAATTTCTTCTTCATGGGGCCGAATACCTTTTCTATCCACTTTGCAGTAGAGCCAGGATCGAATTCGTCCAGTAGAGCATCGTACGGCTCATTTTCGTAATCGATGTAACCTGCAAATTCTTTCCTCAGCTCTATATTCTTTTCAAGATAGGGCAAAAACATGTCGAAATCCGAGCGACTCCTGGCGGTTTCCCAAACGGATTGCCCTTCAGTAGCAGCCTTTGCAATACGCTGTATCAATTCGTCCGGTACATTGTACTTCCTCTCGAAGTCCCGGGTTATCTCCCTCAACGATGCCTTTTGTATCGGATCTAGATCATCGAAGTTACTGGATTTGTTCAACTCCTTTATACAACTTTTCAGGCGATCCGAGGTTAACAACTTATGATGTAGTTTGTAAAGTGTGGCCCTCATCTCTGAACGACCCTTAACAGCCCCTCGGGGCATATAAGTACGTTCGTCCCAGGCAAGTAAGGATAAGGTTCGTTCAAGATTACGTAACTCAGAAGAAATATCTATAAGTTCGTTGTAAGCTTTCATAAAGGGGGAGATGTAATATTAATTAATATATCTACCGCATGATGATTGAATGAATTCGTCTGATTTATATACGAGGGGATAATTCATGCGTTGATAACTATGAGGTTTAAAGGCGAAGTAAAAAAGAGTGATGATGTAATTATGGAGGATGTTCCCAATTCCAAGGGGATCAAGATACAATGGCTGATATCTGAGGAGGATGGGTCTGAAAGGATATCTATGCGTAAGTTCACCATGGAACCCGGTGGCGATATGAAACTCCACGTTCATCCTGACACCGAACACGTTCAGTACTATCTAAAAGGAAGGGTAAAATTGGTTATAGAATCGAAAGAATATCACGTAGGTAGTGGAGATTGTATATTCATACCCGCTGGAGTTAAGCACAAATACGTCAATACAGGAGATGAAAAAGCGGTATTTTTATGCATGATACCAAGTGGTGAAGTGGAAACAAATATGGCCGAGTAAAATCACCCAACATATTTATATACCTGTACTCATATGACATGGTTAAGATTAACTCCTAACGGAGGGCTTAAATATGTGCGCAAAAGATGAAGAATTTGAAGATGAAATAGTAGAGACCAACTACGGGACAATAATACTGGGGCTAGGCATAATTATAATTCTAGCCGTTGTTGCACTTAAAATGGCGGGCCCAAGTGAACTTCCAGTGATTGGAACATATCCATCGGAAATATACACGGGAGACCCCTATTTATCCTACCACTTCTTTATGGGTTTGATAACGGGAATAGTTGTCGCCGGTATCGGTGGAGCAATGTCATTCCGTAAGAAACCTGTCTCAGAATTTGAAGAGGATGAGTTTGAAGAGGAATTCGAAGAAGTACTTGACGAGGGCATCTGTCCCACCTGTGGTGCAGTAATACCAGTTACATCCCAGGAATGTCCAGAATGTGGTGAAGAGCTAGAACCCGTGGAAGAAGAGATAACCGGTGAAACAACCGAATGTCCGATATGCGCCGCAACTGTTGCTGCTTCCGAAGACGAATGCCCAGAATGCGGTGAGCCACTGGGAACCACAGAAGAGGACTTAGAAGAGGATTTCTTCGACGACCTGTAAACCTCTTACTCTTTTTTTATTTTTATTTTATCTTTAATAACGTCTTTGAAATTATAGATAATATCTTTTATCAGATTCTGTACTTCCGTAATGAAAACTCTGCTTTTCTCAAAGTACATAGCCGCCGCTAGTAGTAATGTTATCAATAAACCGCTCGATGTGTCCGACATGCTAGGGTATCTTTGTACTGCTTCAGAAGGACCAAGCTGTTCGCCTATGGACACTGTTGATTCGGCTGATATCACGTTAAATGAGGTCTCTAACCAAGGGAAAGGGAATGGTCCCCAGAAATTAACGTACAGATTTGCTGTTATCTGATAGAAATCAGTAGTTAGTGGATAAAGAAGCGCTGTACCTACACTCAGGTCCAGTATAAGGTGAGATGCTAGGTAAAACAAACCGATCCAGGCATAATCTAAGTACTTAGGTTTGTATTTACGGATATAAATCACTATCAAAAGAGGAATAACGATTGCGAAGAACATGTTGTGAAACAATAAGCGATGCTGACGAAAGAACAAATCTAAATCGGGAACTACAGCTAGAGGCAGCATTATCAGGGCTTTTCTAGTATTGACCCTTAACGCTAAAAGAATCAGTAAAGGGATAGTTATATGCGCAAAGGTGTCCATCACTCCTAATTAGTTTACACAGGTATAAAAATATTTGGAGTTTTCACTTACCTATTATTTCTATGATGGCGTCTTCATATTTATCGGCTATCTTATCCCAATCATAATCCTTTACAACATCAGGATCCACCGACCTATTCAGCGCCTGAGAAAGACCGATCACAAATTCATCAATGTTTTGATATCCAAATACACCTTCATTTGGTCCAAAAAGGGTTTCGACTTCAGGCATGTTAGTACTAAGTACGGGAACACCACACGCAAGATAGTTGAGTACCTTACTGCCCATGGTTAACGTATTCATCATCAGCGGCTTTCTTGGGTTGAGTCCTACATCCATTGCGGATATATAGTGTGAAAGCTGTTCATATGGTACCCTGCCTGTAAAGCGAACGTTTATTCCTTTAGCCATCTTCTTTATTTTATCCCCATAAGTCGTATGCAATCCAGGTCCAACTATCAATAGAGATGCGTTTGGATATTGTTCGGTAATATGTGAAAAATTACGAATAACCCATTCTAGATCGATCCAATTTTCAAGAGAGCCAACATAACCAATCACCGGTGAACCTAGGTTCTTTTTAATATCCCCTGCATTTGTTGGTTTCAATAATGTTGTGTCAACACCGTTAGGTACAACGTGGATAGGTTTATCATACTTTTTTGAAAGGTGTGTTCTAAATCGATTTGAAGTTGTGATGATGCCGTTACAGCGGTGAAGATTGGATGAGTCTATGAATGATGTGATGTTGCGAACTATTGTATCAAATGGAGGAAAAAAGTAGGCTGCGGCACTTTGAGGAAATAGGTCGAGGTAATCGATTATTAGGGGTGTGGATTGGAGGGAAGCGCCAAAGGTAGGTAGTATATTCGAAGCTATAACTGCATCGTAATTAGGAGTTATAGCTCGGATCTTCTTTAGGTGACTGTGCATCCCTCGTATATAATAACGTTTAACGGAGTCCATCGAAGAAGTATCCATGGCGATTAAGTTACAGTCGGTATCCATCAATTTCTCAGGAAAAATACGAAAGTGACAAACATCGATTTCATGCCTATCCGCTAGTCTATCGAAAATGAAATTTAATCGATTTGGAACTGGATGACCTACCCAATCTGTGGTGGGGATCACTAGCAATTTCATCTAATTCCCTCGTCTTAAAGAACTAATGCTTTATAAACCATCTTATCGTGCTGTCGATACCTTCTTTCATATCGAACTTGGGTTGGTATCCCAGGGTATTTCGAGCTTTGTCTATATCACAATAATGACGATATATTTCTCCGGCCCTTGCTGGGGCGTAATTCGGTGCAGGCACATCAATTCCTTCATCCTCTAACCTTGTTTTTATCAGTTCATATAATTCGTTAACAGAAGTTTCGATTCCAGTACCCAGCTGAAATACCTCGAAGGAGGGTATATCAGAGGTTAACGATGAATGTATAGCCATGGATATATCATATGCATGAACAAAATCTCTAGTCTGATTTCCATCTCCATATATGACGGGGGTTTTTCCCTCCAATATCTGTTTAATAAATAGTGCAATAGCACTTCCTTTATGCCATGAGTTAGGGCCGTAGACGTTGGAAAAACGGAGTGCGGTAGTTCTTAGTCCATGACTTCCGGCATATGTACTGCAGTAAGCTTCCCCAGCCAGTTTACTAGCTCCGTACGGGGATATAGGTGATGGAATTTTGTTTTCGTCAACCGGCGGTGTTTGTTCTCCAACCGCTGCAGCTGATGACGCGAAAGACACTCTTTTTATGTTATGTCTTAGTGAAGCTTCGAGTAAGTTCAGCGTGCCCATTATGTTGATATCGGCATCATTAAAGGGAGCGTTTATGGAAGAGATTACGTCGGTTTGTGCGGCCAGATGTACCACGTAATCACAATGGGCGATAGCGTCCTCCAAACTACCTTCGTCTCTGATATCTCCTTCGATAAATTTTACCCTATCGTGTATGTAATTGTCAAGGGAGGTTAGGTACTGTAATTTGCCTTCACTAAGATCATCAATAACATTGATTTCCCAGTTACTGTGATCTAAAAGATAGGAAATCAGATTCGCACCTATAAAACCGCATCCTCCAGTCACCAACACCCTCGTCATTTTCACCCTCACATGTTAATTTTACCTTCTTCCTGCAGTTTTCGGAGAGCCTCTTCTTCCTTCTCTTTTAGTTTCTCTTTATCATATAACTCTTGTTCTACAGTTCTGTTCTGTTCTAAAAGGGCTTCCATTCGTTTACGACGCTCTTCGCTCCTTGAACGCTTCATACCAAGAATCTCTTCTTTCATCTCCATGGCTCTTTTGTGGTAGTGATCCGCTTTTTCCCTTACCGCTAAGAATTTATTATGCCATTCATCGGATTCTCGGTTGAGTTCGTTAAGCTCATCGTATATCTCCGATATCTTATCGTGATACTTTTGAGATTCTTGAGAGTACTCAACCACCATCTCGTGTTCTTCATCCGCCTTCTTAAATAACTCATCTATCTTTTCGTCAAGGTTGCTTATCTCTTCTAAAATCTTATCTTGCTCTGCAAGTAAAGCAACTTTTTCCTTAAGCTCTTTTCGACGTTCTTTGATCTTGTCGATGAGTTCTTTTTCATCATCTAATGAGAGGGCGGTGGTTTCCTGTTTATACTCCATGCTCTTTATATCGTTTTTAATCTCCTCTACCCTCTCAGCTAGATTAGCAACTATCTTGTCTCTCTTCTCGTTTTTGAATGCGATTAGTTCCTTTGCCTTCTTCTGATAGGAATTCCTCTTTTTCTTGTGACCTTTGGCCTTCTTAACCAACTCGTCTCTCATCTTGATGTTCTCGTCGAGACCCTTTCTCACTTTCTTTTTCTGCTCGTTTAGAGAATCCCTTTCTTTTCTGAAAAATCGGCCTTCATCGTTAAGTTCGTTACGTTTATCAATCAAACTTCTGAACTTTTCCTCAGCATTCTTGATTTCCTTCCAACTTACCGTTTCTTCGTTTTCCATCTGCACTCAACACCTTTAGATTAAATACGATATTAAGGTTTTCCCTTCTTAACGAAGTCATATCCCTTCTGAAGAGCTTTAACATTCATCTCTACATACTTTAATGGGAGGTACTTCTTTACCGCTTGTTTTAAAGCTTCTAGTTCCACCTCTTTTGATAAACCGGCTAACACTCCGAGAAGAACCATATTGGCGGCCTTGGATGTACCTAGTTCCTCTGCAATAGTTCCAGCCGGAACTTTGATTACTTTACATGGTAGATCTGCAGAACGAACTCTGGTGGAATCTATTATTAATGTACCCGAACCACAGGCCATCTCGTTCCATTCGTCGAGTGTTTTCTGGTAAAGAATTACCAAGTAATCAGGTACATCAACAACCAATTCGTCCAACGGTTGGTCGTCTGCGATTATGTCTGAATAGGAAATACCGCTCCGAACCGCTGCTGAATAAGACCTTTTTTGTAAAACGTGCATCCCCTGCTCTAGAGCTAAAGAAGTGGCGAGTATTCTTCCGGCCAAAACGGTACCCTGTCCTGCCCAACCGCCGATCCTGATCTTTATCATCTCAATTCACCTCCGCACTCACGGATTTGTTTGTATATCTCGTTGGACAGTTTGGCTTTTTTTATGTCAGCTAAACGGCCGACGAATATCTTATCACTGTCGGGATCCTTGCTTGTGTTATCCCTGTACCATTCCAGCATATCCACACCTGAAAGCCCTTCTTTTTTACCGCTTCTGGTAGGACATTGACTTAGAATTTCTATGAAAGAAAAGCCGTCGGTCGAAAAAGCATGCTCAATTTCCTTGATAAGCTCTCTCATGTGATAGGTAGTCCATCGTGCTACGTGACTGGCACCGGCCGCTTTTACCACCTCGGCAACCTCTAAACCCGCGGAGGGATTACCGAAAGGAGAGGTGAGTGTAGTTTCTCCGTGATCTGTGGTTGGACCGGCCTGACCACCGGTCATGGCGTAAAGACCGTTGTTTATCATGAGTACGGTGATGCCCAAGTTGCTTCTTGCCGCATGTATCAAGTGGTTTCCACCGATTCCCGCACAATCACCGTCTCCTCCGACTACTACCACTTCCAAATCACGGTTTCCAACCTTAACACCGAGTGCGTGTGGAATAGCTCGACCGTGGGTGGTGTGTAATGTATCAACACGCCAGTATGGAGAAGGAATCCACGCTGCACATCCGATACCGCTGACCGCTGTTATCTTGTTTTTATCGAGTTGTTTGTTTTCCACCGCTCTTGACAGCGCGTTCAGCACCATACCGTCTCCACAGCCCGGACAGAATGCCGACGGATAGTTACGGATGTATTTTTCTCGTATCTCTCTTCCGGAAGTCACATCAACACCTCCTCGATTTTACGGTAGATCATGTCAACGGTGGGGAGCGAGTTAAGTCGGTCATAAACGGTAACTCCGTCCAATCCCACACACCGCTCGACTTCCATACGATATCCGCGTAATGAAAGTTCCGCTAAAAGAACCGGTGAATTCATACCGATTTCCTTGAAACGCTCCTCCGGGCTGGGCCACATGGTCTTGGGCCTAAAGTATCCTACATTAAAGCCCTTTTTCCGAGCCTTTTTCACCGCCCCCAGTGCGGGTCTGGATACAGAACCGTACGAAACGACCACTAAATCGGCATCGTCGCAGTTGTACTCCTCCCAATCCTCTATATCATCTCTATTATCGTCTATCTTAGATACCAATCTACGGACCAGTTTATCCTGGGTTTCATATCCCGCCGTATCTCGGGTACCGTCACCTTTGTGGGTAGATCCGGTCACCAACAGTTCATAACCATCGCCGAATTTAGGCATGGGAGGTACGTGGTCGGTTCGATCCGAATCGAAGAATTCGGTTTCACCTTTCTCAGGAAGACGTCTTTCAGTTATCTCCACCTCTTCCGGGACGGTGATCCTTTCTCGCATATGCCCCACTCCCGCGTCGGCCAGTAGCACAACAGGAGTACGGTATTTGTCTGCAAGATTGAAGGCGTCGATTGTCATATCGTACATCTCCTGTACCGATTTCGGTGCTAAGGCGATTATCTCGTAATCTCCATGACTGCCGAATCTGGCCTGCATAACATCTCCCGTACCGGGTTTAGTGGCCTGACCAGTGGAAGGACCAGCACGCTGAATGTTAACAAGTACACAGGGAGTCTCCGTCATTACCGCGTAGCCGAAATTCTCCTGCATAAGTGAGAATCCCGGCCCGCTTGTGGCGGTCATAGACCTTAGCCCGGTCCAGGAAGCTCCCGTTACTGCGGCCATGCTTGCGATCTCGTCTTCCAGCTGAACGAAACGGCCTCCGACTGCCGGGAGTTTTTTACAAAGTAGATTCATTATCTCCGAAGCCGGTGTTATTGGATAGCCGGCAAAAAATCCTAATCCAGCTCTCATGGCCGCTTCCGCACAGGCCTCGTTTCCCTCCATAAAATACTCACCTGGTTTCTTCATTCTTCTTCCTCCACACTTATGGCAAAATCCGGACAGTAAAGCTCACATCGCCTGCATACGATGCAGTCTTCGGGCCTAACCACTTCTGTTAGACGATTATCGTATCTATTTAATTTATCAGAACTCTCAAACACATTTTTTGGACAGAACCGTATGCAGATGCCGCAACCCGTGCAAAGAACGGGATCAATTTCAATTCTTACACTCATGGTACCTCTTTTTCGGCCAATTCGACGGGTAATATAAAGGTTTTGAAGGAAGTTGAATTCAGAATCCGTTTACCATTTAATTTCTTTCACTCCGTTCTCGAAATGTGATTAATGCCACTGGACTACCGTCCGCTCACTTTTTCACTGCCCCCACTCCGTTACGTCAGTAAAGTGCGGGGGACTTACATCCCCCTTTTACTTCGGGCAAAGCTTACTACTCTCACTCGTTCATAGAATTCGTGATCTTCAGGAACACGGTGTGTTCCTTTGACTTTTTCCTCCCTTCTCTACGCTCA
>JAFDUB010000113.1 GCA_019594025.1 Thermoplasmata archaeon
AATCAACCGGCTCTTTTTGATATTTATCAAAAATTATCCGCCTATCAGATAATTTTTGCTAGAATTTTGAAGAGCTTATTCCAAAATTACCATTTCTCCAAAATGGAAAGGGAATCCCGAAAAAATTAACAAGTCTCTAAATTAAGTGAGTAATCTATTTAACCCACCGGTAGCCTTCATAACGAGATGTCAAATTCCATAATAGACGGTAGGGAGATAGCCGGATTCTACGAAGAGAAGTTAAAAGAGAAAATAGCTCTCTTTGAACGTCCTCCCTCTCTGCACACTGTACTAATAGGTGAAGATGAAGGTTCCAAGGTATATGTGGGAGTGAAGGACAGAGGGTGTAAAAGGGTGGGAATTGATACCCGTACACACAAGTTAAACGAAAACGTGAAAGCTCATGAGGTTGTGAAGCTTATCGAGAAGTTAAACCATGACGAGAAGGTGGACGGCATACTTCTTCAGATGCCTCTTCCTGAGCATCTAGACGCCGCAGAACGGATATCCCGTATAGATATTTCTAAGGACGTGGAAGGTATGCACCCGTTCAACCTGGGCAAGTTAATCACCGGTAACGAGGGGGTGGTTCCGTGTACCCCTGGAGGTATAATCACCATGCTGGAATACGAAGGTGTTAAACTTGAGGGAAAGGAGGTGTGCATAGTTAGCCACAGCCCTGTAGTGGGAAAGCCCATGTCTTTGATGCTGCTGAACAGGAACGCCACTGTTAGGGTAGTACATGAGTACACCGATAATTTGGGAGAGCATACATCTAAGGCCGACCTGTTAATAACGGCCGCCGGCATACCGGGATTGATCACCGCGGACATGGTCAAAAATAACTCGGTAGTGGTCGATGTAGGCATGAATCGGCTTGAAAACGGTGAATTAGTTGGGGATGTGGAATTCGATGAAGTAAAGAAAAGGTGCGAAAAAATAACTCCAGTCCCCGGAGGAGTAGGACCCATGACGGTTCTGACTCTCCTGCAAAACACCGTTAAACTAGCCGATAAAGAATCAGAAAAAATATAAGTAGTGAGATACCTATCTACTTTACACTAGAGGAATCTGAATGGATAAAAGAATCCATAAAAAGATAAATCGGGATGACGACAGCGTCACTCTATCTGATATACAAGAGATGATAGAAGAGATCCAAAAGGCGCATCCAGATAGAGAGGTATTTTTCGATGGCGACGATTTTGCCATCTGCAGCAGAAAAAAGCAGGACAGGTAATTACCTTGATTCTGATTAAACTCGGCGGCAGCGTTTTAACAGATAAATCAATCCCTTTTTCCTTCGATAAAGAAGTCACTAGACGTTTATCCGTCGAGTTAACGGAGGCTGACGATAGTGTTATTATAGTCCATGGTGGTGGAAGTTTCGGGCATCCCGGTGCCGAAAGATACGGATTAAACACGGTCAAACCACGGGATATACCGAAAGCGACTGCCCAGGTCCAAAGGGATATGAGAAAACTAAATCGGATCATTATAGATATAATGATCGAAGAAGGGATACATGCGGTATCCATACCTGGAGGAACGGTGACAAAGTATAGAGATGGAAATATGATATCGTTCAACGAAGATATTTTTATGGATTACCTATCCCTTGGTACTACACCCATCACTTTCGGCGACGTGGCTCTCGATGAAAAAAGAGGAGTGACCATATGCTCCGGTGACGATATAATGGCTAGACTAGCCCCCTTGGCAGACCGAACGATATTCGTAACAAACGTAGATGGTATATTCAAAAACGGAAAGACGGTTGACGTTTTTACCGAAGGTATGCTGCCTTTGACTACTGAAGATATGCATAGAGATAAAGAATGCATAGATGTCACCGGCAGTATGGAAAGGAAGTTGAAATTGATGCTGAATATGTCCGAGCACTGTGAAACCTACGTGGTAAATGGATTAAAACCTGGAAGATTGAATTCACTACTCACCAATAAAAAAACATCATGCACCAGGGTGGAAAGATGATAGAAAGAAGAAAGGAAGATCATATAAGAATTAGTTTAAAAGAAGAAGTGGAAGTTGAAGGGAATTACTGGGAGATGATACGTTTTATGCATAAAGCGGCACCGGAAATAGACATGGATGATATATCTTTGGAAACGGAATTCCTCGGACATAACCTGTCGGCGCCTTTTATCATCTCCGCGATTACAGGGGGTTATAAAGGTGCGGAAGTGTTCAACAGAAGGTTGAGCACGGCTGCGGAAAAAACGGGTGTAGCCTTTGGGGTTGGCAGTCAAAGACCGGCATTGGAGAACCCGGAACTTCGGGCATCCTACGAGGTGATCAAAGAGCGGAAGCCTCCACTTGTTATGGCGAACTTGGGAGCACCACAGCTAATCGAACAGGAAGGAAAGCATGTTTTCAGCGTAGAGGACGGTAACACAGCTATGGAGATGGTGGGTGCGGAATGCATTGCTATACATTTCAACTATCTGCAGGAAGTGGTGCAGCCGGAAGGAGATTTGAAAGCGAAGGGGGTGCTGAAGGGCCTCTCTGATTTTTGTGATAAGCTTCCGGTTGTGGCGAAAGAAACCGGGGCCGGTGTAGACAGTGAAACCGCTTTAAAATTTTATGAATCCGGTGTAAAAGCCGTCGATGTGGGAGGTATGGGTGGTACGTCCTTTTCAGCGGTAGAGTACTACCGAAAGGGGACAAACAAATCCCAGGCCCAGGAACTATGGGACTGGGGAATTCCTACCCCGGTATCCATCCTGGAATGTAGAAGATCCATAGACCTACCCTTGATAGCTACGGGGGGTGTCAGAAGCGGCATGGATGCCGCTAAAGCCATCGCTTTAGGTGCGGATTTGGCAGGGGTCGCAGGAGGGATACTACCAGCCGCCGATCGTTCGGTGGATGAGACAGTGGAGTATGTAGAGGGGTTGAAAAAAGGCCTAAAAACGGTGATGTTTTTACTGGGATGTAATAAACTCGAGGAGCTGCGTGACCGAAGAGTTATTATAACCGACGGGCTGAAAGATTGGGTAATTTGAGGGGTTATTATGGTAGACCTACATCCTGAGATAGAAAAAAGGAAGAAGATAGTGGAAGATTACCTCGAAGAACTCTTCCATAAAAAGAAAGAGCACATACTTTGGGAACTGATGTCTATATACCCTATGGCGGGTGGTAAAAAATTACGACCGTTTCTTTCAATGATTTCAGCAGGTATCTTTGGAGAAGATGAAGAAAAGGCACTGCATCTAGGGGTGGCTATGGAGTTGATACACAACTTCACATTGGTACACGACGATATTATGGACGATGACGACATCCGAAGGGGTGTTGACACGGTATATAAAAGAGAAGGATTATCGAGCGCTATCAACACTGGAGATGCATTATTCGCTTTGGCCTTTAACGTACTTTCCAAAACAGATGTAGAGGGTGTTGATTTCAATGAACTTTTGAGCGAAGTGGCAGACGCGGTACTCAGGGTCGCGGAGGGGCAGGAGGAGGACATGCGGTTCGAAAGAACCTTTGATATCGGTGAGGGGGAATTCATCAAGATGATAGAAAAAAAGACGAGCTGCCTCTTCCAAGGTTGTGCAAAAGGCGGCGCTATAGTGGCTGGAGCTTCTAAAGAACAAAAAAAACTAATGGCTGAGTACGCGAGAAAGATGGGCATCGCTTTTCAAATACAGGACGATTATCTAGACCTGGTAGGGAAAGAGGAAAAACTTGGTAAACCCGTGGGCAGCGATATAAGAGCAGGGAAACGAACGTTGATAATAATACGTGCTCTCGAAGTGTTAGAGGGAAAGAAAAGAGACCGTTTGATAAAAATACTAGACAGTAATAGGAACACGGTCGACGAGGTGAACACTGCATTGAGTATGCTGAAAGATTGTGGTGCTCTGGATTATGCCAAAGAAACTGCGGATAGGTACGCTTCAGAGGCAAAAGAAGTATTAAATCCTCTACCCGATAACGAGTATAAAGATATGATGGAGGCACTCGTGGATCTCATGGTGCACAGAACCAGTTAAAGAAGATCGTCCAGGTGTCCCTTCATCTCCTCGATTCGTTTCTTCTTCTTTTCTAACAGCTTCTCATTCTCCTTTAGTCTCTCCTCCCACTCCTCCATCTCCTTCACTTTTTCTGACTCCCCCTGTATTTTACTCCACATATCAGCCAATTTTTCCCTCTCCTCGGTAAGCTCTTTTTGTCTCTCGTCCAATTTGCGTTCCCGGTTATCCAGTTTTGCTGTAACCTCTTCTATATGTTCCTCACGTGTGGATAATTTCTCTTCAGCGGCTTTCAAAGCACTCTCACGGTTTTTTAATTCCTCCTGCAGCACGCGTCTTTCACGCTCGAGCTTTTCACGCTCGCTCTTGATTCTATCGTGGAGTTTCTTGTCTTCCCTAGCCTTTTTAGAACGTGCATAATCCATAAAACTCAACGCACTTTTCTTAACGTCCTGCAGATGTGCACGTTCCTCTTCTATCTCCGTCTTCTCGTCCTCCAGATGATGCTCGATCCTGTCGAGCTGCTTTTCCCTTTCATTTAACTCTTTTCTGCGAGCTCCCAATCTTTGCTCTTCAACCTGTATCGTTTCCATCCTCTCGGGAAGATTCTCACGTAAC
>JAFDUB010000020.1 GCA_019594025.1 Thermoplasmata archaeon
AACTCAGTACGAGATGTTGGCTCAAGCTATAGAGCAGGAGATAAAACATAGAAAAGAGCGTGAACGGCAGGAGGAGAAATTATCGTTATTATTGATTGGTGAAATTTCTGCTTATGTCTACCCTTCAGTTCAATAAGAACCCATCTCTCTTATATAAGTTGTTCGTGTTTCGAGATTCGATACGGAGTTCGAAATGCAGTTCTTATCCCTAAAAAATGATATCTGGATGGCTTCTAAAAAGTAATTTGTATGTGATTTGTATGTTGCTAATTTGCCTTCCCGATCCATAACTCCATCCCATTTTTTTCCCAAAATATCATTTAAACTGTTATAGTGGGAAGAAAAAAGGGGAGGAAAAATCATCGTGAGATGAGAACCTATTTAGATTATGAACTAGTATGGGTGTAGGTGCCGTATATATGTTTGTTGGTTATCATCACCCGATATAGAATTCGAAATTATTTACTATTAGAAATCCCAATCCGGGTGAGGAGTGGGTAATCGAAGAACATTATCCAGATCTTTAAGTAAAGAGGGAGGTCCGCTGATTTCGTCGGTCATCGCCAGGGATGTTGCAGATCTTATGCCCAGCCACAGACGAGTGAAAGCGTTCACCGATGCCTCGAGAGTGGGCAAGTTACGCCTTCTAACCCTACCTATGCTGGATTTGTTACCTAGTTTAATCCTGTAGTCTCCAGAGAGACCTTTCCAAGAAGACGTGTCCTCTAACAGTTCTTCGATCGGGTCGTGTAGCGAAAGATTGAAATTTATCTGTTTATCCGTCCTGTATGAAGAGGATTCAATACATCCCTCTAGGTCTATTATCCTCATCTGCCAGTAAGCACTGGCGGACATCTTATTCTCGAATTTAGATGATTTCGTCATACGTCGTTGTCTGAAAGGACGGTTTAGCATGTCCTGAAATTGTATTCCCGGAGGTTCCCGCATGATGATTAGATTCACTTGATCCGAGAGGGATTTGAGTATGCTCATAAGATCCATGAACTGCTCCCGATCTTGGTAGGTCATCCACTTCACCGAGTAAGGTCCTTGGTCTAAATTTTCTGTGCGGAAGTAAATATGGTGGGTGATCTCTCCTTGATCGTCGAAGTAACCTAAACCGAAGCTGTGGGTAGGACTGTACATCTCTAGCTTAGTATCCTTCTCCTGGTGAAGATTCACCAATCCATGAACCTTTCTTCTATTAATACGTGCCCGGTACACTTGCTTCCAATGATCTAACGAGATCCTGTCCGGGGTGCTGTGCTTTTTTTCGGTTATAATTGTCGAAGGGTCGAAAAATATCCAGTTTTCGTAAGAACCTGTGCCGAAACCCAACATATTATAGAACCCCTGGTCGAAAATACCGAGTGCAGAAAGGTAAGCTCCGTTTGCTGCATCCTCGGCTATTGCCTTGGCGGTCAGTTTTGCTGCCAGTCTTTGCCTTCTAGCTACTGGGCTGGTTATCACGCTGTTGATTATGTGAAGCGGTAGTTCCGTATCCTGATAAAATATGCTTCCCTCCGATGTGTTAACATTGCATTCCGGAGACCCCTTTACCTCCGCTACGTATTTACCTCCCTCCATCTCCAGTATGGTATCTAACATGTCCTCCTTTCCCTTCTCTATCCAACCTACTTCCTTCCAGATACGAAGAACCGCCTCTTTGTCTTTCTCAGAGTCTAGTGATCGTAGTAATGTCATGGTTAAGCAATAATAAAAGAAGTATAACATTTTTTTGGAAGAGGTTTGCGTCCTCCTTTCAGCGGGAAAGTCCGTAAACCGAAAGGAGGTTCGAGAGATCGTATGCGTTTTTTGCTATTTTGTCGTTTTGTTTCATATTTACTACATGTCTAGAGGAGTATTTATAATTATTTTGAATATAAAATTTAATAACTTGAGCTTCCTAGTTCAGAACTTCAACCCCGGAGTTGACATACTCTTCTCGAAAATATTAAGTAAATCCCAGCCTTTGATGGCCCAAAGTAATGTAAGGTGAAAAAGATGAAATTCAAACTGGCGTTTATAGGATTCGGAGTGGTAGGTCAAGGATTGGCCGAGATACTGTTGAATAAAGAGCAGGAACTGAAGGAAAGGTACGATTTTGAGTACGAAGTCGTGGCGATCTCCGACATGAATAAGGGGGCGGTTTATGTCGAAAACGGGCTGGACATGGATAAAGTGATGGAGATGACTGATCAAGACGTGTCTCTTGAGGAATATCCGGATGGTATCAAAGGTTGGGACCCGATAAAGACTATCAAAGAGACCAACGCAGATACGATCGTTGAGGTGACCTATACAGACATGAAAACCGGTGGCCCGGCTTTAGAACATGTGAGAACCGCTTTAAAGGCTGGAAAGCACGTTGTGAGCACAACCAAAGGACCGGTGGCGGTTTCAGCCGTTGAACTTGTAGAACTCGCTAAAAGGAACGAGGTCCAGTATCGGTTCGAGGGAACCGTCTTGAGCGGTACCCCGGCGATAAATCTGGCATGGGAGACTTTGGCGGGATGTGATATCAAGGAGATCAAAGGTATCGTGAACGGAACCACCAACTACATACTATCGAAGATGGAAGAGGGGATGGAGTACGAGGACGCATTGAAGAAGGCTCAAGAGTTAGGATATGCAGAAGCCGACCCGACAGGGGACGTTGAAGGCATAGACGCCCAAGGTAAGATGCTGATCTTGTCGAACACCGTTATGGGAGCCGACCTTAAACTGGACGATGTGGCTCGAGAAGGTATAACCGATATATCACTGGAGGACGTAGAGAAAGCTAAAGAAGATGGATACCGATGGAAATTGGTGGGAAGTACGAAGAAAACCGATGGAGGTATAGAAGCGAAAGTAGCTCCTGAAAAGATACCTTTGAGCCATCCGTTGGCCGGTGTGATGGGTCCCACTAACGCCCTCACCTTTTCTACTGATCTGTTGGGAGATGTAACGGTGGTAGGACCCGGTGCAGGTAAAAAAGAAACAGGTTTTTCACTACTGGTAGACCTGCTGGCCATCAATAAGTCACTGGAGGGATAAGATATGGATAACGCCTTCACCGGAAAAGTACTCGAAATAGACCTCACCGAGAAAAAGATAGAGGTCACCGACCTGAACATGGAAGATGCGGAGATGTTCATCGGTGGAAAGGGCTTAGGTGCGAAGATGCTTTGGGATCGGACCGAAGCGGGTACCGACCCACTGGGACCGGATAATCCTCTTATGTTCGTTACAGGCCCTTTAACCGGTCTATCGGCACCTACATCCGGCAGGTACTGTGTGGTCACTAAATCACCTCTCACAGGTATATTCAACGACAGTCACTGCGGAGGTTTTTTCGGCCCGGCTTTGAAGAAAGCGGGTTACGACGTGTTGGTGATTGTAGGTAAATCAGATACTCCTTGTACTGTTGTGATCAAAGACGACGAAGTGAGAATCGAGGATGCCTCGGACCTTTGGGGGAAAACTACCACGGAAACCACCTTAGCCATGAGAGAAAAATACGAGGACGATTCACTCAGAGTAGCCAGCATAGGTCCTGGCGGTGAAAAGGTTGTGAAGTATGCCATGATAAACATAGATACACACGACCAGAAGGAAAGAGGCGGACAGGCCGGTCGTGGAGGAGCCGGTGCGGTTATGGGTGCGAAGAAACTCAAAGCCGTAGCTGTGAAAGGGACAGGGACCGTAGGCCAAGCTAGGCCTGATGAGTTCAAGAAGGCCTCCAAGGAAGCCTACCGTATAACCCGGGAGGACGATTTCATCCCTAATCGAACCAAATACGGAACGCCGATTTGGATAAATCCCATGAACGAGTACGGTATACTACCTACCAAGAACTTCCAGCACGCAGTATTCGATGAAGCCGACGATATAAGCGGCGAGACAATGGAACAGGATATTGTGGAGGACAACGTGAGCTGCTATGCTTGTCCCATACGGTGCGGTAAACACAGCGTGGTCAAAGAGGGAGAGTTCAAGGGAACCAAATTGGAGGGTCCCGAATACGAACTGCTTGTTTTACTCGGTTCCAACTGCTGCATGGGGGATCTAGGTGCGGTATCCAAAGCCAGTTTGCTGGTCGACGAGTTAGGGTTAGATGGTATATCCACAGGCAACGTTTTAGGCTGGGCTATGGAATGCTTTGAAAGGGGTATCCTTACCAAAGATGACTTCGACGGCTTGGAGCCTCGGTTCGGTGAAGCGGAGCCCTACATCGAATTGATAAAAAAGATAGCGGAACGCCGGGGAGTAGGAGATCTACTTGGCGAAGGTGTGATGAGAGCATCTGAAAAAGTAGGTCAAGGTACTTCAGACTTCGCCATGCACTGCAAAGGGATGGAGTTCCCAGGTTACGAGCCCAGGGGTTCACCGGGTATGGGATTGGCGTACGCCACCAGCGATAGGGGTGCCTGTCACCAGCGAGCTTGGACGGTTAGAGCTGAGCTGGAGATGGAAAATAGGTTCTCAGCCGATGGAAGGGCGGAATTAGTGAAGGAAACACAGGACGAAAGAGCTGCAGCATATTCGCTGGTCATGTGCGATTTCGTACCCTTTGGTGTGCCTATATTTGTTGATATGTTCAATGCGGCAACCGGATTCGACCTAACCGAGGAAGAATACCTAAAAGCGGGAGAAAGGATGTGGAACTTAGCCAGGATGTTTGCTGTTCGGGAAGGTATGGACCGCCAGGACGATCAACTGCCAAAAAGGTTGATGGAGCCTCTGCCGGACGGTCCTACAAAAGGAAACGCCTTTACCCATGAGATGTTCGACGAGATGCTTGATGAGTATTACTCTCTCAGAGGTTGGGACGAGAAAGGTATTCCTACGAAGGAGAAACTGAAAGAACTAGGATTGGAGTTCACCCTGCAGTGACGTTCAAAGATATTATATACCTTTCAGATGTTACCCTTGATACAGATTGAGATAGGATAAATTGGTGAATAAAATGGACTACATGAAAGAAATCTTAGAAGCCCTGGAAGAGATCGGCGTACCGAGTCAAGACCCCAAAGACCTGCCTAAATCGGAGAAGAGTTTCCCCGACGGCGCACAATACCGTATGGAGATCTCCGGTGTCGAACGACCGTCTACACTTGAAGCATTGATAGAAGAAAGAGAGGAGAGGAATATACCGGTACACCGTTTGATAAGCACGGTAATGGGAAGTACATTACTTACGGACGACGAGTTGGAGGACTTCGCTCAGATGGCGGCGGATTCTGACATGGAGGTAATAATCACACCCGGCCCACGTGCAAGCTGGAACACTGGTCGTCAGATAGCTACTCCCGAAGGTGCACTTTCTGGACTCCGAGTTAGAGGTTCAGACAACATGGTTTATGCATTCAAGGATATCAAAAGGTGCATAGATTTCGGTTTCAAAGGGTTTTTAGTGACCGACGAAGGCATGCTTTGGGCGGCGAACGAACTCAAGAAAAAAGGTTTGATACCTAAGGATATCACCTTTAAAGTATCAATATATGCAGGACACGCCAACGCCGCCGGCGGTAAGGTACTGGAGAATCTAGGAGCGGGAACTTTCAACCCGGTTGGAGACCTATCCATACCTATGTTCGCTTCCATACGACAGGCCATAGATATACCGATAGACATACACATCTACCTGGCGGATTCGATGGGAGGATTCAACAGATTCTACGAGGGGCCGGATCTTGCACTCGTATCCGCTCCCTGCTACTTCAAGATCGAACCTGGATATGGCTTAGCTGCTGGAGCAGGTATGTACAAGCCGTGGGTAGATGAAGGTTTCCTGGCAAAATTCGCAAAAGAGAAGGTGAAGTACGCAGAAATAATACACAATATAATACAGGAGAAATACCCCGACTTGAAACTGTCGAAACACGGTGCCAGTGATCTGCGCATACCCAAACCATAGGGGAAATCACATGTCAAAAGGACTAGCCGGGGACATTTCCATGCTCAGGGGGGAACCACCCCTTGAGTACCTGGCCAAGGCGAATCGCCTTGAAGCACAGGGTCGAGATATGGTACGGTTTGAGATAGGTCAGCCCGACTTCGATACTCCGGAGAACGTTAAAGAAGCGGCCAAGAGATCTTTGGACGAGGGGTTCACACACTACGTACCTACATTGGGAATACCTGAACTAATCGAAGCTATACAGGACGATATAGAGATGAGTAGGGGATTCAGGCCCGATAAAGAGCAGGTGATGGTACTTCCCGGGGCCAAACCTGGTATATTCTTTGGTTTGATGACCACGGTGGAGAGGGGAGAAGAAGTGATCTACCAGAATCCCTTCTACTTCCAGTACGATTCTTTGATTGGGTACATGGGTGCTAAGAAGGTGCAGATACCTCTGTACGAAAAAGACGAGTTCAGGATGACTCCGGAACAGGTGCAGGAAAAGATGTCAAGCGATACGAAACTGATACTTTTGAACTCACCTCAGAATCCCACCGGCGGAGTACTGAATAAGAAGGATGTTCAAGCTATCGCTGAGATGGGGGAAGAGAACGACGCCTACATACTTTCCGACGAGATATACAGCAAGATGCTGTACGATGGAGAGAAGCACTACAGCCCCTCCTATTTGGACGAGTGCAAAGAAAGGACCATAATCGTCGACGGTTTCTCCAAAGCCTATTCCATGACAGGTTGGAGACTGGGATACATGGTTGCTCCGGAGGAAGTCATTCATAAAACCCACAACCTCTTTGCAGATGTCGGATCATGTACCACATCCTTCGTACAGAAAGGAGGTGTGGAAGCCCTTAGAAATGGTCAGGACTTTGTGGACCATATCATGGAGCACTTCACAAAGCGAAGAACGGCTATTGTCGAGGGACTCAACGAAGTTCCGGGTATGAGCTGCATATATCCAAAGGGTGCTTTCTACGTATTCCCGAACATCAAAGAAACGGGTATGAAAAGCGAGGAACTGGCGAATTACATGATAGAAGAGGCCGGTGTTTGTTTATTACCGGGTACTTCATTCGGCAGTCAAGGAGAAGGATTCCTGAGAATTTCCTACGCACGTTCGGTGGAGGAAATAAACAAAGGGATCGAGCGTATGAAAGCGGCTATGGATAAAATCCTCTGAGATATGGAAAAAATCATCACCCGATGTGGATACCGCTGTGACCTGTGCATTACAGATCCGATGATAAAGACCGTTCCGTACTGAGCGACGGATGGTATGAGTACTTCGGTTTTCGCATTCCACCCGAGGATATCCGATGTGACGGTTGTTTGGAATCGGGAAAGCTGATCGATGAAAACTGTCCGGTACGTCCGTGTGTGTTGAAGCGTGGGCTGGAAACCTGCGGTGATTGTGAGGAATATCCATGTGAAAAAGTATCTAGTCGTTTCGTGGATCGGGAGGAAATAGAAAGAGGGGAGAAAATACCTGAAGAGGATTATCAGAGGTTCATCAGACCGTATGAAAACAAGAGAAGGCTGAGGAAGACCTAGGATTCTTCTTCAGCCACCCTCTCCATCTCAAGTTTGTCAGCCTCTCTTAAAGATTCAAAGGTACCTATGTCGAACCGTTTACCCGAGAAGATGTAGCCGTAGATTCCGTTACCTTCCCTCCTCATGAGCTCTATAGCATCGGTCAGCCACAGTTCTCCCTTTTTTCCGGGTTCTATACGTTTGATACATGAGAATATATTTGAACTGAGTATCATCAAACCGGCTATGTTCAGCCAGTGATCGTTTACCTTAAAAGGTTCGGCCTCCTCCCATGTGGGTTTTTCGATCATCCCGTGTATCTTGTTATCTTCATCCATCTTTACGACACCGAATCTTCTCGGGTCATGGACGGGATTCAGCACCAGCGTTCCTTTACTCTTCTTTTCTTTGTGGAAATCTACGATCTGTTTCATCGTATTGTACGGAGTAATGTAGTTATCACCGTACATCACGACAAAATCATCGTCACCTATGAAATCGTCCCCCAGAGAAACCGCATGAGCTGTACCTAATGGCTCTTCCTGCATCCGGAAGTATATCTTTAAACCGAGTCTTTTACCGGAACCTAGATAGTCGACCAGTGCGTGCTTCTTCCACCCTACTATTATCAAAACGTCCTTTATTCCGCCGGCTTTAAGAACTTCGAGAACGTGCTCTATGGCGGGCTTTTTACCAACTCGTATCATCTCCTTCGGAATGGCATCGGTTATCGGTTTTAGCCTTGTGCCCTCGCCGGCTGCTAGTACTATCGCTTTCTTCACCATTAAATTCACCTGATTTACTCACCCAACGTGAGCTCGCTTTTTAATTTTTTCCGGTCTATCATCCATATAGCCAATGATATCGTACCTGCCACTAACGCCGGCCACATATCTGTACTTAGATACAATCCAGGTGAAGGTGGTGAGTAAGATGAAACTGGCCAGAACATGGGATATGAGTACCCGGAGGCGTTCAGTAACAGGGAATCCAGAAGATGGTGCGACAGGGCACCTACGCCTATGATAGGGAAGGCGAGCCCGTCGTTAACGAATTGGGTGATGATGAAGGCGATGATCAACGAGCCTATGATGGTATGAAGGGGAAAATAGTTGAAAGGTAGGCCCAGTCCATGGATGTATGCCGGTTCGACGATCAGACCGATCCTGGTCAGGTCTGGTAGTGTGGCACCGATCATTAACAGGGTTATGTGATGTTTTTTTATCCATTGGTATCTCCACGAGAGTACGACACCCACGGAGTAAGCTACCAACACATGGGTGAGTAGATCAGCCATCTTGATCCTCCCTTTTTATGAATATCCAGTTCTCCTTGTCCCATCTGAACTGTCCGCGGATCCTGAATAATATCCATGTCGCTGCTACAACTGATACCGCGTACATGTAAACGTAATTGATGTAGGGTTTTGCGATGATCTCTGATGCCGCTATGGTGTTCTCGTCCTCCAAAGTACCGAACACCGTTACCCTATCGTTTTTGTTCAGTTCCTCGTCCACTCCGGTGATGTAAAGCTCCCTGCTCTCGTCACCGTACTCTATCTCAATCATAAGAGGGGATGTAGAGACCACCTTCCCACCTACCTCTACTTCATCACCTACGTACTCGTGTCGGTTTTTTATCAGATGCTCATCTCCAGGGTAGCGGTGTACATCGGGATCGGGCTGAAGTGAGCCGTACCAGACGAACAGAGAGATGAGTATGACTATTAGTATGATGACCACCGCGAGCCGGTGTTTGAATGTATCGAGCATCGGTCAAGGATAGTTTATTGATTATTAATCTTCTTCCCTGAAAGTTACCCGGGAATATCCCATCCCCTTCAATTTTATTAGTGAGCGGATCATGTTTCGGGCATTGTAAACTATCTCTTTGCCACCTTTGCGTTGATAGTAGGCACGTCTCTTGTTCTGTCCTCCTCTATTGTACATTTTTATGTTGTTATGAAGGTCTCTCATATGGAGATGCAGTTTTAACAACTCGTCCACTACTTCGGGTTCTAGATGCTCTGAATACCGGGTATTCAGTATCCTCCAGAGATCTTCGGCTTGCTCGTGGAAGTATCCATCGTAGTCTTGGGAGAGATATGCTTCTTCTAGGATGTCCAGCATATCTTCTGGATGCATGGACAGGATCTCTTTGAACTTATCATCCTTCTGTTTCCTAATATCGTCCTCGACAGAATCCATATCCATCTTTCCATGGATATCCGGTTTGAAGGAAAACATGTTCCTCAGGACCTCGTCCCTCAGTACGTTTATGCTCCTAGCTAGTATGTATTCTATCTCCTCCTTGACCAGGTTCCAACGTTTCCTTTTAGATTTGACCAGCATCTCGTCGATGATCACTATCGTGATGATAGCTCCTAGAAGCTCTATGGTTATATCAATGCTGAAACCTTCGTGTATCCTCCACAGTAGACCGGTGGCTACGAAGGCTAGGATTATCATCAGATATAGCATCCATGGTCTATCTTTCCATCTCATCATATCTCACCTTTAACACCGTATCAGATAGGAATAAAATAATCTTTCGCAGTAAACTTAACCGAAATGTTTACAAGGCAATAAATAGATAACAACTTATGTACGGAAAAGTGATCATACCAACAGATGGTTCCGAACTATCTTTTATTGGGGTAAAAGAGGGATTGAAGGCGGCCAAGCGTTTCAACATACCAGCGGTTGTTGTATATGTGATAAAGCCCAGCAGCTATTCGATTAGCTTTTCAGGGCACGAAATGGGCGGTCTAGAAGTGAGTGATAAGGAGTTTCTGAGGGAAGGTTTCAGGAAGCAAGCTAAGAAGGTACTGAGCAAGGTAAAAAAAGAAGCGGACAAGATGGGAGTATCGTTGGAAGGAAACGTGGTTGAGGGCATACCATACCAAGAGATAACAAAACTAGCCGATAAGAACGATATAATTTACATGTCATCCCATGGTAGATCCGGACTTTCGTCCGTACTAATCGGTAGTACTACGGATCGAGTCATCAAGGAAAGCAAGGCCACTGTTGCCGTGGTCAAAGCGAACAATGAAAAGTAATCTCCGATAAAAGATCGTGTATATTTACTCCGTGATAGTTTTCTTCTTCCATTTACCGGTTAGGAAGTAAAGATATGAGGCAACAGAGGCTATCGGGTTACTCAACGCCATACCTATCCAGACTCCCACAACACCCATATCGAATCCGAAGTTTATCAACGGTAAAGACGGTAGTGCGAATAGTGCGGACAAAAACAGTCGAAGTCCCCATATTCTGAATAACTCGAGGCCCATGGCGGGCATTGTGTGCCCGGTACCTCTATAGCTGGAATCGAACACCCGGAATATACCGAAGAATCCTATGGACATGGAGTATATGGCCAGGTATCTAGCACCTTCGTTTATCACCGCGATATCATCGATGAACACACTCATTATTCCCCTTCTGAAGATGATGACTATAACACCCGTGGCGAACATTATAGTTGATGAGACCAAAACCGCTTTTTTTAACACTTCCTCGGCCCTTTTTTTGTTTCCGGCACCCACGTTCTGTCCTACCATAGACATCGACGCGTCGGCGAAGCCCCATACGGCGATGGTTATCACGTGTATTATCCTTCTGCCTATACCGTAGGCGGCTACCGGCGTTTCCCCGAAAATAGCCACTAGAGTGAAGAGGATCACAAATGCCAGTGCGGTCATCACCCTAGCGAAGGTGGCGGGAGCGCCTATCTTGATTATCTGTTTGACCCATCCCATCTTTAACCGCATATCCCTCAAGGACAATCTGATATCCACTCGGTTGTTGAACAGCAGGTATATACCTACTAAACCGGCGGTTACCCTGGACGCAGCGGTGGCGATGGCTGCACCGGTAACCCCTAAAGCCGGGAATATCGACCAACCGAATATCAGTATGGGGTCTAGAACCAAATTGACCGAGACGAATGTGATCCTGATAAGCATGGGGGTGACCATGTCCCCCATCCCCTTCAGAAGAAAACGGAATGCGGTGTATGCGAAGACGAAGGGCATGCTTAGAAGTACTATCCTAAGGTACGTTACGGCAAGAGGATATATATCCGGTGGAGTCTGCATCCATTTTAGTATATAAGGTGCTCCTAGGAAACCGCCGATGGTGAATATCAAGCTGAGGATTATGAGGAAGCTGAAAACCTGCCCCGCGGCCTCGTTCGCCGTTTTTTGATCACCTGCGCCCATGTGTTGAGCCACCAACGCCACACCGGCCGTAGCCAATCCCATCCCGGCGGATAAAAAGGCGAATATAACCGGCCATGCGGCGGTGGGTGCACCTACTTCCGCCGGACCGAGACGACCGAGCCAGAATGTGTCAACTATGTTGAATGATATGTGCAAAGAGCTGGAAACCATCACCGGTAGAGCAAGAACGAGGAGCGTCTTGATTATCGGACCGTTTAAAATATCCTCTCTCCTCTCATCAGCGGATTTCACGAATATTTTTTTTAGCTTGCGGTAACCGATTCTAGATGATATTGTACCACTCTTATCTCGGGGTGTGTTTACACGGGTTGTAATTAAATATATTGGTGGTTTTTTAGCTGGTTAGATTTTTTCTCTGAGATCACTCATGGTTACCGTATTCACCTTCGTCGAGCGTCCCTCTACCTTCATCCCACTCCCCGTAATCAGACTAACTACTTTGGAACCCTGGCCCATATCGTTTATCAACTGTGGGAGGGCGGCTACGCCAACGGCGGAGGCAGGTTGACAGTAAATACCGTCCCGGGCGATGTTTTTCTGAGCTTCGATAATCCCATGGTCGTTAACGGCGGCGCACGTTCCCTTCAACTCCTTCAACTTCCTTAAAACCGCATCACCGCTGGGTGGGAACGGGTTGGATATCGCCTTCGCAATGGTGTGTGGAGGCCCCCACCGTTTTACCGGCTCACCTTCTTCGAAAGCTCGGTGTATCGGTGAGCAACCAGCCGCCTGAACCGCGATAAATTTCGGAAGATCGGATAAGATATGGTTCTGAAACAGCTCCTCGTAACCCTTGACTATCCCTCTGAACAATCCGCCGGAGCTCGTTGGTATGATAACATGGGATGCATCTATATCCGATGCAATCTCGAACGCCATGCTCTTGTATCCCTCGATCCTGTATGGATTATCTGAGTTTATAAAGTAGATATCATCCATATCTAAGCTCTCGTAGTATAATTCACCGTAATCTCCTTCAACTCCGATTATTTCTGGACCGTATATGGATATCTGTCCGATCTTGTCCTCGTGAATATCGGTGGGGACGAGCACAAGGATTCGTGATCCGTGGTATGCTCCGTAGCAGGCGACACTGGCAGCCATATTACCGGTGGATACCGTTCCGATCCTTTTGTAACCAAGCTCGAGAGCCCGTTTTATACCGAAAATCGTACCGCGATCTTTGAAACTCCAGGTGGGATTGACCGTTTCGTTTTTCAGATATAGGTTTATACCGAATTTGGTCGACAGTCTTTTAGCACGGATAAGGGGAGTGTTCCCCTCTCCCAAGGAGTCCTCTTTCGATAAGTTGTAGGGAAAAAAGTCTCTGTAAGCAGACCAGACGTTACCACCCTCCTTTATGGATCCTTTAAAATGATCCAACTGCAAAGGACCTCCACAGGTGCACCTGTACTCGCTGGAAGTATCTATTCTATCACACAAAGCACATCTGGTCATGCAGGTTTATCCCCGTGGGAAGATAAAATCTTATTGGCTATTTATGTGTCGAAGGAAACGTTTAAATCATTTTTACACGGTATTTCAAACGGTGAGACTTATAGACTACGAGAAGCCATCCGACGAGGAGCTGAAGAAAAAATTAACACCTAAACAGTACGAGGTGACCCAGCTGGAAGGTACCGAACCCGCCTTCAGAAACGAGTACTGGGATAACGATGCGGAAGGGATCTACGTGGACGTGGTTTCAGGCGAGGTACTGTTCAGCTCAAAAGATAAGTACAAATCGGGGTCTGGATGGCCCAGTTTCACCAGACCCTTGGAACCGGATAATTTAGTTACCAAGAAAGGGCTGATCGACAGGAGAACTGAAGTGAAGAGCAGGCACGCCGATTCCCATCTAGGGCATCTTTTCAACGACGGACCCGCACCGACCGGAAAGAGGTACTGTATGAACTCGGCGGCCCTTCGATTCATCCCTAAAGAGAGGCTGGAAGAGGAAGGGTACGGAGAATATCTCGAACTATTCGAATGATCAAGTGAAACAAAATATTTTATACGTACCTGTTCAATCGGGAAACATGGGTTACCGCTCCTTCGGAGTGTATAAAGGTACAACACTTTACAAAAGATGCCTGATGTTCGTAGGCGCATTAACAATACTGCAGATCATACTGGTAGCCTGGGGTATCAAACAGTATCCATGGTTGAACCAACTGTTCTTTGCCGAAGACTGGACCTACGAATATCTAACAGTTATATTTTACATCGGTGCAGGGGGGATGATGCTTTACACCTTCCTCAAGATTCCTCTCACCAAACGGTATAAACTGTTTGTCCTCGCCTTTGCCGCTTTGTTTTTCTTCGTCGCTATGGAGGAGATAAGCTGGGGGCAGCGCATATTGGGTGTTGAGACCCCGGAAACCATCGAAGAAATTAACGAGCAGGACGAGTTAAACATACACAATCTGCACACCGACCTCTTCCACGTACTTTTATGGGGAGGAAGTTTGTTGTTAGGAGTGTTCATCCCACTGCTTAACGAAACCTTTGAACCAGTACGTCGTTTGGTGAAAAAGTTTGAGTTTCCGGTTATGTCTCCTGACCTGCATTTCTTTTTCCTGCTTCCGCTAACCTACTATGTAGGTCACAGATGGGTATATCCTAAATTGTTCCTTTTGGTCGCCCTAACCGTTGGACTTTTCGTGTTCTTTCAACTACCCGCTGCAAAAAGGTACGTAGAAAAGCTGCCGCCTAGATGGGGGAAATATCTCGTGATCGTCATACTGATACTGATCCCAGTGATGTTTCAGGTACACCGCTACAAGATACCTTTGACGGACAACAAAGCTGGTCAGGAAGCGGCGGAGATGGTTTTATCCTTTGGATATTTACTCTTCGCATGGGCGGTGATGAAAAAGAATGAGTTGTTTTCAAATAGAGGTGTGGAAAAAAAGTAAATAATTTTTACCTATAAGTAGTAAAACTATTAACTCTCCACTCGATTCAACGTTAAATGCAGCGGATCCCTGGAAATTGGAAAGTTGAAAAAACTTTCAAAAGCAAAAAAAACACCGTTCTTAAGATCAAGTACGAAGAGAAGTATTACGTAGTCAAAAAGTACAGTGCAGATTTTATCGATTGGATGGAAATCGAGCGTGGACTTCTAAAAAAATGCTGTAGAGAAGGTGTATCCGCCCCTGAGATCTTGGACTCTGAAAGCAACATATTATTACTCCAGTACATTCCCGGTAAAAGCGCTAAAGAACTCTTCGATTTGGATGGGGATAAAAAAGATATACTCTCAGATATAGCGGACTGGCTTTCTCGATTCCATAAAATTATCGGAGAACGGAGGGGGGATTCCATACTTTCTAACTTCATCATAGCTGATGATGGTGTTTACGGCATCGATTTTGAAGAGGGTGGTGAAGAGGATATACTGAGAGATGTTGGTGACCTGTGTGCATCCGTGCTAAGGATGAAACCGGCCTTTACAGAAAACAAATTTGCTTTAGTTGAATTCTTTTTGAACGAATACTTTTCAAGATCATCTCAACCAAGGTTGGATATGACTGATCCAATTGTAGAATCGTTGAACCACTACTCAAAGTACGGTTCAGACGGTGAGATCGTTAGGGAATGGGCTGAAAAGATCAAAGAAGAAGGTTTAGGTAATATATCTGGAAACTGAATATCATTAAGCTGATCACAAGTGTAAGATCCCAAAAGGTAAATTTGATCGGGTGCAAAAATGTTTTTTTCCTGTACATCCCGAAGCCCCTACCTTCCATGGATGAAGCTAACGTATTCACCTTAGACATGGCTGAAAACAAAAGAGGCATGGTGGTGTACCTTACCGAGCTTATCAGCCCCTTTATGTTTTTATCTATCCTCAATCCCCTTATCTTCTGTGCCTGCTGCACGTTGGATAACTCGAATTGGAATATAGGTGCGAACCTCATGGCCAGTACGAGTAGAAAACTATAGCGGTACAGTACACCAACATTGGCCAGTCCTGAGGCCAGGTCTCTAGGTTCCGTAGTACCCACGAATATCCATGACATGGTGATGAGGGAGAAGAACCTGCCGGAGATGAGAAAACCGTTGACCACACTTCCCCATGTAACATCGAAGAGCCATAGATCGAACAAAGGTTCACCCTCGGGTACGAAGATGATCTGTGCAACGAATATGGCGACCACAAGTGCCAATATACTCTTACCGAAGCGCCCTTTAACTTTGTATATAAGCTTTAAAAACACCAATAGTAACACGAAACACAGCAGAATCCACACTGAACCAACCAAAAAGACCATGGACGCTCCTAGAACAAGGGCCAATAGTTTGGCTACCGGATTAACTCGGTTTTGGATGATCGATCCCTCCTATATGATCTACTTTGTCGGGTTCGCCGTCATAGACGATCTTGCCCTCTTTCATCACCACCGTTCTAGTGCAGAATTTACTAGCAAAATCAGCATCATGGGTCACGATTAAAAGTGTCTTCCCACTTTTCCAGAATGAGTTCATGATATCAGCCATCAAAAGGGCGTTCTTGTGATCCTGACCTGAAAAGGGCTCGTCGATCATTATCAACTTGGGTCCGTGCAGTGAAGACGAGTATATATTCAACCGTCTTTTTTGACCGAAGCTCAGGTTATGAGGATGTGTTGACTCCTCTACTCCCTCTTCTTTAGTTATATCCTTCAGCCGTTTTTCGGCGTTGTTCATCCCTTTCGAGAAGTTTTTCGGTCCGAACATCATCTCCTTTTTTACGGTGTTTTCAAATATCTGGTGATTGGGATTCTGAAACACGTATCCTATCCTTTTACCGAGTTTCCACGGTGAAACTTTGTTAGAACGGTTCATGTTTTCTTGGAATAACCTTATGCTGCCCTTCTGCACATTCAAAAGACCGGATATATGTTTGATCAACGTGGTCTTTCCAGAGCCGTTTCTCCCCATAAGCGCGATAATTTCTCCCTTTTTGACGTCCAAATTAATATTATCAAGTATCTTATTCCCATCTACGGTATAACTGAGGTTCTTTACTTTCAATATTGAAGGACTGTTACCAGTTGTTTCCCTGTTATATTCCGGATAGGAATAATCTGTAAACTTTACACATTCTTCCTTAGTTAACCCTTGAAAATCGTGAACATCCTCTTTTAGGATACCGTTCTCCAATCTTATCATCCTGTCTACATGATCCACCAATCCACCGATCCTATGTTCGGCAAGTATCAACGTGAGGTATTGACTCTTCCTACGTACTTCCTCCACAGCACTCAGTACCTCTTCCATGGATCCGGGGTCCAGGTTAGATGTAGGCTCGTCGAGTATCAATATACGTGGATTCAAAACCAGCATGGACGCGATGGCTATCTTCTGTTTCTCACCACCGGAAAGGGTAGATAGTTTTCTATACCTCAGTTCACTACAGTTTAAATCTTTCAAAGTGGTTTCAATCCTTTTATTTATCTTTCTTCTGGAGATGCATCTGTTCTCCAACCCAAAGGCGATCTCATCCTCCACGTATTCAGTACAAAACTGAGACTCTGGATCCTGATGTACCATGCTTATCTGCCTTGCAAGTTGAATGGTGTTTAAGTCTTTCTTTCCATTCAACCGGATGGTACCTCCTACTTCTGCAGGTATTATCTGAGGTATGAATCCGCATAGACAGTTCATCAACGTCGATTTTCCCGACGCACTGTCACCTGCAAGCCAGATAAATTCACCCTTCTTTACCGAAAAGGAGATATTTTTTACGGAATGCTCGTCTCTACTTGGATACCTTACGGACAACTTCTTGACATCCAGCAGTGGCCCTTTATCATTCGATACGGATCTCATGTATATCCTTCACCCAATATGCTCCGTCGTATCCATCGGCAACGATCATATATCGATCGTCTTCGTAGGATATTATTACATTGCCATCGTACATTATACTGTTAAGATCGAAAACCGCTGAGTAACCGTCTGTGGCTACCACCTCTATACTGATACTTTCGTTTCTAGGCTCTGCATGCTTGATTATCAGGTTCAACGGTATGCCGGTGTAGTTCTTCTCGGGAACATGTGTCACAGAACCTACGAGTTCCGCCGAAACCACGGTTTCATGTTCCGGGAAATCATTGTAAACAAAAACGTATTCATTGTTTACATCGCCTGTTACAAGTATCTCCTCTGCACCGGGAGAAACGTAAACGTTGTTGAAGTAGTAAACACCGCCGACGGTAAAGGCTACCAGGAAGATCACGGTAACGATGATGCTGGCGTATTTGACGTGTACCGGTTGTTTATCTTCCTTATCCACTGTCCTGTGCATCAGACCTCCCTGTTCAAGAGACTCCATCATTTGAAGGGAGATGTATCCGCCGAATAATATGCCGGAACCGAAGGCGAGCATCCCCAGCATCATTATGAGGATTAGGGGGACTCCCGAGAAAAAAAATGCCTGAAAGACGAAAACGTTGGATGCCGCAGAAACCCCACCCGCTATCGAGTAAGGAACAATATTGCGTTTTTCTTTGGTTTTATCGTTGAAGAGAACTGCATCAATCAGTAATCCCTGGATAAGGGATACCACCACTATGACCACGCCGTGGGTACCTCCTAAAAATAACTCCACCATCCCTTTCAGAAGACCGGTTGTCGTTCCTACACCCTTCTTTTTCGTAATACCCACTGCGAGAACTATCCAGATCACATGTAGTCCCGCCATGAACTGCCCGGCACCGAAGGGGACCCCGACGATCCTGTTGATCAGGTTTCCAAGGTAACCTATGTAAGTGGATAACCCTCCTCCTAGAGCGGAGAGCAGAGCGATGGTAACCATGTCCTTGGTTGAAAAATGATATTTACCGTTCACCTTCCACCACCGTTAAGGTCTTCACATACTTAACCCATCTAGCGCCGGCGGATTCATACAGGTTCCAGCCCTGTCCATCATAGGACGTATTCTCACAGTTCTCATTGTCGTAGTACCCGTCGTCGGGCATGAAAACCAGTCTTGGCCCGTCGCTCCATCCATCTATGGTCTGGTTGTTGTAAGTAAGGGCCAGTATGAACTCTCCCTGCTCCGATAGGAAATAATCGTCTGGATATACGTTCAGATACCCGAAGTTTTGGCTGTGACCGTCTATGGAACTAACGATCAGTGTATCGTTTTCATCCATCCCGCCTACCTTCTCGAGTACGGTGCTGATCTTGACTCCCCTGTAATAGGCCTCTCCCCTCTGATTACCGAACTGATTTTCGAAGGACGATATACCTGAAACGCCTTCCTGTTCCATCAACTGCAGCAGTCTCTCGTAGGTGATGTGTACCTTCTCATCTCCTCTCCCCACGATGATCTCGAATATGTTCTGTTCAGGTGTATCTATTGGTACCTTTTCAAATGTGAGTCCGGTGCCGTCAGCGGTCACATGTGTGTAATGATGTACTCCGTCCACCAGCGATCCTCCACCTCCACCGGTTATCAAACGATGGGTATCGTGTGAAACGTCCTCATGATAAGCGTGTATATGGCCAGACATGAACACATCTATGTTACCCTGGGAGATGTACCGCTCCAGCATCTCGTTGGATCCTTCATCCAATGTATGACCTCCTCCGAAGGGGTCGTAGTACGGGGCGTGGGTGACGATCACGTTCTGCTTGTCCTCTAACACCTGTGTGTCGATCCAGTCTATCTGGTCTTCAGTCAACGAAAGCTCTGATGTATCCAGAAATATGAAGTTGTAGTCCGAGTAAACGAACGAATACTCTGTAGGTGCAAGGACTGTTTCGTATATCTCGGTACCGTCGAACCGGTTATCGTGATTTCCTATTGTTGTGTAGACGGGAAACCCTGCATTGTCGATGATTTCCATAACAGTCTCGTATTCATCCTGTTGAGAGTGCGGTGTTAAGTCTCCCGTATGTATCAAGAATTCTATATCCCCCATATCATCAACGGCCTCCTGGAAGATGTGATTCATGCCCTGGGT
>JAFDUB010000105.1 GCA_019594025.1 Thermoplasmata archaeon
GCAGCCAAGAGGCGGTGGTTGTGGAGGAGGATAACTCCGCATTCTGCGAACACTGCGGTTATTCGTCCATGGATTTTTCTTCTGAGGCGAGAAGATGAACTATCGACTGATCGTACACCCTGATGGGGAAGCAGGCATACCATGGGCGTCCTACAGCTACTCCCTGGACGGGCGTCGGGTGGGGAAGGAGGTCGATGTCGAGCGTACGGATTAGGACTTCTACTATATGTTCTTTCAAGAAAGCTGATCTACTCCGAGTCCCCAGACATTAGCATATTTTTCCTTCAACAACCACTACTCAAAATATTAAATTGTTAGAAAAAGCTTATTAAGCCGAAAATAACATATCAAATCGATATAAATGCACTCATCACCTTACCCATTACTATACCTTGTTCACTATGTGGTGATACCGGGTGCTATCATCTTCATCTCCTGGAAACTGTATGATGATAAGGAAAACCTAAATTCATTTAGTAGCCACAAAGACAAATTAAAAAAAGAATACAAAAAGTTAATGATCAAATATCACAAAACAATAGCTATTTTCGTAGCGATTTTACTTATGTCTTTTTCAACATGGGGATTCACAGCTACAGTGATGATGGACTATCAAATCAAACGTGGAAAAATCATCGATGGTGTGAATCCAGTAGAACATCAACTGGGACCATCTTACGAACTAGATCCGATCCTAGAAGGTTTGGAAGGGGACCCAAGCATATGGATACCAGAGGAATTGCAGGAAAAAGTTGATTTTGAGGAGTTAACATCGATACCAGGACTGCTCACGGTCTATAGACTGCATCCAGGGCTTTTCGGACCAAGGATAATAGTCACATATACCTACGCGAGTCCTCTACCCATTACTAGAGCATTTGGTTTTCAATTCGAGAGGTCAGAAGAAGATGGGGGAGAGGTCATGTTCCATGTGGAGAGAGAAGAGAGTTATTTGTTTCCTATGGACCCTGGTAAAGTAATCGAGATAGCTGACTTCTGCTTCAGTGAAAATAATGCCAGAGAGGACATAATAGAAGCGGAACCCAGGTTTATCCTCAAAGGTTTTTGAAAGCAAGAAACATATATTCTCCATTGGTTGCCTAAGATATTTTTTACAGGATAAATTTTTACTAACATTTAAAACCGGGATCCAATATATCCTACGCGAAGGCGAGCAGTAAATAAAAGAGTTATGTTCAGAGCGTCATATATTTTCCTTTGCTTCTTCGATATTTCAGTATTCATCATGGATCCACCGGTTAACTCAATTAATTCATCGAAATAGTTTAATGGTTGGATAAGGTTAGGATCATCATGATATGTGGAATCGACGAGGCGGGGCGGGGCCCTGTGATCGGACCTTTGGTTGTTGCAGGTGTTTTACTGGACGACCAGAGGGTTTTGGAGGGTAGAGGGATAAGGGATTCCAAAAGATTATCTCCATCGAGACGATTTGAACTTTACGATTATATCGTTGATTCGGCAGAACATTTTTGTGTTAAAGTCTCGGCCGAAGATATTGATGATTTAAGGTCGACGAACTCTTTGAACTACATCGAGGCGTCACTCTTCGCTTCGGTGATAGAAGAGCTTTGTCCGGAACGAACTAAGGTATTTGTCGATGCGGCGGATGTTGATGAAGAAAATTTTGCTAGAAACGTCAAATCTCACCTGACTAAGCCGATCGATCTTGTATCGAAACATGGCGCCGACGATATTTTTCCGGTAGTATCGGCGGCATCTATATTAGCTAAGGTAGAAAGGGATAAAGAGGTAAAGAGAATTGCTCAGGAATTAAACTGTGATTTAGGAAGCGGATATCCCTCGGATAAAAAGACTATCGCATTTCTCAATAAGTGGACTGAAGAGCGCGGGACGCTTCCAAAATACACAAGAAAATCATGGAAAACCGCTAAGAACATACTTAATAGTTTGAAGAACAGAAAGCTTGAGGAGTTCTGAAAAAACTTATAAGTATCGTCTGTGTTCCAAGGAAAAGAGTTGTTTAAAATGGCCGACAAAGACGAAGTAAATAAGATGCTAGAAGACCTCCTTGAAAGCTTCAAAGAAAAGGTGAAAGAGAGTGACAAATTAAAGGAACGGCTGCAGGATTTCGAGAGACAGATTGCCTTACATTTCGAGGACGATGGTCATTACTTTTTTACTCTCTCCGATGGTGAAGTCAGCAAGATAAAAGAAGGGAAAACAAAAAGTGCGGATATAATCATAACAACGGACAGCACCACCTTAAAAGCCCTGATATCCGGCGATATGAAAGCCATGGAGGCCTACGCTAGAAAAAAGGTTAGAGTAGACGCTCCGTTCATGGATCTACTCAAAATAAAAGATATGTTCTAACTGTAACGATTCACCAGTTCCCCCGGAAGTTTCATGAACTCCCGCAGTAAACAGGTTGCGTAGCTTCCTTTATGAAGGAAGAAAGACAAGCGTAAACCCTTGGGGTTCACCTCCCACTCTAAATCTTTTACAGGTGAAAAGATCGAACGCCGTATGCCTCTGGAAGAGAGTTTACGTATTTCCGGGACGACGAAGTCCCTATTCTCCAACCCCTCTTCTTCGAGTATTTTTCGCTCGATTTCACCCTGTTCACCTCTGGAGAGTTCGGATTCCATGCCGAACAAAGGGGCACTGACGTAGGCTTTGCCCTCTTTAACCATCTTAGAGGCTCTGCTAAGATTTCTTTCCTTTATCTCGACCGAATTAGCGAGCACGGTATATCCGTCTCTATCCGTGGGAAGGACTACGTCCCCTACAACCACATCGTTGAGAGGTAGTCCTTTCTTCAACCTCTCGCTGAGGAACCTGTTAAAAAGATACGACTGATAGGCGTGAACGAACATTTTTAGTAAATTATCTGGAAGCACTTTTAGAGCGGAAACATAGTCGTCCGGGTCCTTCACCAATTCTTGTATGATCGCTCGTTCAAAGGTAAGAAGGTGTGGATAATCCTGTAAAGCCTTCTTGTAATCCCACCCATCCTCCAGATTTTTCCTAGCCTCATAACATTCCTTCCCCTCGCCTTTAATAGGATTGGCGATATAGATTTTTACTGCTCTCTCAAAATCACCATCTACGATAGCTTTACCGGTAAGGTAAGTGATTGGCCGCACAGTGCCGAATCTTTGAACACCGAACCAATTGGGAAACCCGCCTAAATTCTCTATGTAGGACCCTATTTCCTGGGAATAAAGCTTTACTTTTTCAGCATCCACATCAAGGTCACGTACGACTATATCAAACCAGTTACCCTGGTGCGCTCCGATGAACAGCGAACGGTTGGATAATTTTATCTCGCTGATCTCCACGTCCTTGATGTTAAGCTTAGCCAGTTTTTCAGGCTCCACTTTAAAAGTCATCCATTGAGAGGTAACCGCTCTTTTATCCTTCGTTCCCGCGAATCTTATTCGCCGCCTGCTGATCCGCAGCTCCCGGGATAACCTACGCACCAATCGATTGGTTTCCCAATTGCGTGACCAGACGCTGGCAAGAACATAATCCCCATCGCCCTCCCATTTATCAGTACCTAGTTCTTCCCGAACGCAGAAATCTTCAGGGTATTTTTTTAATTTTCCACCAATTCCGGGGCACGGAACTATGAAGAGTTCTATTCCTACCTTGTTTTCCATTTGTTTTTCACCGAGTTACTCCTCGTCTCCGAAAAGATCATCATAAACGTTAGAAAATTGTTCTTTTATTTTTTCAGCGTTATCGACTAGTATTTCACGAGGATCGTATTTCTCCTTGCACATGATGAAAAGAACCGGGTCATCGAGTTCCTGATGCTCTACGGAGTAATTAACCTCTAATACTTTATCATCAGAAAGAAGATTTTCTACCACAGGGTACATAACACTGGCATCAGCGTCGAAGATTTTTATCCTTAAACTGTTTTCCGTTCTTTCTAAAAGCTCGAATTCCATGTTATCACCGGTAGAAAGGTATTGTCTGAATACTTAAAGATATTGGTACAAATTGGTGGTAATCGCTGAAAAAACTATAAATAGCACTTAGTGTATAGGTGAAGTAAAGCTAGAATTTAAAACTTTAACCGACCTGAAGTTTGAAGCAGGAGGAAAAATGTCAGAGAAGGAGTTCAAAAGGAAGGCATATGTTTTGGGAAAGGAACATACACTAGACGTAATGAAGTACCTACATTCTAACGGGTGGGCGAAATCAAGTACTGTAGCCAAACACTGCGGCCTACATATCGCTACCGCCTCCAAGTATCTGGAGGAACTGCATGAGATAGGGCTGGTAGATAGCAGGGTTGGAAAGGGGAGAACCAGGAAGGTAGTAGAATATAGATTAAAAGACCCTAAAATTGAATTATCGATGGATATCTCCAAATGGCCCCGGGAGGTGAGTGACTTGGAGGCTTCCATAGAATTTTATAGAAAATTGTTCAACTCACTCTTAGAGCGTACCCGAGATTTTTTTGGAACTACACCGGGGAACATGAAGAAAATACCTCCTTTCAGTGAATACGATAAGAGTACGAGAGGAGATCTTATTAGCGCTCTAAGGGAGTTGATGGAGCACAATGAAAAAAGGATCGGTTTGGATCCCACCACGAAACTGATAAATCGGGCTTGTGGTGAACATGTACAGGAGTTTAATTCAGACGTTAAAAAGCTTAATCTTTTAGACGAACTTCCAAAGAAGTACACCGATACACTGGAGGTGAAATAAAGATGGAAAGAATACCCACAGGGATAAAAGGGATCGACGAGATGAGTCAGGGTGGTTTTCCCGAAAAGACCGTTAACCTTATACGAGGACCTACTGGAAGCGCAAAGAGTCTGTTTGGTTTACAGTTCATTGAAAAGGGTGTCAAGCAAGGTGAAAGGGGTCTTTTTTTATCCATTGAAGAAGGGCGGGAAAACATGCTTCGAGCTGTGAAGTCCTTCGAGTTGGATTGGAGCATTTACGAATCTGGACGGGCATACATTATAGATTACGGGGAGATAAGACGTGGTGAAGGCGAGGATATGCTGATCAGCTTTAAGGATTTGCAGGAATTTTTAAACAACTTCCTTAGGACGGAGAATATAAAGAGATTGGTTATTGATTCCATCAGCGCCGTTTCTCTTTACTACTCGTCACCTGAAAAATTACGAAAGAACCTGTTCGAATTCTGCAGGTCCCTTAAAGATAAGGATGTTGTAACCGTGCTGATAAGTGAGAGCGATAACCCGGGTTCTGGCATGGAAGGTTTTGTTACCGATTCTGTTTTGAACTTGGGCTATGAGAATTTCAACGGTGAGTTCAGACGTACGATCAAGATAACCAAGATGAGATTTACAAAACA
>JAFDUB010000129.1 GCA_019594025.1 Thermoplasmata archaeon
GATGTCAGTATTACTTGTGTTAGTAATCAGCTTGGTAATCCCTGTGAACACTCGTGGAGATGAGAATGGTGATGAAACTGACAATTATATTGTTCGAGACCCGATCCGTATAAATGGCAACTCCGACTTCGCAGCGCAGGCGGCAGCCGAGGGCTGGCCGGGTGATGGTAATGAAGATAATCCATATATAATCGAGGGCTATGAGATAGAGGGTACCGGGCACGGTTGTGGTATTTATGTGGGGAATACTACCGTGCACTTTGTGGTGCGGAGGTGCTACGTGCATAATGTTACTGGTAAAAACGGGACACGAGAACAGAACTCCGGTTTATATCTTAAGAATGTACGAAATGGGCAATTTGAGAACAACCACATAATATTTAATCACTGGGGGTTAAAACTGCGGTACAGCGACAAGAATACCATCCATAATAATACCATTGTAACTACAGGTTATGGTATTGAGATTTGGCATTCCGAACATAATATCATCACCAACAATACTATTTACTACAAGGGTACCGATTTAGGAAGGGAAGGGATATCTACCCTAATTTCGGATTACCACACAATAAAAAACAATAATATATCTAATTTCAAATGGGGAATTCTTTTAGAATTTAACACCATGAACTATGAATTTGAGATTGAAAACAACACATATAACAACAATCAAGAAGACCTTTTTGTGGCATATATGTCTGCTGACAACGGTTACGATGATAGTCTATTCATTAGTTTCGCTTTCATCGTGATCGCCGTATTGGTAGCTGCGTTGGTAATCTGGAAGAAGAAGCGGTAAGGAGATTCTATTCGGTATAAAACGCTGGATGATAAACATCGTACCCGGCGGGCACATAATACTCACTTTCGAGATACCGCGGCAGATTCTCGCTACTATATTTAATATCGGGGCTACATTTTCTATTAAAAGGAAACAACCCTGAACTTTTGTGTTTTTGACTAGTACATGTAGGTTAAGCAGCTTTTTCGTCCGTTCTTTATCGAATATAAGATTCTTTTAAAATCGACCAAACTAATAAATAAGCAGAGACGCCTATTCTTACCTTGCTGTGTTGATCATATGAGTTACGATGTAGTCATAGTCGGTTCCGGGCCAGCAGGTTTGTTCGCAGCTCACCGCTTAAGTGCCAATGATATGAACGTGCTGGTGGTAGAGAAGGGTAAAGATATCGTTGATCGTGAGGAGTCTGATATAATGAGTGGTGTCGGTGGTGCGGGAGCTTTTTCAGACGGTACCGTTAACCTCCGGCCTGATATCGGTGGAAATCTGATCGATTATACCGGTAACGACGAGGACGCTTGGTCCTTGGTCGATCAAGTTTCGGATATACTTTCTGAGCACGGTATGCCTTCTCCAAAAACCGGAGACAGTGAAAAGGAAGAGCTGTTAAAGAGAAGGGCTGCCTCGGTGGGCGCTAGATTTTATCCTATAATTCAAGCTCATATCGGTTCGGACCATGCGCCCGCCCTTATAAAAGCCATGAAGGATACTTTGGAATCCAGGGGTGTGGAATTTTTAGTGGAAACAGAGGTTCAAGACATACTAGTTAAAGAAGGGGAGTGTGTAGGTGTGAAACTATCTGGAAACCGGACGGTTGAAGCATCAAAAACCATCATCGCTTCCGGCAGGGTGGGTACCGATTGGATGCAGGTGATGATCGCAAGGAACGATCTTAAAGCCGAGTTCGCACCCATAGATATAGGGGTACGTGTGGAAGTGCCCAGTATAATAATGGACCCGGTTATCGACGTTAACCGAGACCCTAAATTCCATCTTTACACACGCAGCTACGACGACTTTATACGCACATTCTGTACCAACCATAAGGGATTCGTGGTTAAGGAATCATACAACGGTTTCATAGGAGTCAACGGCTATTCTCGAAAGGATATAGAAACCGAGAACACCAATTTTGCATTCTTGGTAAGAACACATCTAACAGAACCGTTAGAGGATACCACTCGCTACGGTTTAGCAATTGCTCAGCTCGCCACCACCATCGGAGGCGGTAGCCCCATAGTTCAGCGCATGGGAGACCTGCGTTCTGGCCGCCGCTCCACACATGACAGATTGGACAGAAACCCGGTGCAGGGAACCCTCAAGGACGTTACACCCGGTGATATCTCCATGGCACTACCCCATCGAACCGTGGTTGATATTATCGAAGGGTTGGAGAAGCTGGATAAGATCATACCGGGAGTAAATTCAAACAACACATTACTCTATGCTCCTGAAATAAAGTTTTACGCAAAAAGGCTGAAGGTCGACTCCGCACTACAAACTTCCATCAAAAACTTACATGCGGCGGGAGATGGAGCAGGCCTTTCTCACGACATAGTCAACGCGGCGGCTACCGGCCTCTTGGCCGCCGATGGAGTGTTAAAAGAGCTTTAAACTTCCACATAATAGCTCTCGTTGATCCTTACCTTCCTACCCTGTAGGTCGGACAGGTCCAGCGCCTGTAACCCCGCATTTTCGTAGATCAAGAACCTACCTTTCAACCCTACCTGCTTTCCTCTATGTATACCTGCGGCAGCCCTAAGCTTTGGCTCGGCTCTAAGTGGGCGAGGTATGGGATAATCGTTGATAAAGTGCAGCTTACCTATGGGTACCTGGTTTCTCACACCTCTGTATTTTCTTTCGATGATATGCTTATCCAGTTTTCTACTCATATACTTCAATACTTTCTTAGAGCCTATCCTCTGCGGTATACCGAGTTCTTCACTAAGGTATAATTCGCTCTTACGCGCTTTAACCCTCCCCTCAAAGGTACCCAAAATTGCGTAGGCGTCCGCCCCCTGCTCGATCATCCTACGTTTTAAACGTTTTTTCATAGTCATACCCACTTTGGGATACACGCCGTGAAAAGCCAGGTAAACAACGTGTTCCTCATCGCAGAACCCTCCAACGCAGTCCTCACACGGCCCCGGTTCGAAGATGCATTTTAACTTAGGTATGAAAGAAGAAACACATTTATCGCACTGGTTGAATCGAGAAACTCGTTTATCATCGGGACACGGTGTGTACCCCTCTTCAAAACTTCCAACACACCATTTACCCTGTGACACGTTATAATCTATGTAGCCCAGATCGAGTTCAACTAACCTTTCATTTTGATAAACCTTGACCTCGGGTGAAAATTCATTCCATCTAAATGATACTACGTGCACTTCCCGTTCTTTGAAGAAAGTACGTTTATCATCCAGTATAGACCGTGCATCTCTGAACACAACATAGAATTCCCTCTTTACCTATTTTGGTTTTTCCCAGTCATCGGGGACACTTTTTATTACTTTCGGGAAAGATAGTTAAAGATGCTTGTGATACTCGGTATTGGGTACTATGCAGATATTGTGTATAAAAATGAGTTGTGGAAAAGGAAATATCACGATTAATAAAACGCATGCAAGAAGAATAGAAGACGGACAGATAGTCAAAGATCTTCCGTTGATACGATACA
>JAFDUB010000132.1 GCA_019594025.1 Thermoplasmata archaeon
ATCACTTTCATCTTAGTTTCACTGGCGGTTGTTTTCGCAGGTGGTATTACTGCAGCCTATGTTTTCATAACCATGAAAAGGATGTTTTTAGGTATGTTCAAAGGTGAAATGGAAACGGTGAAAATTGGCTGGTCCAGCTCTACGATACCAATGGCAGTTATCGCACTGATTGGGATATTCCTCTTTTTTGTACCAGGTATTATCTTGGGACCCGCAATACCTCCGAGGTTATCGGTACTAACCGTCGAGGGATTGATGTTCTTAACGGCGTACTTAGGAGCTTATACCATCTTTTCAGGTGGACTAAGGTATTATCTTGTTCTTGCCTCTCACAAATTGGAGGACGAAATATTCGACCGATTCTTTCACAAAAAAATGATCATATGGATTGAGAAACTAGATAACACTCTTCAAAGATATCACACACCCGATTTTACAAATTATTTCTTATGGTTGGCCATAGGTTTTGTTTTGATCGTGTTAGTTTTACTTTTTATATGAACCGAAGGGCCCTCTGTTTATCAATCGTTGTAAAACCGAACTTATAAATAATATATCTCAAATTTGATTGAATTATCACGTTGTTATATCGGTGCTATTAGAATTTCACCGATCTGGATATCGATACAACAAACTATTCGAAGGAAGACAAAGTGAGAGAAATAATATAAAATTGGAGCAACATACGTATGTAAGAAAGTGAGGTGTTAAGATGAAAAAAATAATAAGTTTAATCGTTTTCTTCGCTCTCTTTATAATCCTTATTTTTAGTGCCCTAGAAATGAGAAGTTTCGCCCATCCAGAATATACCGAGATGGACGATTTCTTCCTTGAAGACAGCCAGGATCACAGTCAGGTAAATAACGTTGTTTCCGCTGTGCTATTCGATTATAGAGGGCTTGATACACTCGGGGAGGCAACGATACTTTTCTCAGCAGTATATTCTTTATTGATCGTACTTCAGAAATTTGAAAGTGATCGTGATTGGGGGGGAAAATGAACTTGGTTTCTATCATCACAGCGTTCCCCTTTCTAATCGCTGTAACCCTTTTGATGATAGGTGTGTATATTATTATTTTTAAAAAGAATCTTATTAAGATGGTGATGGGTATAATTATCATGCAGAACGGTGTAAACCTTTTTTTGGTCTCACTGGCATATAGAGAAGGACACGTAGCTCCGATATGGACTAGTGCACCGACTGCGGAGATGGTTCTTCCGACTTCTCATGCACTAACTCTTACAAGCATAGTTATCGGTTTGGCAACCACCGCTCTTATGCTCTCTTATACTATATTGATCAAAAAGCATTACGGTTCTATCGATATTCAAGAACTATGGGGGCGAAAAGATTGACTTGGGACATACTCGTCAAATCCAGTCCTGTTATGATATTGATGATACCTCTTTTCTCTTCATTTTTGATCGCTTTACTTGGAAGATTCTTCAAAAAACCAGTTAAATTCTTATTCATTTCAGCTTTGACACTGACATTGGTCTTCGTAGGTGTTATGGCATACGAGGTATTGATGACCGAAAGTTGGGTATACGTATTCGGATCTGAAGATCCATTTCATCTAAATCATTCATCTTTGTTTAGGATCGTCTTCGTTGCTGACGAATTCGCTGTACTTTCTACCATCTCTATCTCGATAATCATCTTTATTTTAGGTTTTTATTCTTTTGGACATATGGGAAAGGAAGCCGATCTAAGAAAGTATTACATCCTTTTTCTTTTAACCTGGGTTGGAATCAATGGCATGGTCCTAACAGGAGACATTTTCAATATGTTCGTATGGTTCGAAGTGACTACCTTAGCCTCTTGTGGACTGATAGCTTTTTACAATTACAATCGAAAAAGCATCGAGGCGTCTTTAAAATATCTACTTTTAAGCGTAGTCGGTGGTTTATTTTTCTTGTTCTCAATTGGATTATTGTACGGTCAATACGGCGTTTTGAATATTACACTACTTTCAGAAAGTATCACGGGTAGTGTGAACGATAAAATCGCAGTAGGTCTAATAATTACGGTTTTTGCTACAAAATCCAGCAGTGTTCCTTTTCATCTTTGGGTGCCTGGAGTATATGGAGATTCACCCGGTCCCGTTGGACCTTTCATGGCTATCACTAGTATCGGGTTTTTATTTGCTCTTATAAGGCTATTGTTCACCGGTTTTGTTGGGAGCATTTCCCCTTTAGCTACAGGGCTAGTCTTACTTACTCTAGGCTCTTTATCGATGATCGTTAGTGTTATGATGGCCTTTGCCCAAGAGGACCTTAAAAAGTTAGTAGCCTATCTTTCGATTTCACAAATAGGTTATATGATGTTCGTTATCGGAATCGGATTTACCACCCTTGAGACCAGCGGTTATGACGGGTTGGGTTCCTTGGCGATGAACGGAGGGCTTTTCCATATGATGAACGATGCTATCTATAAGTCACTGTTATTCCTCTCGATCATCACGATAGTCTACACTACGGGTATTAGAGACAAAAATAAATTATCAGGATTGATATACAGGATGCCATATACCTCGTTCTTCTTCATACTCGGGGCTTTATCCACGGCTGGGATACCGCCTTTATCAGGATTCTATTCTAAATTTATAATATATAAATCCGCATTTTCGTTCCATCCTTTAATGGGTCTATTTGCAACATCGATCAGTATTTTTATACTGGTAGTTATGGCTAGATTGTTCTCCAACATATTTCTCGGCGATGGAAACGATGTTGAAAGGGAAAAAGTACCAACTATCATGTTGATCACCATGGGAGTTTTAGCCTGCATCGTCGTTGTATTTTCGTTGTTCCCTCATGTTATAATTTCCGAGATCATCGTCCCGGCGGTAGAATCCTTGACATGATCGATTTAGTTTATCGAACAATACCCGTAAGTTAGGTGTTTTGACCCTTTAGGTCACCCTTTCTAGGAACTTGTCGATTTTCTTTTCGTAGCCATCTTCCAGGTTTCCTTTCTTACCATCAACCTTCAATTTTAGGTTCTCTGTGGCTTTCTCGAAGCCTTTACTTTTTAATTTCATCTCAAGTTCCGCTAGGGAATCTGTTTTTTCCTTGCTGTAAGTGGTGATCAGACCGTATTTTACATTTCGACCATCAACATTTAAGTTTTTCACGAACTTCCTCATCTTTTTCGTAGCCTTCCCCACCTGTGTAGGCGTGCTGAATATATAGAGGTCAGCATCCCTTATATAATCTGGATCAGTGTCTTTGACAAAAAAGACCTTGACGTTGTTGTTCTCGAAGGAGTTACCTACATACTTTGCTATCTTCTTATTATTACCATATTTACTGTCATAGATGATGTTTACTCTCATTTTCTCCACCCTTATGGAAGGTAAATAAAAATGATTCTATTTCAACTTTTCTTCAGTCTTTTTATGAGTTTGATAACCTC
>JAFDUB010000013.1 GCA_019594025.1 Thermoplasmata archaeon
CCCTGGCTCACCCGAGGTAAATAGGAATCAAGATGGGTTCGGGGAGCGAATAAATTATTGATCATCACCTTCCTGAGTGATTTTTTTACAGATATATGATTTTCGTATTGTACAAAGACACACCTTTTGATAAATTTTTTGAGCCTTCCACCATAATTTATATACTTAAGCTCCTATCCCCCCACAATGCCGTTACTAACCTCCTTCCAAGCCGCCGTTGGCGGTGTCTGCGTAATACTTACATACGGTATAGTGGTGGAGAAGCACTACGTCAGCAAAAGCACCGTATTTTACAACATATTATCTCTCTTACTTTTGTTAGCTTCCATCGAGCTACCGATGACCGTACTGGCGGGCATGATAATTTACCTGATAGTTGGATTCGCCGTCATGAAGGTGCACGTCAAACCCCTATTTCCCATCTTCGGAGCTAAAACTTATGGTTCACTGGCCCTTGTTCTTATCCTCCAGGGTGAAAGTTACATCCCATACCTTGGAGGAAGAGAGCTTCATGAAACTTTCATCATATTGGTGATATTCTGGATCGCCGTAGCCCTATTGGTGAACCTGCTGGGTTACGCATACAAAAAACACTTTTAAATCGTAACTTCATCGCCCCTGTTTCGAACCCAAAGAGCGGGATAACTTTTCATTTTCCTTCCGATTACCGATAACAACCACAACATCCTTTTCTTTGATCCTAACCTCGGAATGTGGATTCGTTATCAGTTTCCAGTTTTTCGGATCCCCCTTCTCTCTACCCTTCACCGGTTTGTACCGACCGAGGGCCACCAACAAAGGACCGTTCATGGACCTCATCTTCTCTTGAAAGGCTCCTACCGTCATGCCGTTGGCGAATGAACTGGATGAGATAACGTACTGCTGGGCCTCGTAGCCAGAAGTTGAAGTAGTGATGTCTTCGACAAAACGGGCCACCTCCGGCTCGAAAGCGGCACTGGCCGCCATACGCCCGGCCATCTCCGATGGTGAAGTTACGTAAGTAACACCTGCGGAGTAAAGAGTTTTCTTCAACTCCTCGTTTTTAATCGATACTATCCTCCTGGCCTTTGGATTCATCTCCTTGACACTCAGTGATACGATCAGGGATTCGGAATCGTCATCGGTGACTATGACTATGGTCTTCGCCTTCTTTATGTTCGCCCGTTCCAGCACTATATCGTTTTTATAGTCGCCGTAAACGGTATACAGTAAATCCTTATCATCCATATCACGTATCTTGGTGATCTCTTCCTTATTATCCGTGATAACCACCGTCTTCTGTTCGGTGGCCATCAGCTCTTCCAGCGTCACTTTGCCTATGTTCGACCAGCCACATATGACTACGTGATCTTTGAAATCTGTTCCGTCCATACCTAAAACCTCTCTTTCTCTAGCTTCGTTAAATGCATCGGACACATTACCTATCATTGCACCTAAAAATGCAAATGTAAAAATTATCAGGAAGAAGGAAGCGATCTTCCCTTCGGTGGTCACCGGATATCTATCCCCATAGCCCACGGTGGACAGGGTAACGATGGCATACCAGAAGGAATCGGTAAAATCGTCCGGTCCGCTGTATCCCTCATCTCTATCCGCAGGATCCTCGTATTCGAAAACAAAAAAGAATACAGAACTCAGGATAAACACTATCATGAAGAGGACTATCAATTTCCAGATCCTTTTGATAAAGAACTTGAACACCATTTAAAGCAAGTTAAAAATCACGGATGATATAAAGATTTTCATCATCGGCATATCTCATGTCATCATAATCTTTAAAACAACAGTCCAATATTTTCAGAACATGAAAAACCTAAGCGGCGTGACATCCTCCCACACAGTAGAACCGTGGAGTTCTCTACCTCTGAACAGTATAGAAGTGATATTTTTCGACATAGACGGTACTCTGTTCGACCAGAGATCAGCCCACGAACTGGCCCTAACGGAAATATCCGATAAATACGAAATTTTCAAAGACATAAGCAAAGAAGAACTGATCTCCGCTTTCCGTGAAGCCGATGAAAGGGCTTTAAAGGAGTTCAACGACGGAGTCCCACTAGACAAAATACGACGTCAAAGGAGTGAAAACATACTCAGTTCACTGGACCTAGACACAAACTTTTCAGAAGAATTTACATCGATCTTTTACCATCTCTACCCTTCCATGGATGCCGGTTTCAAGTGCATCGACGACATAGTCGAGAAAGCCAAAGAGGAACACGAGATCGGGATCATATCAAACGGCTCTAGCGAAGTACAGTTGACCAAGTTAAAGGCTATCAACCTACTCCACCACTTCGACGTGCTCTTATTTTCAGAAGAAATGGGATACCGTAAACCGGATAGAAGGATCTTCCTCAAAGCCGCTAACTCGATGGGAACTGAGCCGGAAAAGTGCTTGTATGTAGGTGACTATTACTTTGCAGATATATTCGGAGCCGATAAAGTAGGTATGCGTACCTGCTGGATCAACCACCACGACCAAAAACCAGATGGACCTGAGCCGGATATAGAGGTAAACGATATCTGTCAACTTTTACCGCTGTTGGATCCATGAGCTTCCAACTCATCTATGATCTCCCTGTACTTTTTAGAGGGCTGCCTCTCAAATACCTTCCTATAAAACTCCAAAGCATCCTTTTTAAAAACCTCATCGCCAGACATCTTGTAAAGCTCATAGAACAGCTTCGCTTTCTCGGGTTCAAGATCTTCTTCTTCCAACATACCTTTTAGTATCTTTATCCCTTTTTTTTCATCATTTTTAGCCGTGATCTTAGCTCGCAATAGGTTGGTGTTGAAAAGTGTTTGACGCATGTTGATACTTTCAGCGATCTCCATGGCCTCGTTATTCAACAACTGAGCATCTTCAACCATATCCCTTTCAAAGAAAAGATCCGCTTTACAGGACGTAAAGAAACTCAATACGTCCTTAGTATCCTGTACTCTTGCGATCTGAATGGTTTCATCATACAGTTCCTCCGCCTTATCGTAGTCCCACATGAGCTTGTACAGATTACCCATATTCCCCACGGTTATGGCATACCCTCTCTTATCTCCAAGGTCTTTAGAGATATCCACATCTTTTTGATAGTACTCAAGAGCTTTATCGTACTCTCCTTTCTCCTTATACAGTTCTCCTATGTTATTCGCCACATAAGCGATACTTCTCCTATCTCCCGTCTTTTCCGACAAAGATAACTTTTTCTTATAGTATTCCAAACCCCTCGTGTAATCTCCCTGTTCCGTATAGACTATACCTAGTTTACCCAATACGTTCTGCTCCATCAATTTATCCCCAGTATTTTCAACAATTTCAAGGACCTGGTCACAGATCTCCATTGCCTTTTCATATTCGCGCAGTTTAACGTAAAGCGTACCCATATTGATCATGGTATATCCGATTTCTAAAAGGTCGTCCTTTTTCTTTTCAATATCTAGTTTTTTCTTATAGTATTCCAAGGATTCTTGCATCTCCCCTCTGCCGTAATATGTACTACCCATGCTGCCGTATAGTTTACTCATCAGATCGCCGTCCTGAAGTTTTTCCGCAATTATCTGCATTTCCTTCAAATACTCCATAGCTTTATCGTATTCACTGATATTGCAGTATATCCCACCGATCCTACCTAGAGACTCACAATATCCCTTTTCATGACCCAACCTATCATAGATATCTAATCCTTCCTTGTACAGCTCTAAGCTTTCATCGTATTTTGCCTCCAGCTGACTTATATCGCCTATCCTACTTTCATCTTTTAAATCTTCAGCAATTCGGAGTGCTCTTCGGAAAACATTTTCAGCCTCTGTCCACTCACCTATGCTTTTCAAGCATTTCCCCATCTTATGCAGTATATTGACCATGTATTCTTCTGTATCCTCTAGAGATTCTAATAATGGGATTATATCCAAGAGCCGGTCATAACACTCTATCACCATTTTATTGGCGTAGGATTCTCTTGCCATTTCAGCGGCTTTTTCATAACACTGAAAGGCCTTTTCATAATTCCCTCCCTTGTCCCATTGGTTAGCTAACTCGTAGATGATATCGTCCCTTTCGCCATATATCTTTTCATAGGTCTCAGCTATCCTCTGATGATATTCTTCTCTCAACTCATGCATTATACCGTTGTACAAAACCCCTCTGATCTTCCCGTGGTCGAACACGTATTTCCTCTTGATAGAACGTATGAGATTATGGCTTTTTTCGATGGTATTTAAATTCTTTAGTAGCTTGATCCTGCTGACACCCATAACGTCTCCTACTACTACACTCTCGAACTCCTCTCCAACCACACTAGCACATTCAAGAAGATCTCTATGCTCTTCCATCAACCTATCTACTCTGCGTACGACTATATCGTACACCTTGGATGGTATGTTCACATTCTCGAGATCTTTATCAGTTTCCCATCCCACGTCTGTTTTTATCAGATGTCCTTCTTCGACCAGCATCCTAATAACTTCAAGTAAAAAGAAGGGATTTCCCTCGCTCTCCCGATATATCCTGTGGATAAAATCGTCATCAAGTTCGAGATCTGCTAAAGTCCCTTTTATTAACTCTGCAGCAGTAGCTTCGTGCAAACGTTTTAAAGGTATCTTTTGATACAGTCTCTCTCTACTCATGTTCTGCATCGTAGTTTTCAATGTATGAGGTTTTCCATCGTCGAGCTGTACAATATCCTCAGGACGATAAGTACCGACGATCATTATTCTATTTTCTCTTGTATTCCTGGAAAGATAGTGAAGTAAACTCAATGAGGTAGGTTCCGCCCACTGCAGATCGTCTATAAACAAAAGTATAGGCTGATTAGCCGATATCCTTCGTAAACCCATAAGTACGTTATCGAAGAGGTTTTCCTGCTTGATCTTGGGATCATCTACTAGATGCTTCCCATCGTACTTTTTGGAACTTATGAACCAATCCACCTTCGGTTTCACTTCCTCTGTCATACTCATATCCCCATCCCAGGAATCTAATCCCCCTTCCACCTCCTTAAGTATCCTCCTCATATCCTCAATCAAAAATTCGCTGTTTGTACCTTTTATGACTACTGCAAAGGATAGACCTCCGAAGGTCTGGATTAAAATATCGTAGTCCCCGTATCCCAGAGCGTTCAGACTGCTTTTTCCCTCCTCTCCCATCATTTTCAAAGAATCTTTTACAAAATTTCCTACCGCACTGAGCATGGATGCGAATATGTCCGAATCGAGTTCTGTTTCGTCCCGTTCCGCCTTTGCCACCAGCAGGCCGCCTTTATTTATCAGATAAGCGGAGATGACCTTTGGATGCGGATCTTCAGAAATAAGATAAGACAATTTTGCTTCTCTCAACCCCTCTTTAAAGGACATCAACGGTTCTAAATTATCCACTAAACACCAACCTTGGATGATCTTCCCCCCGTTCTTTTTAACCCCCTCTATAAGCTCCGTCACCAACCGTGTTTTACCTATTCCTGCTTCACCGGATATCAGAACGGTCGATCCATCTCCACATTTTGCATTTTCCCACAATTCCTCTAACCAATTCAGTTCTTCTTCTCTTCCAGTGAGTTTTGGTTGAAAGGACATTCTTTCATCCATCTTGTTCTCTCTTATTATACATTATAAAAATTTAAATCTTTTTACTAAATTTTCTTCAGTTTCACATTTAAAAAATAAATCACAAGCCCTTTCACTTCCACGCTTTTTCACCCTTGTAATCTCTTCGCCACACAAACCCATAGCGCCTTCCAAGATGATGTAACATACTAAATAGAGGAAAGTTTTATTTACTCTAATAAGTGTGGATAATACACGATGAATAATAATCCACCTTATGAGAAAGTGCATTTGTTCGTAACCGTCTTAATAATCACCGTCATCGTCATATCTCTGATACTCTATCTGCCAGAAGTAGATGATCGAGAAGATGAAAGCGATTGGAAAAGCTATCCCTATGTCATTCCAAATACTAATATGAGATTTCCAGATGTAGAAGGAGAAGTCACCGCTCCCTTGGAAGAAAAATGGATATCCATCGGCATGGAGCTGGAGTTTTTGGACTCGGAGCTGGACGATTTATTCATAGTCCTTCTGTATCATCCCGGTTTCAAAAGGGTATATCTTTTTGGCCATAATGAACCCATGTATGTACCCACTTCGAGGGGTGAGATGACCCTCGCCCAAGGTAAGATGGATATGGTATTTGAAAACGATGATTTTGAAACCGATGATATATTTGTGGTCAAAGAAGATAAAGCCTTTGCATATGACCTTCGAGCAGTACTCCCGATGGACTCGGAAGATAAATACGTCTTAGACGTGACTTTGGAATCCACCAAACCTCCTGCGACGATGTATGATGGGAAGGTTGAATTTTATCAATATTACTATTATCTTTTTGCCTTGACCAACTGTGAAGTCCAGGGTGAGATAATACTGAACGGTCGAAGGGAGGATATCCGAGGTACCGGCTGGATAGAACATCAATGGGGTGTTTTCGCCTCCAGTTTGGAGTGGGATTGGTTCGCCTTTTGGGGTGAAGAAGGCGCGGAAGTCGAGATAGTGGATTTGTACGTCGACAACGATAAGATGAGTTATATGATGTATGTGGGACCGGAGGGCGAGACCAAAACAATAGACGACTTAACAATCGATGTAATTTCAACCGAGAGGGGTTTCGGCAGTATGTGGGAGATAACTTCTTCGGAAAACGAAATTCGATTGAATATAACGCTGCTGGAAGAAAATACGGTTTATCCTCCCGGAACACTCATAGGCTTTGGACGGGTGAAAGGAGAAGTGCTTGGAACCGAGATCGACACCTTCACTTATATCGAGTGTACGAAGCGAGATTATTATATACCCCCTCCTTAAATTTATTCAACCCGCCGCTTCAGCTCTTTTAGGGAGATGTATCTTTCGTCCAAAACATCTCTTTTTTTGAAAATCTCTTCAAGTTTCTTCGGGTCCTTGATACGATGCTTATAAAAATTCTCCGCTCCCTTTTTACCATCCTTTTCAAACAGGATATACATGGTATGCGGCATGCTTTTTACGTTTGGAAAGACCTTGATTATATTGTCTAGAGGCATTTTCCACAGAGTGACACCCACTTTAGGGCTCACTTTCACTATGTGTCCTCCCTTTATTATCAAATCCTCGGTCAACGCATAGTACTGGTCAATTGAATTTTTTAATCTAAATAGTAAATACACAACGTACACCCCTCCCATAACAACGAAAAGAGTTCTAACCCAAACACGCATCTCAAAGACGAAGCTCAGTATTATGAAGGCACCTACAATCGATAAACTGAAGATATCTCTCCATATCTTGATTTTCCTCAATTTAAACTCCTTGTCCAGGTGGTCTGGTTTAGATATATCCAACGTCATGATCCAAATTCGATATGCTAGAATCGGTAATTAATTTTTTCCTACCTAATTTGTTTTTTCACCATGTTCTCGGCCAACTTCAAAAACTTATCTTCCGTACCCATAGGTATGAAGGCGCCGGCCGCTATGGCATGCCCTCCTCCTTCGCCACCCACTTTCTTCGAGATATTGGACATCACCTGTGAAAGGTCGAGACCGGAGTCCACAAGACTTCTTGTAGCTCTAGACGAAACCTTAACCCCTTCGTCATCCTCGGTGTAGGCAAAGCCCAGTATAGGTATACTACGATCCACTCTACCAGAACCCAACACCATGCCGGCAACGGTTCCCAGTACCGTTTCAGGGATGTTGTAGCCGCCGTGGAAGTACTGCAGGTACTCCTTCTGTTCAACTCCCTGTGACTCTATCGTTCTGAGGCAATCTACCAGTACTTTTTGATGCCCCTTTAAGAGTCCTCGGGCCTCTTTCAGTTTTTTCTCTCTGTCCCCGAGACATACTTCCAAACCGACCTTTCCCTTTCTATATCTTCCACAGGAGTTCAATAAGGTGGAAAATTCCTTCGCCTCGTGCAGCATGGTACCCGGCTCCTCTCCGGGGAATATGTAAACCTCGCCAACCAAAGAACGGGCATAACTGGGAGGATAACCTCGATTCAGTATCCTATCGGCCAGAGCGGATATTATCCTGCGTTTTTCTGAGTTGTCCAAATGATACCACTTTCTCCATCCTCCATCCTCCTTGATAGGTACGTTTAGCTCTTCGAGGAAGTTCATACATCCTATCTCGTCACCACTCAGGCCGGGGAGGAGTGGGTCGCTGGCGTACTCTATCACCTTCGATATAGGTCGGCTTTCGAGACCATAAAGCTGAGCGTCCATGGTGGTGGATACGACCCCCTCCCTTTCTCCTTCGGCTAGTATTTTTCTATTTAAACCTATCAGTTTCCCCCGGGCGGAGGCCTGCATATCGCCTACCGCACCCACTACCGCTAACTTGGATAGATCCACGTTGTCCCCCATCTCCTTTGCCACCAGATAGGTAGTCCCGGCACCGGAGATCTCCGTTGAACCGTCTATTCCGTATCTGTGAGGATTCAACTCGATAGTTTTCTTTGTGGAGTAACTGAGTATGTCCCCCCTATCGAAATTACCCGAAGAATCTCCCTGGGGTTCGTGATGGTCGGTGATCACACATTTAAGGGCGGCTAAAGAATCCAGCTGCCCGCTTCCTAGGTCCGTGAACCAGATCAGGGGATGTTTTTTTTCCTTGATATCTCCAATAATTCGCTCTTCGAGCTGCTTAACGAATTGAACGGAGGCGTTGATACCCGCACGATTAAGTGCGGCGTATGCTATGCTAGCAGAGGTTATACCGTCTGCATCGATGTGGGATACTATATGGACGTCCGAAGAATCCAGCATGGTGTCCGCGATCTCTTTTGCTCTTTTTTTCATGTGCGCGGGCCTACATTTACACATATAAAATAAATCTTACTGCTTTGTTCATTGGGGTATTTAACTTCTAAATAAAAACTCCCTTCAAATATCAATAATATACATATACCCCCTCGTCCTTACTAGTAATTATATGGTTCGAAAGGTAACCACCAAGGAGAAAGTGCTCGTACATCTTTTGGATTATTACTCTATAAGGGGTAAATACCAGCAGCCGGCCGAGATCACCCAGGAGGGGATGGCTCAAGTAATAGGTTCAAAGCAAAACACCATCTCTTACTCCGTGAGAAACCTTGTAAACGAAGGGTTACTGAATGAGGAAACCTCACGAATCAAAGGTAAAAAACAAAGACGTAAAGGTTATTTTCTAACCGATAAAGGAGTAAAAAAGGCCAAGGCCATAACCTCAAAAATACGGCAAACCCCGGTGAAGGCAGAGTTAAGCAATGAAAGGAAGGAGATACTTTTAAAGGATATCAACAAGTTCATTCATACGAATTTTTCGATTATAGAGATCTTAAATCGTTTAGAAAATGGCGTATTCACATATGAATCAAAGAACGCCAAGAAGGAACAGGCGGATTACTTGTTCTACATGCCTGAACCACCGGTGAAGATCCATGAACAATTAGAAGAGCTTTCGGAAAAACTGGAAGGAGAACAGTCGGTGTTCCTAGTGGAGGGCGAACCCGGATGTGGAAAAACTTCACTAATAACCTCCATAATAGAAAAAAAAATCGGTAAAATACCTATCTTTTATCTCAAGATAGAAAAGTGGCACGATGAACGATATCTTTGGGATCACCTCGGAGCGTTCCTTTCAAAAAACGGGGAGCATAAGTTGTCTTCGTATCTTGAATCCGCAAAGAACGTACAAATCGCCGAGGCGTTGGCCAATCTGAAATTGGATCTGGAGTTGATATCCAGTGCCCTGATATTCGTGGAAGACATACAGGAGAACCCGCTCTTGATGAAGATACTATGTGAGTTTGGAAAGAAGGTTAAGAGCTTAGAAGGAGTACATATGATTTTTTCAATTCTCCCAGGTAGATGTCCCGGGGAGCAGAGAAGAAAGATAGAACCGGATATAATCTCTTTAGATCACGAAGAATGTGACAGGCCCATGTTTGTCGAGTTGGCGGACTATTATGGGATCAAGGAGAGCTGTGAAGCGGTGCTGGATTTGGTACTTGAGAACAACCTAACTGCCGAGGAGCACCTTGCACTTTCTTATATGTCCGTCCATCGTTATCCTATAGAAAAAAAGGAAGTATGTAAGCTGGAATCGGTGAATACTAATTTGATTACAAACATTTTAAAGTCTCCCCTCGCCACCCTTTCATTAGAAGAAAAACCTATTGTCCACCCACAGGTAAGAGAAAGGTTGCTGGGACGTTTACCGGATGCAACGAAAAGGGTGCTTAACTCCATCGCTGCGGAATACTATGATGATATACCCGCCAAAACAATTTGGGAGAGTATAGAGATGCTCAATCATTTAGCCGAAACAGATGCTCCCAAAAGATTCTTTGATTTCTTAAATCAACATGGTTTTGAAATAATCTTCAGTGGATACAGCCGGTCGATATTAGATTCCATAGAGAAGTTCGAGGAAACGGTGGACGAAAGTGACGATTATCCTTCTCTCACCCTATGGAGGGGTGAGGCGTATAGGGTTTTAAAGGAATATCCTCTTGCACTCCGTAATTATCGAGGGGTGATTGATAACTCAGACGACGGAAAGTTGATAACATCAGCGCATCACGGTGTTGCTAGGATACTTGAGGATCAAGGAAGATACGATTCCGCCCTTATAGAGTATGAAAAGGCCATAGAGCGAGCTCGAATCTCGTCTTCTACGGACGATTCCAAATTAACCGGAAAAACCCTTTTCCAGGTTGCCAACCTATGTGCAAAGAAAGGGGACCTAGACAGTGCCAGACACCATCTAAACAGAGCCATAGACTTGATAAAAAAGAATCAGATGTATACAATCCTTACTTCCGCCTATTTCTTGTTGGCACGGGTTGAAAGGGACAGCGGTAATTCAGAGAAGGCATTGGAAACCTTCGAGAAGGGGTTGTCTGCATGGGAGAATATTGAGGAAACCTATCACCGGGTCGGCGGATTGCATGATATTGGAACCTTTTACAAGGTTATACGGGATCTCAGCAACGCTGAAGATTTTCTCAAAGAAACCATAGATATTTGTGAACAAATGGGCTATCGAAAGCTCAAAGCCTCCGCTTTATTGACCCTTACAGAGTGCTATCTTGAAAAGGGTGATCTAAAGAAAGCCGCTGAAAGCGCCGAGGAGGCAACTATGATATTCAACAAACTCAACTATGAAGAGGAAAGAGCCTACGGCCACGCTCTTTTGGGGCAGGTTTACACTCGATTGAACGATATGGATAAAGCGGGGGATAACCTTGCCAAAGCCATCTCGATATATCAAAAAATCGGTTCTTCTTATCCCTTAGGACTAGCTTATTTTTCCATGGCAAAATTGCAGGAGAAAAAGGGTAACAAAGAGGGCATCGCCAGTAATTTCCGGAAGTCTCTATTATCTCTTTCCTCCAGTGGTGCTAGTAGGATGATAGAGCACGTTCAGCGAGAGATGAAGACAATACCTCTTTCGATGTGAGATCCATGGCTAAATTCTCACACGAGTTTTTAAAAAGGTTTTTTCAAGAGGATTTAAAAGATTCAAGGGTGGAAATGGGTCCCCGATATGGTGAGGATGCAGCGGTAATTAAGTTTGGTAAGGAGTACCTGGTAGTACATCCCGACCCTATATCCGGGGCGTTGGAAAATATCGGTTGGCTGTCGATCCACATACCGGCTAACGATATAGCCGCCGCCGGTGCGAAACCATGTTGGGCCCTCCCTACCGTCCAGACACCTGAAGATTTTTCAAAAAGCAAAGTGGAAAGGTTACTCGACGAAATGTGTGAAGCGGCTAGAGGTTTAAACGTCGGTTTGATAGGCGGGCATACCGAGACCGTGGAATTCATCGATCGTCCAATGGTCACCACCTGCATGATGGGGTTGACGGGATCTCCTATATACACACATACTTCAAACCCCGGCGATCTTTTGGTGCAGATCGGTGATGCGGGTATAGAGGGTACGTGGGTGCTGGTTACCGACGCTTACGATAAACTGGAATCCCTAGGTGTAAGCGAGGCTTGTTTGCATGAAGTGTTAGGATGGAGAAATGATATCAGCGTGGTGGATGATGCTCTGCGTTTAAGAGATACGGCCACATCCATGCACGATGCCACCGAAGGGGGACTGCTTCAAGGTGCATACGAGATGGCTTTTGCTTCAGGCAACAGGTTTGAAATCCATAGAGCCCCCTCGGTTAGAGAGGCAACGTTGGAGATCTGCGGTGTTCTGAATGTAGATCCCCTGCGGCTGATAGCGTCCGGGTGCCTATTAGCCACCGTTCCTCCGGACACTGAATTACCTGTAGGTAAAGTGATCGGCAAGGTAACCGAGGGTGAGCCCGGTTTATTCTTCGACTCTAAAAAGGTAGGGGAGAATACCGAGGACGAATTGTTTAGAGTGCTTCGGGAGATGAACTAAAAGATATATAGATAATGAAACATAGGGTGATTGTATGTGGTCTCATAGTGAATTAAGGGATGTGGATTATTACTTCATCACCGACGAAGGTATGAACATATCACCGGCGGAACAGGCTGAGATAGCTGTTCAAGAGGGTGTTAAGATGATTCAATATCGTCGAAAATCTGCAGGTTCAAAGATAATGTACGAGGAGGCCTCAGAGGTGGCACAGGTGTGTAGAGATAAGGCGATATTCATAATCAACGATAGGATAGATATCGCATTAGCGGTGGATGCAGACGGAGTTCATCTAGGACAGGACGATATACCATATACGGTGGCAAGAAAACTCACGGGGGATAAGATATTGGGTGTATCGACCCATACACTGGAACAGGCTGAAGATGCGGAGGGTATTGCCGACTACATCGGCGTAGGTCCGGTTCATGCTACGGATACCAAGGACGACGGATGGCTCGAACTTGGTATAGACGGAGCATTGGAAATCGCTAAGTCGGTGGATATACCCACCGCAGCCATAGGTGGGATAGGTGAAGAGGATGTTCCACTTCTAGGGAGAGACTTTGATATGATTTGTGCGGTTTCATCGGTAACACGAAAGGGGAATTTTGTTGAAAGGGTACGGTTATTTGAGGAAGTGTTTAAAAGAAGTAAGAGGAGAAGAAGATGACAAAACTGAGTGAACTAGGTGAATTCGGACTCATAGATCGACTGGCATCCAAAGTCGGGCGGGGAAAGGAAGTAATCAAAGGGATCGGCGACGACTGTGCGGTTCTGGACGGTGATGATTTTTACACTTTGCTCACCACGGATATGCTGGTTTCCGGTGATCATTTTAACCGTGATTGGCAGACTCCACGGCAGATCGGTTGGAAGTCCATGGTGGCTAACGTATCCGATATCGCCGCCATGGGCGGGTATCCCCTTTGGGCCCTGGTATCTTTGGCGCTTCCCGACGATGTGGATGTTGAATATTTGGATTCTATTTACGACGGTATGATCTCGGCCTCTGAAAAATATAAGATGGAAATAATCGGTGGAGATACCACTCATGGAGATATTCTTGTCATCAACATAGTGATTATCGGGAGGGTGGAGAAGGATAATTTATGTTTGAGGAGCGGTGCGAAGATAGGTGATAAAATATGTGTTACCGGCGACCTAGGTAAAAGCTGGGCCGGTCTCGATCTCCTGCGAGCGGGTGTCGACGGATATACCGATTATCATCTCGAACCCTCCTGCAGACTTGAAGAGGGTAGAGTACTGGCACCCCATGTTAACGCCATGATCGATGTTAGCGACGGTTTATCGTCCGAGGTGATGCATATCTGTAAGCAGAGCGGAACCGGTGCGGTGATCGATAAAGATAAAATACCGGTTTCTTCACGTACCCGTGAGGCAGCTGATAAATTGGATAAAGACCCGTATCAATGGGCGTTATCCGGTGGTGAGGATTTTGAACTGGTCTTCACCATACCAGAATCAAAAATTGAGGCCGTATCTGATGTTCCTTATGTTATAGTCGGAGATATTACAGAAAAAGGAACCTACCTATTGGAAGGAAAACAAAAAAAAGAACTGAGCGGTGGTTACGACCATTTCCGCTTATAATCTTTTCAGCTTTTTGTGAAGGTAGGTTTTGTATCCCAAATTCTCCCAGAATTTGATTGCACCTTTATTTTCCGGAGCAACGGTCAGTACTGCTAGATCGAAGCCTCTTTCCCTGATCCACGATTCGGCTTGAAGTACAAGACTCGTTCCGATACCCTCCTCCCTCCTCTCTTCTTTGATTATCAGGTCCATGATCGCACCGATTTTTTTAAATTTAAAAATAGGAGCTCGCTTTCTCAGACTCACACTTACAAATCCTATTATTTCCCCCCTCTCCTCCGCTATAAAAGATACTAGATTGTTGTCTATCGAGTCCTCCATGAACTTAACCCATTCTTGTCTAGCGTTATCGGCCAGTGTGTATTCTTCCATGATCTCCTGATGCATCTCTGCTAGTTGAGACCATAGTTTAGACATTTTGACCAAGTCACTTTTATTTGCCTCTCTGATCTCGATTGACATGTTTTTAATTAAGAAATGAGTAACACATGTATATATTTAGTGGCGTTTTAGGTGAAAATGTCGGCGTAGAAGGATAAAACTATAAATATGGAAAGGCATTAAGGGAGGCAAATAGAGATTAATGGAGGCACAAAAATGGCAGAAAAACCACACTTGAACCTCGTGTTCATAGGCCACGTGGACCACGGAAAGTCCACCTTAGTAGGCAGAACGCTGTTCGAGACCAAGGCCATAGACGCTCATAAGATCGATGAATACAGAAAGAAAGCCGAAGAGATGGGTAAAGGTACTTTCGAGTTCGCATGGGTGATGGATAGATTGAAAGAAGAAAGAGAACGAGGCCTCACCATTGATGTTATGCATCAGAGGTTCGATACGGATAAATATTATTTTACCATCATCGACGCCCCGGGCCACAGGGATTTCGTAAAAAACATGATAACCGGTACCAGTCAGGCGGATGCCGCGGTGATGGTTGTTGCGGCTACCGAGGGCATAATGGCCCAGACAAGGGAACACGCTTTCCTTGCTAGAACACTCGGAGTTGGACAACTCATAGTGGCTGTAAACAAGATGGACGCCACCCAACCGGCATACAGCGAAGAAAGGTACGAAGAAGTCAAAGATAGCGTCTACAAACTGTTAAAACAGATCGGCTATAGAGATGAGCAGTTCGATATATTACCACTAAGCGCACTTCAGGGCGACAACGTTTCAGAGAAGAGTGATAACCTTTCATGGTATAAAGGTATCAAATTCCTAGACGCCATCAACAACTTAGATGTTCCTGAAAAGCCAATCGGTAAACCTTTGAGACTACCTGTACAGGACGTTTATACCATAACCGGTATAGGAACGGTACCTGTGGGCAGAGTAGAAACAGGTGTACTGAAACCCGGTCAAAAGATACACTTCATGCCGGCAAATGTGACCGGTGAAGTCAAATCTATCGAACAGCACCACGAACAATTGCCCAAAGCTGAACCAGGTGATAACGTTGGTTTCAACGTACGTGGCGTAGGCAAGAACGATATACGAAGAGGCGATGTAGCAGGTCCAGTAGATGATCCACCGACAGTTGCGGAAACTTTTGATGCAAGAATTATCGTACTAGATCACCCGAGTGTGGTTACCGAGGGATACACACCTGTATTCCACACCCATACCGCACAGGTAGCTTGTACGTTTATCAAGCTGAAGCAAAAGTTGAACCCACGAACCGGTGAAGTCGTCGAAGAGAACCCAGACTACCTGAAGAACGGTGATGCAGCAGTCGTCACCGTGAAACCGACCAGGAACTTGGTCATCGAGAAGGCTCAGGATTTCCCTGAATTGGGTAGATTCGCCATCAGGGACATGGGTCAGACCGTCGCCGCAGGCCAGTGTATCGACGTGGAAAAAAAGAAGATGTAAAAATCTTCAAACCCTCTTTTATTTTTATATAGGTGAAAAAAGTGGTACAAAGAGCAAGGATATCTCTCAGCGGTACAAGCCCCAAAAAAGTGGACGAGATCAGTAGTCAAATCAAAGCGATCTCTGAGAGAACAGGAGTGGAGATGAGAGGACCTACACCACTTCCCACTAAAAAACTAGTAGTTCCCTGCAGGAAATCACCGGACGGAGAAGGTTCGGAAACCTGGGAGCGCTGGGAGATGCGGGTACACAAGCGATTGATCGACATAGACGCCGATGAAAGGGCACTAAGACAGCTGATGCGTATACAGGTCCCGGACGAAGTACACATAGAGATAGTTCTCCACAGTTGAACCTGCAAATTCCGTTAAAAATTGTTGTAGCGATAAACGCTCCAGATGGTTTGCTCTCAAGTACACTATAAAAAAAGTTTATACATAGAAATCGTTCTTCACTCGTAAAAACTCGTTCACGGGCCCATAGATATTGGCTCAATCATAGATGCGCAGGAACTCTGTTCCTGCTCTCGTCAATTACAAAAATTGACGATTCAGCCTATCGATGGACCCTCATTCGCAACAGCTCATTTCGGGCCCATAGATACGCAGGAATTTTCACAGAAAATTCCTCCACTCTGTAGCCCCACTCAATCACTCACGTTCATTCGTGGGCCCATAGATCAGACCGGAAGATCGCGACCTTTGCAAGGTTGAGGCCGCGGGTTCAAATCCCGCTGGGTCCATTTTCACTTCGTTCAAATGTCTCCATCGGTATTTGAAAATACGTGGGAACAAGTTCCCACTACTCACCAATTTCTATTGAAATTGGTTCGTCCCGCTGGGTGAGTTTATTTTTGATAAAATAGACGAACTATTAGAAAGCGTGAGCTTTCTGTTCGGGTCCGTTTAATGGGCAAATAGAATATGCAAATATTTTGTGGTGTGAGTCAACAAGTGTATGTTAGAAAGTGTACGCTTTCTGACAGGATCATTTTAATTTCGGGTTACAGTGGTTTATGGGGATGCGACGCCGTTCTACACTTCTATTTGTTATACCAACATTCGTGTACTTATTTGAGCAGGTGGTGGAAACATTTAAAACCTCCTTGTTTTCTCATATCGAGGAAGGTATTGTTATGTCCTTAAAAGAAGGATGCGAAGTCGCGGTAAACGTATGCATGGGTGTTAAAGAGCACGATAGAGTTGTTATCGTATCTGACGAGTTTAGTGAAAAGATAGGCCTGGGTCTAAGGAAAGCGGCACTGAAAGCAACTCCTAGAGTCAGGTATTTCAAGCTTGAACTCTATGGAGAACGACCTTTGAACAAGCTGCCAAAGGCCATTTCAGATGCGGCGAAGGATGCAACCGTAACATTTTGGACAGGTAAATCCATAAAAGGTGAATTGGAAACGGTACGACAGCCCTTTATTAAAGCGGCGCTGGTAGGAGGACGCCATGCACATATGGTTGATGTAACGGAAGCTATAATGGAATCCGGCATGGCTGCCAACTATGAGGAGATATCCAAGTTCACTTTAGATATTCAGGATAGATTGAAGAAGGTTAAAGAGATAAAAGTTGTTAACGAACTAGGTACTGATGTGACAGCTAGATTCGAAACTGTAAAATGGGTAGCCTCTACGGGTATCAATCATTCTCCCGGACATTGGATAAACTTACCTTCCGGCGAGGTCTTTACCGCACCCACTGAGATGGAGGGTAGGATCGTGGTAGATGGAGTGTTGGGAGAATATATTGGTGAACAATATAAACATGCGGATCTACTCGAGACTCCATTAACGGTTGATATTGCGATGAATGAAAGGGCCCAAGTTGTTGACCTGGCGTGCGAGAACGAATCTTTACTTGAAGAAATAAAGGAGTATCTATCACTCAACAAATGTTCTAGATGGGTAGGAGAGTTCGGTCTTGGTACTAATCTATATCTTAAGGAGCTCATAGACAATATGCTTCAAGATGAAAAATTCCCGGGAATCCACGTAGCTTTCGGCGATCCTATACAAAGTGAAACATTTGCAGGTTGGACCTGTCCGGAACATATAGACACGGTTTTGACTCATTGTGATGTGTGGTTTGACGGTAAAAAGATCATGGAAGATAGCAATTACCTTTTATAAGTGACAAAAGAGTTATATCTTTGAAACAGCGTTAGTAGGTACGAAGATGATATCCAAGGAAGACCCGTTAAAAAACCTTTATGTGGACAAGGACGAAGTAGACAGGTTAAGGTTATTTGTTGCTTTGAAGAATTATTTGGCGATCGATAAAAATACGGCATCTCCAGTGTATCTCGAGGAATTTTACGATTTAGACGCCAAAGAAAAAATAATCGTACATCTTTTGTATCGAAGGGCGATAGCCGCTCTCGAAAGGATACCCAGCGACGACATCGGTATCAGCATACGTGACCTTGCTAAGGAACTCAATATGGATTTCACCAAGGTTAAGACAGAGTTAAAGAAGATAAAACCCGTAAAGGGCGATTTGAAAAAGGGTAGATATTTCATACCTGGGAAGAACATTGAGAAGGCGGTAAAAGAAATATCTACTTTCGAAACGGACATTTTTTATAGTACAGAAAAACACACACGTAGAATTAAGTGAGTGTCGTTCACCGATAAAGTATTCTCATAAAGCAATCGATAAACTATACTCAGTATTCCCCAGGGGGTGGACCCTGTTCTTGAAAACTCTACTGTTGTGTATGCGGCGGTGGAGGCATAAACGCTGGAAATGCGGATTTCAATGAACCCTTGATATCATCGTATTTCATGTACCATAACAAGATGATAACTATCCCCAGTATGACGAATGCAACCAATCCGATGATTGTCAAGATTATACCGATTGTTGTCATACCGTGATCCACTGTTATGGTGGTACCGTTTTGGTACGGCTGTACCTTCACTTCTATTGTATTGACGAAACTTTCTCCCTTCATACCGCCGTGATAACCTTCTATATTCATATCTTTGGAGACGAGGATAGAGTGGACGTGCTGTAGTATATTCTCCGGCTTATCTTCCGCATATAGGGTTTGCCCAGTAAGCCTTATTCCTTCCATATCGGTGAATGCTGCTTTCAATATAAATATTTATGGTAAAAATAACCTTCAGCTTTGAACGGTTTAGGAGGACACCCCACTAGACCTTTTTTATTAACTATATAATTTACTTTTAATGTTACGCGTTAGACTAAATAGAAAAAAAGAAGAAAGAGGTTTTACTTTCTACCTAACAACGCCGTAGGTTGACAGGAGGCTTGAAAGGTCGTATGCGTTTTTTGTTATTTTGCCGTTTTGTTTCATATTTACTACATGTCGAGGGGAGTATTTATAATTATTTTGAAGAATAAATTTAATAAGTTCCCTTTACACATAGATATCTTCAACTGAGAAGTTGAACATTAGAAACCGTGCTCATCTATCTCGACCCGTACACTTTCTAAAAATTCGTTAATTTTCTTCGGTAGCTCGGCTATTTGATCGAGAATAATACCTGTATTTATCCCTACAGTGTGTAATCCTCTCTCCTATCATCCAAAAAGTCGATAACTTTTTTGAACTTGTCAGTAACAGCTGGGTCCACCGTACCCAAAGCCATCTCTTCTTCATCACCACAGATGACCACCGGTTTACCGGTAGGATCTACTATACGACTGCCGCCGAAGTACGTGTAATTCTCACCGGCACCAACCCTGTTGGCTGCGATGACCCAAAGTTGATTATCGAATGCTCTTGCAGAGGTGGCTAAATTCCACTGCGGTTCGAAGGGGTTCGGCCAGTTAGATGGAACCAAAAGGGCTTCCGCACCCAGAAGTGCTAGGTTCCTGGAAAGTTCCGGAAATACGGTATCGTAACACACCATCAAACCGAATTTACCCAGGTCCGTTTGCACCACGGTATATCCATCACCCGGAGCTACCACATCTCGTTCATCGAGGAACCGGTGCATCTTTCTGTGTGTACCTATGATATCTCCTTCCGGACCTATCAAGACTGCGGTGTTGTATACCTTTTCACCGACCTTCTCGGCCATGGAGAACACGATATAGAGACCGTGCTCTTCGGCAACCTTTCCCATTATCCTCGTACTGCTTCCGGGTATAGTTTCCGCTAACTCCTCTAAACGCTCGCCCACGTGTCCAGTTGGAAGGTATTCGGGAAGACATACCAGGTCTGCCCGGTTCTTAGAAGCGGTACCAATCATGCTTGCAGCGTTTTTCAAATTGCCTTCTATGTCTCCACCCTTCAGATCTAGTTGGACTACGGCGGCTTTGAATTTGATCATGTACTCATACTCCTTTTCATTTTTAAAGACAAAAAGCTAGTTGTATAAAAAATATACTGGTAATCATAAACAACCTTTTTTTTATGAAGGCCCGGGTCCCGGTTCCACGATAATTGCGCCTAGTGGTGGAGAGAAAGCCTCATCCGGAATATCGTGATTTATGCGTATGTCACTCACCAAGTAGGTAATGGTCTGTTCTTTCTCAGGGTCCCATTCCCTGAAGGTGAAGTCGGAGGTTCCTTTCTCTTCGATATCCTCAACAAGCATATCAATTAGGTTCCAGTACATCAAAGCATTGTCGAAAGCTGCTCTATCGGCGTATTCGTACCATACATCTTCTTGAAAATCATACTCCCAGAAGTAACCCTCATCACGATTATAGATCGTGATCTGTATGTGGGCTTCTTCGTCATCACCATCAAATTTAAAATCGTATAGATCGTGGTTTAAATTCCTTGCTTTAATGTCAAAAAACACGTCGGGATCATCCTTCCGACTGATCCACGCCTCGACGCTAAGTATCTCTTCGTCTTCATCGTTATCGTTATCATTCTCAAGGCAGCCAGCAGCGGCTGTTATTAGTACAAGGATAATCAATACTGTTAACAGGTTTTTGACCAAACCATTTTTCATTTTATCTAAACAACCATTGTAGGTCCATGTAAATATAATTTGGCCCTTAGAGCGTCCCAAAAAACATTTTATCAAGTGCATAGATTGGATATCATGTCATGGCTAGCGGTTATGGGTATCGCCTTCGTACTGATCGCCTTAGCCGAGTTCGGCGATAAAACCCAACTGATGACGATTTCACTTGCGTCTAAATACAGGCGAACACCGGTTTTTTGGGGTGTTCTGCTGGGAATGAGCGCGGTAACAGTCATAGGTGTAGCCGTTGGCACGCTCCTTTACTCCTACGTTCCTATAACTCCCTTGAAGATAATAGCTGCGGCTCTTTTCATCCTATTTGGCCTTTACACCCTTCTATCAGAAGAAAATGAAGATGAAGTGACCATCAAGGACAGCCGTGTATTTCGCGATTCCTTCGTCCTATCGACTGTTGCGGAGTTCGGAGATAAAACCCAGTTAGCGGTAATCGGGTTGACCGCACGCTACGCCGCCCCTATCCCTGTACTTATCGGTGCCGTGTTAGGCCTTGCTCTGATAGTAGGTATCGGAGTGCTTCTCGGAGAACAGATATCTCTTTTGTTCGAAAGGAAAAAAATCGAGCTGGGCGCGGCCATTTTGTTTATTGCTTTAGGAGTGGTATTCCTCGTCGAAGCGCTGCTATAGCCACGTACTTAAACAAATGCTTATTAAGTACCTAGATAATCATCACACATGCCCAGGTGGAAAAAGAAAGGTTCCAGAGAGATCGCCAGATCAACTCTTTTTACGATGACGGAAGATGACGTGGTTATGCCGGATGGTACCGAAAAAAAGTACACTCTCATAGACTTTCCCGATTTCGCCGGTGTTTTACCGGTGTACGAAAACAAATTCGTACTGGTAAACAATTACCGCTACCCCCTTGACGAATACGTGCTGGAGTTTCCCGCGGGTTTGATCGATCAGGGGGAAACACCCTTGGAGGCTGCGGAAAGGGAATTAGAGGAGGAGACCGGATTTCTGCTGGAGGATGCAAAAAAAATGTGTACCTACCACCCGATAGCGAGTTTGAACACCCAGACAGCTCATTTATTCATCGGAAGGGCTTTAGAAGGGGGACAAAAAGCACGGGACCATGGAGAGGACATGAAGGTGTGCTTGGTGGATATACAAGAGGCATACCAGATGCTCGAAAGGGGCGAGTTAACCCATCCACACACCATGCTTGCACTGTTCTTCGCTAAAAATGTTCTTACCTATTTCCGATGATTGTATTTTTGCGAAAAAGTTTATACCTTTTGGATTCATCTGCTTCTTAACTTATGGCTAAAAAGATACGCAGTGAAAGTGGTGTAATCTATTGTTCTTACTGCGGCACCGCTGTAGTTGAAGAGGACCTGGAGTGCTCTAACTGTGGAGAGCCTCTCGAAGAAGATGTGTTTGAGGGTAGAGTGTGTTACTCCTGCGGGTCTCCGGTGGGGAAGCTGGAAGAAACCTGCCCAAAATGTGGTGTGGACCTTTCAGATACCGGAGGCGAGGACGACGAATATCTCTCTCGATTGATAGGTTGGAGTGACGAGGCTGAAGAGAAACTCCGTTCACAGGCGGAGGAGAAAAAGAAGGCAGCAGACGTGTTCAGGAAGGTATTCGCGGGTGCTGAAACTCAGCAGAAAACATCAACGGAAGAGGATAACAGGCCCTTGGATTCAATTTCCTTCACGCAGCTGTACAGTTACGTAGAACAACGAAAAAAGGATTTGATGGAAGAAGCAGAAGATAAAAGTGAGGAAGATATCCAAGCCGAAATAAACAGTTTGGAGGAGTTGCAAGAGAACATATTCGAAATTGAGGGCACGGTCAATGCACTGGTCGAAAACAAAGAGAGGGCTTTGAACCGTAAACGAGAAGAGCTGAAAGAAAGGGTGAGGGAGTTCAAAAGAGTGGTAAAGAAAAAGGAAGAAGAAAAAAACAAGATCCAGAACCGGAAGGATAAACTTACAAAAAAGGAACGGGAACTGAAACTGTGGGAGACCCAGCTTAAATCATGGGAGGAGGACCTTAGGGAACTTGAAAAAGATCTAAGGCGGGAAAAAAAGATGTATGAGGATGGGGAAAAGAAGCTTGAAGAGATAAAAGAAGGCATACCATCGGAGGGCACAGTAACACCGGAAGAATGGATGGAAGAGCAGAAACGCATACAGCGTGAACTCTTCAAGCTCAAAAACGTCTGGGATGAGGGCGATGCGGATCTGGAAGATATAAGTGGGGACAGTATTTCCATATTAAAAAGAAAGATAAGAAAGCAGGAAGCTAAGTTTAAGGGAAGGATATCGGAGCTGGAAGATGAGCTCGAGAGCGTAAAGGCGGAGAAAGAAAGCGTAGGTAAACGGGAGTTAGAGCTCGACATACAGAGAGATGAGCTGGAGAAGATATTAGTTGTGCTCGACAGGCTTCTTGGTGACCTTCCCGAGGAGAAGATAGAGGCCTTCGCCAAATCTGAAGATTTTGAACTTTACGAGAAGATACTTGATACTTTGGGGATATAGGAGTCAATGAAATGGGCCTACGAGAAAAAGCCAGAAAAGTCCTAGACGAGGAAAAAGATGTCCGCGAAGAATCCGAAGCGCTTGAAAAAAAGTTGAAGGAGAAGGAAGACCGTATCAAAGAGTTGGAAGAAAAGATAGACGAACTAGAGGCTCGTAAGAAAGAAGTAGAAGGCGAACTAGAAGGGCGTGAGGGGGAGTTGGAAAAAATAGAGGAGGAGATAGTTGATAAGGCTGAAGCGGATGCACTGGCAGAAGAAGTTAAGGGCCTGGAAAAGCAGAGGGACGAACTCCAGGATGAAACCGAGGTATTAGATGAGGAAAAAGAGGGATTAACGGAACAGATCAACAAAGGACGAGAACAACTGGAAGAAATCGAGTTACAACTAGAAGAGAAGCAAAAAGCATTCAAGGAGCTGGAAGACGAACTGAAGAAACGGGAAGAAAAACTATCCGAGGAGGCCGAGGAGATAAAGAACACGCGAGAACAGCTGGAAAAGAAAGAAAAGGAGTTGGAAAAGGAGCTCAGCGACTTCGAGGATTATAGAGCAGGTGTACTAGAGCGTGAGAAAACCCTTGAAAAGCAATCCGAGGAGATCGAGGAAGAGCTAAAGGAGCTGGAAGAAAGGCGTTCCGAGTTAGACGATAAAGAGGAAAAAATCAAGGAGGAAAAAGAGGAGCTGGACCAATTACGGGAGGAATTAGATTCTCAGAGAGAGGAGCTTAAAGCTGAGATCGATGCCCGTGAGACCGAACTCAGTTCCGAAAGAGAAGAGCTGGAGGAGAAGAAAGAAGAAATTGAGAAAGAGAAAGAGGAACTTTCTGCACTCAAAGAGGAACTTGAGGCTAGGGAAAACGAGTTAAAAAAACTACAAAAGAGTATTCACGGGAAAAAAGGTGCACTCTCCCGTAGACAAAACGCTTTAGAAGCTAGAGAGGAGGAACTGGCGGAGAAGGAAGAGAAGCTTCGGGAAGAAGTGAAAGAAAGCATAATGGATGAGAAGCGAGAGGAGCTTGAGGCCCTGGAAAAGTCCATCGACTCTTTGACCGAAGAGAAGAAAGCGCTGTCGGAAGAGAAAGAGGAGCTAGAAACCTCTGTAGATGAACTCGAATCGAGTGTAGAGGAGTTGGAAACTTTAGAGGAAGAGCTTGAAAAGATGAAAACTGAGCTCCATGAATTTGAAGCTGAGTTGAAAGAAAGGGAAGAGGGAGTCAGCGAAAAGGAAGAACTGATCCAGAAGGCTGAGGAAAAATTAACAGAATTGGATGAGAGGGAAGCTCAACTGAACAATTTAGAAGAAGAACTGAGGGGTAAAGAGGAGGAAATATCCGCCAACGAGGAGAAGTTAGAAGAAAAATCGAAGGAATTTGATGCTAGAGAAGAAACACTGCTCGGAAAAGAAAAAGAACTTTCCCACCTATCAAACGAGTTAGAAGAAAAAGAGGACGAATTGGAAAAACGGTCTTCAGAGTTGGAAGAAAAATCAGAAAAACTTTCTAAATTAGAAGAAGAACTCGATTCCCGGGAAGGG
>JAFDUB010000125.1 GCA_019594025.1 Thermoplasmata archaeon
AGAGGTCTGTTATCTAACATATGGCGTGAAATATGAACTTCCACTACTTAAACCTAATGCATAATAGAGGGTTCTATCGACAAAGCTTTTTACGAAAGCTTCCTTTGTGGATTAACATGTCTATCTTTATCGTGCTTGAGGGCATCGACGGTTCGGGAAAATCCTCAGTAGGCCGTCTCTTACTTTCAGATTTTGAAGAGATGTACTTAACCCGGGAGCCGACCGGGTGTGCGGTCGGTAGATTGGCGAAGCGAATCGCACATAAAAGTACATCACCTTACTACGATCTATTTCTGTACGTTGCAGACAGAGTACATCACACCGATAGGATAAAGGATATCTTGGAAAGGGGTAGAGATGTTGTCTGCGATAGATACTGGGGTTCCACCGCGGCATACCAGGCAGCTAAGAGTGATATAGAGCTAGAGTACCTGGTAAATATTCAAGAACCCTTCATACTTACACCTGACATTACCTTTCTCTTCGATATCGAACCGGAGATAGGTTTAGAACGGATACAAAACCGAGAGGAAACCAGTAAATATGAACGAGTTGAATTTTTACGGGAAGTCCGTTCGAATTATCTTACCTTAGCTGAAGGCCATGGATGGGATATCATCGACGCTTCTGATGATTTAAAAAAAGTGTATTCAGATGTGAAGAGTATTATAAATAAAAAAAGAAAAGGGGTTTAAAGGGTTGGAGCGGTTTTTACATCATGCCGCCCATTCCACCCATGCCGCCCATGCCGCCGGGTGCTCCTCCGCCCATATCTGGACCGCTGTCTTCAGCGTGACCCTTTGATGCGACTACGTCGTCTATTCTAAGGATCATGTTGGCGACTTCCGTGGCAGCCTGGAGTGCTTGGTCTTTAACACGGAACGGTTCGATAACGTGGCTTTCGACCATATCCGTGATCTTTCCGGACACGATTTCTATACCGTATGTTTTTTTGCCATCTTTCTCGTGGGCTGCTGTTAGTTCCATGAGCACGTCTATACCGTCCATACCGGCGTTTCCAGCAAGTGTACGGGGTATTATGGAAAGGGCAGACGCATAGGCCCTTATGGCAAGCTGTTCCCTACCTTTCACAGTATCGGCATAGTCTTCGAGGCCGTTTTTGAGTTCTATTTCGGTAGCTCCTCCACCAGGTAGTATCGCTTCGTCTTCTATTGAAACTGCAACTACCTTGAGTGCATCGTGTACAGCTCGCTCAAGTTCATCTACAATATGGGTTGTTCCACCACGTAGGAGAAGTGAGACCGCCTTGCCCTTGGCTGCGTTTTCTACAAAGGTCATGTGAGTATCCGCAACGTGCTTCTCGTGCACAAAGCCAGCCTCACCCAGATCTTCCGCTTCAAGGTCCTTCAGGTTGGTAACGATGTTACCGCCGGCGGCTTTTGCCAGTTTCTTCATGTCCGACTTCTTAACACGCCTGATTGCTAGGATACCCTCTTTTGCAAGGTAGTGCTGTGCAAGGTCATCTATTCCCTTCTGACAGAACAATACGTTGGCTCCGACATCTTTGATGTTTTTGACCATCCTTTTTATGGTTTCTTCCTCTTCATCCAAGAACTGCTGCAGCTGCTCGGGGTTGGTGATCTCTATCTCTGCGTTGATCTCAGTTTCTTTGATCTCAACCGCGGAATTCAAAAGGGCGATCTTTGCGTTCTTTACTTCCTTCGGCATACGATTGTGTAGTCTTTCTTTATCTAGTATCAAACCGTTGACCATCTCGGAGTTCTCGACGCTGGCACCAGCCTTCTTTTCTACTTTGATGTTATCGATGTCAACCTCGTACTTTCCGTCCTGCTTATCAGCTATCTGCTTCACCGCATTAACAACCATCTCGGCCAATTGATCCTTGTTACCTTCGATAGCCTTCCCGGTCATAGCCGTCTTGGCGATATCCATCAATTTTTCTTCGTCGTCGATATCTATATCTATCTTATTCTGCTTGAGTATGTTCTGCGCCTCTAAAGCGGCCATCCTGAATCCCTTAGCGATTATGCTGGGGTGTATATCCTGTTCGATAAGATCCTCAGCATGCTTCAAGAACTCACCGGCCAGTACCACGACCGTTGTAGTTCCATCTCCGCACTCGTCGTCCTGACTTTCCGCTACCTCGACAACCATCTTAGCCGCGGGATGAACTATATCAATCTCGCCGAGTATGGTCGCACCGTCGTTGGTTATGACAACGTCTCCCAAACTATCTACGAGCATTTTGTCCATTCCCTTGGGGCCAAGGGTGGTTCTTACGGCGTCGCCGATTGCTTTAGCGGCTGCGATGTTTTTTTTCTGGGCATCACTGCCACGTTCACGGGTCGTGCCTTCTCTTAATAACAATATTGGTTGGTTTCCTCCAAACATTTTTTTCACCTTTTATCATTTATTAACTTAATTTGTAGTATATAGAGGTTCTATAAATAGTTTTTGATGCTGCTCTTTTGAATTTCCTAAGTAAATTTTTTATAGGAGTTTACTTAATTAGACTGCAATAAAATCCGTCCTGAAATACGGAGGATAAGATGGCATATAGGAATGCAAAAGACGAAAAAGTCCTGTTGATTGCCAGTTACCGAGAGAGGTACACTTCTGATGCTCTTCAGGAGATCACTAAAATAATCGGGGAGGAAGAACCGGATAAGATAATAATATCTAAGATTATCAAGGAGAATTCCGAACCGACCATATTCAAGGCAATGGTCGGTAAGAGGGAGCGTGAAGTGCTGAACAAGAACTTAACTAACGAGAAAAAGAGGCAGGCCGACGAGATCTCTTCGGATCTGGTGACCCTGGTAAGGTCCACGGACATACCTTCCGAAGTTCACTTAAGAAAGTGTAAGGAAATTTCAAAGGAAATCGTTGAAGAATCTAAAAAACTCGAAGTCTCTAAAGTGATCATCCACAAGCAAAAACGCAACGGATTCGAGCGGTTGATGGAGGGAAGTGTCGCTCAATCGGTGCAGAGTAAGTTACCCGCCCAGAACGTTATAACCCTGGAATAGTGTCTTTCCACAAATATTATATCCATGGGCCCAGGATTGAGTTCTGATGCCGGCTGTTTATTTAGGTAAGGTTAACCTGCACTGGTGCAGTGAGTGTAATCTACCTCTTGTGGAAAAGGGAAACTGCAGTATATGCGGAGTTGAAGGGGAGCGGGTGAAAATAACTCCGCCGGGAGATGTGAGACCGGCCTTTAATACTGACATAGAGTTGATTAAAGATACTATCGATAAGCAGTGGGGGGAAGGTTATTCAGAGTACGTGATACCTGACGGTAAGATAGTACTGCTGAACAGCTCTCCCGACGTGGACCGTATGGACGAGGTGATAATCGATGGAAAGGTAAGAGGGATCTTAAGGTACTCTATGGATAGAAAATTGGATAGTAGAGAACCCTTCGTCTTTTTGATACGGCCGTGGGATAATTTACCAGCACCGGAGAAAAGGTTCGTTGTGATGGATAAAGGGGCGGTTAAACCGATACTTAACGGTGCCAGCGCTCTGGTCCCCGGGATTTTAGATGGGGATGAAGATACATGCAGTGCCGTCCAGTCTTGAATCGGAGATGCCCCGATCTGTCCCGGGACCCATGGATTCGTCCATGTGTCTCCGTGGTCCATTC
>JAFDUB010000037.1 GCA_019594025.1 Thermoplasmata archaeon
ATTCCTAGGAGGTTACGAAAACGCCGAACCTAGAAACGTCAACATAATCGGGTATTCCTTCGAAAAGAACGGATGTACTAATAAAATTACTTAGTAACAGGGTCACAATTATGAATGCTGTTGAAAAGATGAATGTTTTAGGTTTGGTAAAAAAACTGCATCTTGACTTATAATATACGTCCTTATGGTTAATATTATTCAATTCCATTGTGACCCGGCTACAGTCATACGACTAACGGAGGATATAAACTTTAAGTCTATTTCTTGTTATTTTTTATTTAATTAAAAGAGATGGGAAATATTCATTAACCGCTTCTCCGTAGGGTAATATTCTATGTACCGACGAGGAAAGTATAGATGATAATACGTGCTTCGGAAAGGAAGGAGAAAGACAAGGTTCTGTCGCTAATGGAACCTTTAATTGCTCGATGGTTCGACGAAAAGTTCGATTACCTTACAGAGCCGCAGGGTTTTGCCATACCGCTTATACACGAAAGAGAGAACGTATTAGTTTCATCACCCACCGGTTCAGGTAAAACACTTACCGCCTTTTTATCTATCATAAACGAGCTTTTTAAACTCGATAAGAAAGGAGAATTGGAAGATAGGATATACTGTGTTTACGTATCTCCTTTGAAAGCACTGGCAAACGATATTCATAAGAATCTGGAAAAACCGCTGGATGAGATGCGTGATCTTGCGGAAGAAAACGGTATAAAGGTGCCGGAAATAACCACCGCTATCAGATCCGGCGATACACCCCAATCTGAAAGGAGAAAGATGGTGAAGAAGCCGCCACATATTTTAATCACAACGCCGGAGTCTCTAGCCCTCGTACTTTCTTCACCTAAATTCAGAGAGAGCTTTGACGGTGTTCAGTACTTCATAATGGACGAAATTCACGACGTATGCTCCTCTAAGCGTGGGTCCTTCCTATCACTTAACGTGGAACGGTTAGAAGAACTTGTCGAAGCCCGTATGACCCGCATCGGGCTCTCGGCTACCCAGGCACCCATCACGGAGATAGCTAAATTCCTAGGAGGTTACGAAAACGCCGAACCTAGAAACGTCAACATAATCGAGGTTATGACGGAAAAACGGATGGACTTAGGCGTGCTATCTCCGGTGGAGGACATGACGGTGCTGCCCTATGAGGTGGTAAACGCCAGGATGTACGACCTCTTGAAAGAGATGGTTGAAGAGCACCGTACCACACTTATATTCACCAACACCCGGAGTGGAGCGGAGAACGTGTCATTCAAGCTGCAGGAGAGGGAGATCAAGGACATCGCAGCCCACCACGGCAGCTTAGCCAAAGAAACTCGTATCACGGTAGAGGACGACTTAAAAGAAGGTGAGCTGGATGCGGCGGTATCCTCCACCTCTTTAGAGCTGGGTATAGATGTGGGGTATATCGACCTTGTCGTACAGGTGGGTTCACCAAAATCGGTTGCCAAGGGACTACAGCGTGTGGGGAGGGCGGGGCACGGCGTCGGAGAAACCTCGAAAGGACGGATGATAGTTTTCGAGAAGGACGACTTAGTGGAATGTGCGGTACTCACAAGGCAAGCCTACGACCACAACATCGACAGGGTCAATATACCGCATAACAATTTGGACGTTCTCGCTCAAACGTTGGTAGGAATGAGCATAGAGCAAAGGTGGGATGTGGAAGATGTATTCAAACTCGTTAAAAGGGCGTACTGTTACAGAAATCTAGAACGTGATGATTTCAACAGTACGTTGGATTATCTGAGCGGGTCCACCTTCAAAAACGTTTACTCCAAGATATGGTATAACAAGGAAGAAGGGGTTATAGGAAAAAAGGGTGGTATCCAGATGATATACTACCTAAATGTAGGTACCATCCCTTCGGACTCCAGCTTCAGGGTGTACTCAGACAGGGGTGTTCCCCTAGGTAAATTATCAGAAAAATTTGTTGAAAGGCTAACCAACGGAGACGTATTCATCCTCGGAGGTAAGTCCTACGAATTCATACATACCAAGGGTACCAGAGTGTTCGTCAAGGATGCGGTTGGAAAGAAACCGACCGTTCCCAGCTGGACCGGAGAGATGCTTCCACGCAGTTTCGATCTCTCCATGGCAATAGGCGAATTTAGGCGGGAGTTATACAGCCGAATAGAACACGAGGAAGAAGTGATCCCGTGGCTCATGCAAGATTATCACATCGACCGGGGTTCGGCCCAAACCATCGTCAGCTACTTCAAAGAACAGGTGGCCTTCGGAAATATTTTGCCCTCCGACCGACGAATCGTTGTGGAGGGATACGTGGATGAAAAGGGTAGATACAATATGGTATTTCACGCCTGCTTCGGCCGTAGAGTAAACGACGCTTTGTCCCGTGCCTACGCCTATACCATATCACGTAAGTATCACTGCAGCACCCGAGTCTCTGTCACCGACGACTGCTTTATGGTAACCACGAAGAAGAAGGTTGTGTTAGATGATTTGAAGGAACTTGTTAGAAAGGACAACATCGAAGATATACTCAAGAGAGGAGTGCGGAACACGGAACTTTTCAAACAGAGGTTCAGACACTGTGCAGGCAGGGCTTTCATGGTGCTCCGCAACTACAAGGGTAAAGATATCTCCGTGGCAAAACAAAAGCGCCGGGCGGATAAAATCCTGGAAACCCTTCACGAATATGAAGAATTCCCAATAACCAAGGAAACGTACAACGAAATACTTCACCAGGTACTGGATCTGAAAAATGCGCGGGAAGTACTCGGTCAGTTAGAGGACGGGTCCATGGAGATGGTTGTTTCACCGTATTCCGACATACCGTCGCCCTTTGCCCACACCGTGGTCATGATAGGTATATCCGACGTCGTCATGATGGACGACCGAAGCAGTCTGTTAAGGCAGTTCCACCAGAAGGTACTTGAAAAGGTAATACCCAAAGAGGAGATAGAAAGCTTCCAGTTTGAAAGGGAAACCGTCGACGACCATTTCTTCTCCAAAAGACCTTCTTTCGACGATAAAGAAGGGCTGCTGGAGGTGATTAGAGAATTGGGGCCGATACATGTATTCAACGAGAGAGGAAAGAATGTTTATCTTTATACTGAACGTACCCATGAAGAGGTGGGCAGATGGGCCAAGGAGTTATTGATAGATGAAGAGATACAATCTATCTGGATGGGAGACACTCACAGGTGGGTGAGTTCGGATAGGATTAAGGATTACCTTCCTTGCATGGATCAGGGTGAGCCACCTTATGGTGCGGCCCCTGTTATGAACGCTTTAAAGGACGAGTATAAAAGTTCTAGAGAAGTATATCATGAAACCGAGCTTAAACTACGGGATGTTTCCAATATATTGAGAGACCTGGAGAGAAGAAGGTTGGTTAACCGTAGGGATATGGACGAGGAGGGAAACTTCAGGTACGGCCTGCTGCCCATGCTGGATATAGACATGCAAAAGGTGGAAAACTACATATTGGATTTCTTGGAGTATGACGCACCCCGGGAGATGGAAGAGATCGCCTTCGCCTTGGCCGTACCTGAAGACCGGGTGATGATAGCCCTTAACAATCTGGTTGAAGCCGGTAGGTTGGTTTCAGGTAAACTTGTCATCGGCGAAGGGACCCAATACATGCTCTACGAGGACTATCACGACCTGAAATTTCCGGGAAAGGAGCATGTGTCGGAAGAGAAAATACTGTCGTATCGGGCCGAAAAAATGTTCCATCAGTTCGATTCAATTAGGGAGTACTTCCAGTTCTTTGTTGAAGCCAGCAGTCCATATGAAGTACATATGCGTGTAAAAGATTTCGATATGGATTCTTGGAAAAAGATGCGGAACAGAGAAGAGATTATAGAAGGACGGTTCCTTAGAGGACGTGTTAGATACGTTCTCAAAGAGGACCTACCCATGCTGGTCGGTGCATATCGTACAGAAGAACTAGGTCAAGAAGAACAAGAAGTTCTGGAGATGATTAAAGAGGGAAAGGGGAATTCACTCAGAGAATTGAAAAAATTATCTGATCTAAACGCCTCAAGGGTTAAAGAGGTGGTTAAAAAGCTTGATTCAAACCTTCACGTTATCCGTGAGTTCACCGGCGAGGAGGGGTGGTCCACCCGTAACGTTTACCGGTATGTAGATGTAAATCCTTTATCTCAAATTGAAGCACGTGAAAGGTTGTTAAAACGGTTACTACGAGCTCATGGACCTACCGCCATATCGGAACTACGGTACATGACTAGCTTCTTTAGAAGGGAGGTAGAATCCGTACTATCATCGATGGTGAGGAACGGCGAAGCAGTGCGAGTACGTGTAGGCCCCTCCAAAAGAGAGCTCTATTTGTGCCCGAACGAATTAAAATCGTTGAAAGGGGCGGATCCTGGGGAATTGGAAAGATTGAGAATTCTCACCAAGAACGACCATTACGCCGGACCGTTGTGGGCGGAGATCTACGCCAGATACGGTGACGATTGGATATACCCGGTCATCAAGGGTGGAAAGGTTATCGGTGGCTTGGAGATCTGGGAGATGAGCGGTTGTGTTGAACTGAGGCACATAGACTTGGAGGATGAATCACTGCTTGGTGAATTACTTCAAGAAGTCGACGGGATGATGGAATATTACGAACTTCGTGGTTTTGATGTGCTGAGAGTTCGTTATTTTAACAGTACCGAGGTTACCGAGCTTGAACAAGAACAGCTTGATACCTTTTTAGAGAACGATTATAGGATGATCCAGGGAATGCTGGTAAAGGGGAACGTTATTCCAGATGTATTCGAGGAAGATGAGCTTCGGTCGTACTTGATATACAAACAGCATCTTGCGGGAAATCCTTTAGATGGGGCTATGGAGACGCTGAGAGAATTGAGAGGGGCCCGGTCGAATAAAGAGATTACCGAAAGGATATCCGGTCGTTCTAATATTAAATGGATGCACCGTAGGGGCGAGCTGGTCCAAGGAAAGATGATTCCACCATACCTAATTTACTGTACTTTGGAAGACGCTTCGGTTTATCGAGCTGCAAAGTCAATCGAATTGGACCATGTGATGGAAGAAGTATTAGAGATAATAGAAAACGAAGGACCGGTTTCTAAAAGACATGTGACAGTAAGGTCACCCTACGCTAAAGACCGGACTAAAGCGGCACTAGATGTAATGTATGAAGGATCAGTCGTCGCAAAGAATCATGAAGGACATTACGTGTGTATTCCCGATATCAATATGGACCAAAAAAAGGCGCTCGGTAAAGTGATATTATGGTGCATGCAGTCCTTCGGCTACTTTACCGCCGAACGTCTGTCTGATTACATCGGTTCTGAGATAAGTATGAGTGAGATAAGAAACGGTTTATCGGATCTGGTGAAGGAAGGTTACCTTGTGAAAGGTTTCTTGAAAAAGGGAAACGAATCCATCCACTGGATGTTGTCGGATGGTGTGGACAAAGTTGGAAATCTTAAGGTAGGAAATAACTTCGTGATCAGCTCCAAGGACCGATTGAATATCTATTTGAGAAACGTAATCAAGGAACGTTTTAACTTGAGCTCCTGTTACGTTGTATTCCACGGTATTGAGATGGTGGCGGCTTTCAAAGGAAAGATAAGTTCTGGTATACTGAGTATTAAAGAATTTGAGGGAGATAAAAAATACCTCAGAACCGTTAAAAACTGGGCTTGCGATCATAACCTTATATACAAAGAGAAAAAGAAAAGAAAAAGGGTTTCGGATTACGAAGTAAGAAAGTGGTACGAACGTACCAGGGGCCTATAGATTTTCCTTCTTATCCACACTGGCTGATTCGTGCACTTTTACGTTCTTTCCACGCACGGTACCTACTTTACAGCCCGGACCGATCTTGACTTCGTCGCCTTCTACCGTTTTCGCCCGAGTATTTTCCAGATAGATTTTGTCTCCGGTTATCGTTTCGACGGTAAGCGTACCCTTTTTGAACATTGAAAATAAACCGCTTCCTGCGCCACTTTCAACCAGCACATCGCCGCCTTTGATGTGTTTAATATTGCAATCTCCACCGGGCTTAAGCATTATCTCATGGGCTTTTAACGTACCTTCGATCTTGAATGCTCCCGTTGCGGTAAACGTTTTGGCGTTCACATCACTCTCGATTTTCAGTGCTCCTGAAGAGGAGAATTCATCCACTTCGACGGGGGCTTCGAACTTGGATGAGCCCATTGACTTGATTTGTTTTGCTTTAACCTTTCCTTCAAATTTGCTTGCTCCGGAAAGAGACATGTTTTTTGCTTCGGTAGTACCTTCGACCTTAAAACTGCCGCTGGAGCTCAGTTCACCTATATGTGCGTCACCTTCGACCTTTGTTGCACCGGATATTTTTGCTTCGTCGGCCTTAAGATACCCTTCTATTCTTGAAGCCCCGGATGAACTGAAGTACCCACAGTTCACATCGGATGATTTGGATGCACCGGACAAAGATACTCTTTTCGTCTTCCCTCCCACATCCACCGGTATCTCTTCGGACTCCATCTCATCTTCTTCATCATCGAATTCCTCTTGACTCATCTTTTCCTGTTTTTCGTACCGTGCCTTGATTTTCTTGTAAGTATCTTCTGATATCTCACCGTTAGCGAGCCTTTTTTCGAGTTTTCTTAGGATTTCTTCTTCCATTTTTTATACACCTCTATTTTTGTTCTTGATGTAGATAAAGCATGCCTAGTATTTATATGTGTTTTGAAGATAATATTGGATAAATGCAAATAGAGAGTAGATAACTTCAACTCTAAGGTTGAAAAAGTTGATATATCGGACAGTAGATTACCCTCAAGATGAAAAAGTTCACCGAAGACGTGCTCAGTTTATTCTCGTCTCCCACTAGATGTATGATTATAGACCTAATGGGTAAAGGATACGACCATCCTGAGGACCTGGCAAAAAAGCTGGATATGACCAGACAAGGTGTGGATAAACATCTCCTGGAACTTCACGATTGGGGACTGGTTGAACGTAATGCGATTTTTCCTCCAGACGGACGGCCTAAGATCATCTACGAGTTGACCAAGCAGTGCCGTCAGCTTACCAATACACTGGATAAGATAGGGGATCGATACAAGGAAACCATGATATCAAGGGCGGAGGTCCAGCTCGAGAATCTAGATATGAAACTTGCAGAGGGAGAGTTGGCGGAGGAAATCTACGAAAAGAAGGTAGCCGAGGTAAAAAAACGCTGGAAGTACGACCTCTTAAAGAACGAAAAAGATTAATAGGGAGTCTCGATAGACTAGGATTAACTTACAGCCACTGTGGCTTAGAGGTATAGCGATTCCTTGGTATGCAACAGGGTATCCCTGTTTGTGCCTGAATAGGAATAGGTCGTGGGTTCAATTCCCACCAGTGGCTCCTTTATCAATATATTTTTGGTTTTCAAATGTCATTTTTGACACGGAAAATTCTATTAGGCACCGCACTAAATTACTTATATTATAGATTCATTCTTAGTAATATGCCCGGAAATGATGACATCTTCATCAATAATATTGAAGAACTAGAATCTCTCTTGTCAAGAGCTTACTGGATTGAAGAGGAATTTGAGCAGGTACCACAGTGGGATGCCTTTACTAAACTAAACACTAAATATAGGGATATAATCTTTAGCTTGGCTCACGATTCAGAGAAACATAAGAATAAAATCAAAAAGATGGCATCGAATATAAAAGGCATCGGCGTTGAAGCAATGAAAAACAATATCGGTGCTCGGAACACTGTTATGCTGCAAAAACATTTCATGGATCAAGAAATAATGGCCAATATTATGGACAACGATATCTTGGCTCTTGAAATATATACGAGAATACATGCATATACTGCGAACTCATTTATTGAAGAGATTTGGGAAGGCGATGATCCTGAGGAATTTTTTGTGATGTTGGATGATCTTATACACGGAGAAAAGAATCATATCGAGCTCGTTAAACCTCATGTTGGCAGAATCGAACGTATTCGCTGATTTAAAGCGATACTCCATAAATGCTTGAATACTTCTTTTTGATGTGGTCTATCAAGTATTAGAGAGGTATCTAAACAATATGTACTGGAGTTATAACTATCAGTAACAATTAATATTCCCAATAAGAAAAAATAAAAAAGGAAGGGGGTTTGGGGTTTTAAAAGTCTTCCTCGATTGTATCATCTTCCGCTTCAAGGGGGCCTTTTTCGTAGGGGTTCTCTTCTTGGTAGGTGTCTTCTTGGTAGGTGTCTTCTTGGTAGGTGTCTTCTGTTACAGGCTCCTTCGACTTTTTAGCCACTGCAAAGATGGCTATTATCAAAGCAAGGATACCTATAATTATGCCAATCAGTGCCATGGTCTCAGCTGAGCTGATGCCCTCATCCTGGTCACTGTCTATAACCTCCTGTTTCTCTTGGAATTCCTCCAGATTGTTCTCAAGTGCAATTAGACTGGTTTCTAGTGTGTTTACATCTGCTTCCAAGGCAGATATGTCATCTTTTGCTTCGGCGAGGTCGGCGTTCAAAACAGCAATATCTGCTCTAGCCTCTGCCAATTCACCTTCAAGAACCGCTAGATCCGCTTCCAGAGCAGCCAGATCTGTTTGCAATTGAGCAACTTCATTTTGGACCACTTCGAGGTCTGACTCCAATGATTCAATGTTTTCGTTGAGCTCTACTAGCTCTGATTGTATATCCGATATATCTGCTTCGATGGCCTCTATACTGGATTCTAAGATATCTATCTGTCCCTGAAGGTCTGCGACCGCATCTTCCAGCTCTGCCTGCAAATCGTCTATCTGTCCCTGAAGGTCTGCAACTGCATCTTCCAGCTCTGCCTGCAAATCGTCTATCTGTCCTTGTAAGTCGGCCACGGCTTCGTCCAGTTGTACCTGGAGGTCGTCTATCTGAGACTGCAGGGCTGTTATGTTTTCCTCGAGTTGTACCTGGAGGTCGTCTATCTGAATCTGTAAGTCGTCTATCTGTGCCTGCAGGGCTGTTATGTTTTCTTCAAGCTGTACCTGGAGGTCGTCTATCTGAATCTGTAAGTCGTCTATATGTGTGTAAATGTCGTCTATCACTAGATATATATCATCGATCTCATCCCATAGAGCATCGATCTCACCCCATAGCTCCGCTATATCGGGCAAGTATAGAGCCGTTACTTCCAGCTCAGCTGTGTTACCGTATTCATCGTAGGCTATTACTCCGAAGAGGTTTATGCCGTTGACCAGGGTTGTCTCATAGGTGAACTCTCCGGTCTCACCCACATCTACGACTCCACCTTCGATCTCCACTGTTGCATCAGGGTCTGTGATCCCTTCGATGATGAATTCCTCTTCAAAGGTCAAAGATTCTACTCCGTCTGGTGGAGAGGTGATCTCAAGCATTGGAGGACTGGTATCCACGATGAATACTACCGTATCTTCAGCCGTGTGTCCTGCATAATCTACAGCGCAAACTATGACTGAATGTGAACCATCTGGTATATCTGTAAAGGTATATGATTCTTCATCAACGTCTATCCAAGGACCGCCGTTCAATCGAACATTATAGTAATCGATCTCCGTGCCACGTGGTGTACTAGTCCACTCAACCGTTACTACATCTACACCAAACTCAGCACTATCTTCTGGCGAGGTTATATCTACTTCAGGGGCCAGTGTGTCAACCATAAACGTTACTGCGTCCGTGCCTTCTCGTTCCGCGTCATCTGTTACCCTTACGATAACTGTGTACTCGCCTTCAGGAAGGTCGGTGAATACATGCCATGTCCTGGTATCGACATCAATCCATACCTCGTCCACGGGGTCCCAGACTTCGTAGTAGTCAATATTTGCTCCTTCGCTGTACCCAAGCCATAATATCGTAACACTGTCATCAGAGAAGATTTCTCCATCATCTGGACTCGTTATAAAGACCCCTGCTGGAGTTAAATCCACGGTGAAGGATACTGAATCGTTACCTTCGTTGCCCACATTGTCGACGCCTTTTACCTCTACGACATGTGCACCTTCTTCTAGTCCTTCGAAGGTGTACTGGGTATCTTCGCCAACGTTTACCCAGTCTTCATCGTTGAGCTTTACCTCGAAGTGAGATATTCCACTTTCTTCGTCGGTACCATCCCATTCAACAGTAACATCAGTTCCTGGGATTATTTCACCGTCATAAGGTGAAGTGATAGTCACGTCAGGGGGTATATCGTCCTCTAGTATTGTAAATACGTCGCTGGTATCTTGATTCTCATTTTGCCCGACATCCACAACAACTGCTCTTACCATTGCTTCATTTGTGTATTCACTGGGAACAATCCATAGATAGCTACCGGTATCATTCAATCCTGTTTCTATATCGGTCCAGCTGGTACCGCCATCGATGCTGTACAGTAAGTCGATGTAATCTATTGGTTCGCTACCTTCTTGCGTTTCCCATGAAATCGTTTGTTCAGTAAGTTCGTACCATTCTTCACCACCTACAGGTGATGTTAGTGTTATCTCTGGGTCCTCATCGGGCGCCCCGGGTTCCTGGACCGCATCTGTGTTCATCTCTTCTTTACCGTTGGTGCCTACAGCACGTACGACGTACCACCACCATATATCATCAGCCAATCCTTTGTTCCAATCTAGGTATTCATACAGGTCAGAACCGTCTGCATCAAAGGTCTCTATTATATGGTCCTCGTCCCACGGACCCGACTGGAATTCAGAACGATATAGGTTGTAGTGACTGACTTCGCCTTCAACTTCGTCTGGGCTGGGTTGCCAAGTGATCAAGTTGTGCTCGTCTCCGTCCTCTTCTCCACCTGGGATGGCAAATCCTGCTACTTCCATACCACCGGGGAAGTCACCGACGTGTGTAGGTTCTGCAGTGTTAGTGTCGAGTATGTATAACCCAGAAGGCGTACCATCGCCGAAGTAAGCGGCATGGTAAAGAGTGCCGGTACTTGTATCATATGCCATGTCCTGTGCATACAGTAACTGCATACCGGTATTTCCTATACTCGTGGCTTCTCCTGTATCCATATCTATGGAATATAGATCTGCATCGGCATCAACGTCAACTGTGGTACCATACATGTTTCCATTGCTGTCACAAGCTATCCCTATCATCGCAAAGCCGATTCCAAAGGTACCGACAACATCGGATGAACCATCGCTAGGATCGACGGTGTACAGTGTGTCTCCGGTGGCACCGTAGAGGATCCCCGTGGATTCATCGTATGCTAGGCCGTTGAATCCTGGTGTCGATCCCACATAGGTCATCGATCCATCGGTCTCGTCGATGGTCCAGAGACCTCCTTCATATTGACAGCCGTACCACGTACCTTCTACCCAAGTAGCACCTCCGATAAAGGCTCCCGCTTCATTGGGTGCGATGTAGGTTACATCAGATGGGTCATTGGGTGGGAAGGTGATGGAATCGTCACCGGGATACAGTTCGAAGGCAAAGAACTCTTCAGGAGCACCGGCATGCTGTACATCTAGGTTCACAGGTGGTTCTGGATCTAGACCTATTATGGTAAAGAGAGCGCTTTCATTTTGACTCCACCATCCCTCTACATCATAGACACGTGCCCGTATCATAGCCTCTGTTGTGTGTAAGTTGGGTATGGTCCAAATATACGTGCCTGTATCGTCTATATTCGTATCTATATCGTGCCAATTCGTACCAGCGTCTGGACTGTACCATAAGTCGATGTAGTCTATGTCATACTCACCAGGTTCAGTAGTCCATTGGATATCTTCTTGTTCATCCGCATACCACTCTGCATCACTGTCCGGCTGTAAGATAGTTATTTCCGGGTGATCAATTTCGGGATCTCCTGGTTCCTGTACCGCATTGGTGTTCTGTTCTTCTACGCCCTCTACTGATACTGCTCTGACGACGTACCACCACCAAATATTGTCTGCCATGCCTTTACCTTCGTCTATATACTCATACAAGTTTGAACCGGTAGCATCCACACTATCTATTAAGGTGGTTTCGTCCCAGGGTCCGCTCTGGAATTCCGAACGGTATATGTTGTAATAGTCGATTTCTTTTATATTCCCTACTTCCACAGTTACTTGAGCTTCAGTGTCTTCACTGCTAACGAGTAGTTCATATTTACCTAGGTCTGCTTCGCTTGTCTGCCATGTGAACTCGCCCTCATGTGTGCCATCTGGTACAAGCGTTACCGCCAAACTGTCTTCCAGTACACCGTCGATGTAGAACTCTATGTCCTGTGTACCTTCGTCCCCACCGATGTTAGTTACCGTGTAAGCAACAGTTACTATGTCGCCCGGATCTACCTGTTCATCATAGCTCACTATATCCACCATGAAGTACTCGCCTTCAAGTGGTATCATTCTCATCTCGAGTCCATATGCACCTCTGGCCGGATAATCGTCCTGCCAGCTACCAGGTAGGTGTGGATCCACATCCAAACTGGTCATGAATGAAGCATAGGGTACCGCTGGATCTTCTGGCGCTGCATCATCATCGTGTACAAAACCCTGTGGGAAATTTCCATCTCCAGGATCTTGTAACTCCATCACTATCCAGTAGTCTTCATTCGTATCCACAAATACGGGCTCGTCAAGTTCTAGTTCTATCCAGCCCACATCCTGACCATCGTACCAATCTGAGCTGGCAAGGAAGGGGTCTGCAGGGGCTCCACCGTCATCTATGCCGACATGAGCTCTCGCTCCTGTGGTATGGGGAGGTGTGCCAAGTGGTGTATCATAATAGGCCACATGGGTGATCATGCCGGGATGATCTGTAAGATCCAATAACATTCCCGAGTACCATGTACCTGCACCCGGTCCCCAGCCTACTGCATTACCCATGGCATATCTCCATTCTACATCGTTTTCTGGGGTTTCTACATGTCCATAGAGGGAATGCCACCCGTCTTCATGTTCCACCGGGACATTGCTCAGAATCTTATCCTCATGCGGTTCCGCTTTTTCAGACTCATAAAGACTGGTTGCCTCGGCGGATGCTCCAGCATCGCTACATTTATACCAACCATAGGGGACTTCGGCGCTTCTCTCTGAGTACTTTGGAGTGGCGCTCCTGCTACATTCGAACATACCGTGCTGAGGATCAACACTTATTTCTGAATCCTCTTGCGCATCAGGCCAATCTCCTACACTCGGTTCCCAAGAGACCAGATTGTCCTCGTCACCTTCTTCGTCTATTTCCTGTACATAAGCTTCAATGGACCAGCTTTCGTCAAGACCATAGTCTATTGTTCTTTCCCATACAGCTCCATCTAGACTTAGCCATCCAGCATCGTCCACGAAGGGGTCGATACATCCAAGTGGGAAGAAACCGTCTCCGAGGTCGTCTATCTCCATTACAATCCAATAATGTCCCGCATCTATTGCGACTGGATCGATAACCGGCATCTCTAGATATTCCTCACTACCAAGGTCTGTGTACTCCTCTGTCTCTGCTATCAGGTCACCAGGTGAGGTACCGTCGTCGGTGTAAACTAAGCCTTTCACGGAGTTAGCCGAATCATAGTCATGGTAAGCGATATGTGTAATTTGACCCGCTGTGAGTTCGATCCTGATTGCACCGTACCAAAGTCCTGGACCTGTGAGACCTATTGCGTTATCCGGTACCGTTCTATGTTCTGCGGGATACATCCAGTGCCATTCTCCTTCTCCCATACCAACGTGTTCTACAATTAAGTTAGTGGGTGGTTCTGGGGGATAACCAATGATATCGAAGTAATCATCGCTTGTATCGAAATTTAACGTGGCGCCTTCACAGAAGACCCATACTCGAACAAGAGCTTCTGAAGTAGTTACATCCGGGATCTCCCATGTATAACTGCCTGTATCTGCGATTCCATCCTCTATAAGGATCCAATTATTTCCTCCGTCTACGGTATATTCAAGGTCAACAGCGATTATAGGTTCATCGCCCTGAGTGCTATCCCAGAGGATCTCTTCTTCATCTCCAGCATGCCATTCTTCACCACCATTAGGAGATATCAGCTCAACTTCAGGCGGAGTTACATCGGTTATGGTGAATTCATCGGTAATATAGCTGCTTTCCCTATCCTCATCGTCATATACAGTACCGCGTATCACGGCTTCAAAGGTGGGGTCATCTGGGATCAACCACATATAGGAGCCGGTATCATCCAATCCTATTTCTATA
>JAFDUB010000095.1 GCA_019594025.1 Thermoplasmata archaeon
AGCGGTGATACGGAAGAACTCTGTGTAGATCTCAACTGCAAGTATTCCATGGATAAAAGGTTCAGAGGTAAATGTCCAGACTGCGGTGGAGATATTACCGAGATGAGGTCATACAGAGGTAAAAGGTTCCTAGGTTGCTCTAACTATCCGGAATGTAAAAGAACTTATCCGTTACCACAAAAGGGTATGGTAGTCCATGAGGGTGATACTTGTGAAGAGTGTGGTTCACCGATCATGAAGATCATATACAAAGGTAGAAAACCTTGGGAACTGTGTCCCGATATGGACTGCCCGTCTAAAGAAGAAAATAAGGATTAAAGTCTTCTGCTCTCCTTAGCCTTCATTCTAAGATGTTTACGTCCGCAGCGGCGGCACTGTTTTGCTCTAACCGGATTGTTTGCGGAGCAGCTCATACATATCTTTTTGTGAAGTAACCTTTTTTCTGCTTCAGGGAATCTAGCCATCAGTAACACCTTAACTAATTGTGGAGTGACGAGTAACTCGTTATATATAAATCCTTCCTTGAGCGATTCGAATCAATCGAATGTAATATATACACCCCCTATCGATAACCTATCGATGTTGGTAGAAAAAAGAAACGCCGGTAGGAGGGCTGTTGAATATATCAAAGATGGTATGGTGGTCGGACTCGGTACCGGTTCTACCACTAAACATGCGGTTGACGCTCTTGCCGAGAGAATAAGAAAAGAAGAATTGGACGTCGTATGTATACCTACTTCGAAGGCAACCGAAGAGCAGGCCAAGGACCTTGACATTCCATTAAGTAATCTGAATGAATATGAAAAAATCGACCTTACCATTGATGGTGCAGACGAAGTCGATCCCAACATGAATTTGATCAAGGGCGGAGGCGGCGCACTTTTAAGAGAAAAACTAGTGGCTATAAATTCAAAAACTGTAATCATCGTAGTGGATAGTTCAAAGATCGTTGATAAGTTGGGAGTAAACTTCGAACTACCGGTTGAGGTGGTACCATTTTGTCCCAACGCAACAATGAGGATGCTGGAAAAGTTAGAATGCGGTACCAACCTTAGGATGCACAACTCCTCAGTGTTTAAAACGGACAATTTAAACTACATGATCGACTGTAGATTTGAAGGAATAAAAAGTCCTGGTGAGCTATCGATTAAGCTTAACCGTATACCGACAGTTGTGGAAAACGGACTATTTTTGAACCTTGCAGACCGTATACTCGTGGGTAAAAAGGGAGAAGTAGAGGAATGGATTAGAGGATAGTTTCCGCGAACTCCTTTATCCTCCTAATATTCTCCCGAATTTCTTTCACCTTTTCCATCTCTTTTTCCTCTATCTCTGCTATTATATCCTCAATGGGTTTTTTCAAGCTGTAACCGTGAACCGGGCGACCCTTTCCCTCTTTTTTGATATCACGTTTCTCTACCCATCCTAGATCCCTCAGCTCGTTAGTAGCGATGGATACCTCCGGTTGTCTAAGGCTCGTGTAGTCCTCGATATTTCTGCTGGTAGTTTCGTCTCTACCGGCAATGAATACCAGGGCCCGGGCTATGTTCTTTTTTACACCTGCTTTCATCAAGCGTTCGACCAATTCTTTATTTTCACTCGAGCGATTTTTTTTCTCCATGATATACACCTACACCATATATTTATTTGATAGCATATATTACTTATTAAATACTAGCCCTTCTTTTTATATTTTTTGGAAGATGAGCAAATCGATATGGAAAAACCGAGGAGAAATATGTATATACCTCTAAATAGATTAATTGGCCGATGTCCATGTTTGAGAGAATCCTGATTGCTACCGACAATTCACCCTTGATGAGAAATGCTATTCAATACACCGCCCAGGCTTTCCCGTATGCGGACTACCATTTAATAAACGTTATCAACACGAGTGACGGTAGCATACCTCAAACACCTTTGATGCAGAGTCACCTGAAAAAAATAGCTAAAGAGGCGTTAAAGAAAGGAAGTAACATTTTGAAGGATATGGGAATAGCGGATGTCAAACTTGCGATGCCTTCCGGAAGACCTTCAAAAGAAATCATGAAGTATACTTATAAAAAAAATGTCGATTTGATAGTGATGGCCACCCATTCTAAAAGCGGAACCCAGAGAGTACATATAGGCGAGACCGCAATTCATTCACTACAACTTACCCATATACCCTCCTTAGTTTTTTCATGTGAATGCGAACCAAAAATACCCGCTAGTATATTCAATCCTACTTCCTTCAGCAAGTACTCCGTCGAAGCAAGCATTTTGGCCCAGGATTTAGCGAGTTATTTTGGAGCAAGGCTCACAACATTTCACTTCGGGAGTAAGGATCCGGGCGAGGCGGTGGGTAAAATAAAAAACAGGGCAAAAAAGAAAGGGATAGAATTTGACCTGGTAATCGACAAAGATGCAAATGATGAGAAGTTGCTGAGGGAATCTAAAAAATATGACCTGATGGTGGGAAGCAGAGGTCGAGGAAGCTTAATTTATAAATTTAGACATTTGATACCAAGACTAGCGTTGAGTAACCTTGAAAAAGAGCTGATCGCCGAAGGTTCTATACCCTTCCTGATGATCGGAGATTAAAGAACAGGTGAACCCGTTGAATGTCATTTTGATCGGTACTATCGCCATCTTCGCCTTGACCTATTATGGAGTTATAAGTAAGAATCTGCATAGAACAGTTGCCGCCATGGCCGGAGCTGTGGCGATGATATTGTTCGGTCAAATTATGTCCTTTTACTCCGCAGATATGGCGGTTACATATATCGATTTTAACACTCTGGGTTTAATACTTGGTTTGATGATCATTCACGGACTACTCGGTGAAACAGGTTTTATGAAATATTTAGCGATTAAAACCGCTAAATTATCAAAGGGAAGTTATTATCGATTGCTCGCACTTTTTGTATTGATCACCGCTTTTGTTTCCGCATTTTTAGACAACGTTACCACGGTCTTACTGGTCGTACCGGTTACAGTTATAATCGCTAGAGAGTTGGAAATCAACCCGATACCTTTCCTCATAGTGGAAATGATATCTTCTAATATAGGAGGGGTTTCAACATTGGTGGGAGACCCTCCAAACGTGATGATTGCGAGTGCCGCGCAGATTAGATTTATAGATTTTTTAATTTATTTGGCACCTATTGTATTAATAGTCCTTGGGATTACGATACTGATGTTCGAATTATTGTTTAAAGACGTGTTGGAAAGGGATATGGAGAAATTCAAAAACATAATGAAAATGGATGAATCCGAGTGTATAACAAATAGGCCTCTACTGCACAAATCATTGTTCGTTCTGTTTTTAACTCTGATTCTTTTTATGATTCACCACATTATCGGTATAGACCCGTGGGTAATCGCTTTGTTGGGTGCCTCATTATTGTTATTGCTTTCTTTTTCGGAGCCGGAAGCGGCTCTCCGGTATGTCAATTGGACTACTTTGATATTCTTTGCCGGACTTTTCATTTTGATAGGTGGTTTGTATGAAGCGGGAATCATCGACTTGATAGCGGGTCAGGTTTTGAGCCTAAGCAGCGGAAATCTGGCTTTGACAGTATTCATCGTTTTAATTGGCAGCGGTTTGTTTGCAATGCTAGTGGGAAATATACCTGCGGTAATCACGTTGATACCTGCAGTTAATATAGTCATAATCGAAAGTGGAATCGGAACGGGTTATCCAATAAATCCATTATGGTGGGCTTTGGCATTAGGTGTAGGTCTTGGGGGTAATGGAACTCTTTTCAGTTCTCCATCAAATCTCATAGTTTCAAACATCTCGGAGAAGATGGGGTATCCTATATCTTTTAGGAAGTACACCGCTATAGGCCTGCCCATAACACTATTTACATTACTCCTTTCATTCTTTTTGCTCTACGGATTCTACGTACTTTTACTGAGCCCATAACTGGAAAACGCACCTAGTTCTTTTTCTATCTCCAGCAGCCGGTTGTACTTGACAGTGCGTTCACCTCTGCAGGGTGCACCGGATTTAATCTGGCCGCATGATAGTGCTACAGATAGATCCGCTATAAAATCATCTGTTGTTTCACCGGAGCGGTGAGAGACCATTATTCCATAGCCGCTACTCATGGCTAAAGAGGCCGCGTCAAGTGCTTCGCTCAGTGAACCGATTTGATTGACTTTCAGCAGTACGGCGTTGCAAACACCTTCGCTTATACCCCTTTCTATAATCGTAGGGTTGCTGACGAATATATCGTCGCCGACTATCTGAACGTCTTCTCCGATACGTGTAGTAATCTCCTTGAATCCGGACCAATCATCTTCTGCCAATGGGTCTTCTAAAGAAACTATGGGGTATTTACCTATCAACATCTCGTAAAAGTCCACCATCTCGGAGGACTCCAGTTCTTTTCCACCGAAGGAGTACAAACCATCGGTGTAAAACTCAGAAGCCGCCGTATCGACTGCGATCTTAACTTCCCCGGTATAGCCCAACTGGTCTATAGCTTCTAGGATGAGTTCAAAGGGCTCAATTGGATCGTCAATGGGAGGTGCGTATCCCCCTTCATCGCCTACGTTGGTGGCAACCGGGCCGTAGCGGTCCTTTAACAATGCGCCAAGGGCATGATAAACCTCCACCCCCATCCTGAGAGCTTCGCTGAAATTAGATGCACCCACGGGAGCTATCATGTGCTCCTGTATATCAAGGTCGTTTCCGGCGTGTTCGCCACCGTTAATTACATTCAGGAAGGGTACCGGTAGTTTAACGTCGTTGGGTCTCCCTAGGTATACATACAGGGGTAAATCAACAGCAGCCGCAGCGGCTTTTGATACCGCCAAGGACACAGCTAGTATGGAATTAGCACCCAGAGAACTTTTATCCTCCGTACCATCTAACTCTAACATTGTTTTATCTATACCCACCTGATCCCTGACGTCATAACCGATTAACATTGGGGCGATCTGTTCTTCTATATTTTCTACAGCAGTCAAAACACCCTTGCCTCTATATCTTTCTCCATCATCTCTCAGTTCTAACGCCTCTCTTTTGCCGGTAGATGCACCGGAGGGAACGGATGCCTTTCCTATGGATACGGGGGTAGTAACCGTGACTTGAACAGTCGGATTTCCTCGTGAATCCAGCACCTCTAACGCGTCTATGGAATTGACCTCGTACATGATTAACACCTAATATGGGGAATATGACTTCTTGTATATGTTGATATCGGAAAAACAATTCTATTACCCCACCTTTAGACGAGTTTACTTACGAAAGAGAGGATTTCCACAGAGCCTCTTCAGGACAGTACTACCCATCCGATTTAAAGTCAGATGCTACTTTTTTACTAAATTCCTCTAACTCATGATGGTTCTCGGTTTCCAATAAAAGCATCAACAATTTTAACCTAAAAAAATCCAATAAACCCATGTTTTGAGGGGTTTTTTTAAAGTGATATTTTGATCTCTCCGAAAAGCTGGAGAAGAACTCAGATATGTGTAAGGCAAGTTCGTCGGAACTGCTGTTCTTATATCCCATTCGGTCCATTCTTTCTAATATCTTTTTAGCATCGCCGACGTCCCACTCGATAATAGACGAGGCATCGACTTTATCATCCACTTTATCTGTTGTCATCAAAAATATGTCTGCCGTCCTGCCATATATCTTTCCAGGTACATGGTATCCTTTTTTTTCGGACACCATCTCTACCAATCCAACCTCTAGTAATCGTTGAATGTGTCTATGTATAGTGGACCTATCTTTGTCAAGGATTTTAGAGAGTTCCGATATTGCCATGTCCTTTTCTTTCAGCAAATCAAGTATTTTGCTCCTAGTTTTGTCCACAGCGATCTTGATGGACTCCGGGTTTCGGACTATTTTAACTCCTTTCCTCATACTTATGGTAGTATATGTAGGATATATTTAAAAAACGTTTCGGTTTTTTGGGCTTCATCCCGAAACTATTTTAATTAGATTATGTACTAATTATAATTGCCTTGGGATGCACTAACAAAAGGATGAACCCTAAGGTAGTACAGCAAGTAAACAGAGAAATTGATTCTC
>JAFDUB010000062.1 GCA_019594025.1 Thermoplasmata archaeon
TATAGAAATAGGATTGGATGATACCGGCTCCTATATGTGGTTGATCCCAGATGACCCCACCTTTGAAGCCGTGATACGCGGTACTGTATATGACGATGAGGATAGGGAAAGCAGCTATATTACCGATGAATTCACCATAACAGACGTAACTCCTGTTGATGTCGAGTTGATATCTCCCAACGGCGGAGAAGAATGGCACGTCGAAAGTCTAGAAGATATCGAATGGAACACTATTCAGGGCGATGATCCCATAGATTACATCGACCTTGAATACTCGGCTGACGCTGGAAACACTTGGACTCCAATAGCATCAGGAATCGGTGATACAGGCAGTTATACATGGGAGATCCCGGATGTAACTACCTCTGAAGCACTCGTTCGAGTATGGGCCTTCTGTACAGGTGGCACGTCCGCTTGGGATACAAGCGATGATTTCTTCGACCTGGTAGGTTATCCACCCGAGCCTCCGCAGAATTTAGATGTGGAATGGTGGAGTTTGGACCAAAACATATTCTTTGAAGATGATGTAGAAGGCGGTGACCTAGGTTACACCACGGGCACTTCCGAATCCCCCGCCAGTGAATGGGGTATAAGGCAGCACGGAGCATCTTCCGGCGTAAATTCATGGGACTTCGGCGATGGCCAGTTCTACAAAACAGCGGATTATGGATATCTCAGCTGGCTGATCTCCCCGGAGATTACAATACCGGCTGATTCCGAGTACGTAGACTTCACCTTCCAGCACTGGCGTGACTGGGGCGATACCGCCCTGTACGATGCCGGTAACGTGAAGATATCCACCGCAGGTGCCGATGGTCCATGGACCGTGATAGTACCCGAAGAAGGATATGACGGAACTGTTCCAACTGGCTGGGGTAATCCACTCGGTGGAGAACAGGCTTGGGGTGGCTCCTCAGATTGGACCGACGCCACTTTCGACCTCACCGACTACATAGGTGAAAACATTCACATCCGCTGGGACGCAGGCATAGAAGCCTGGGACGGTTTAGAAGGTGCCGGATGGCGCGTCGATGACATCATAATACTTGAAGAGACTGCAACGGGAACCGACCACAATCTAGTGACCTGGGACGCTGCTCCCGGTGATTGGATCAACAGCGGTTCACAGCAGGACTTCACCACACCGGATATCGAGGCAACCCTAGAAGCGGCTGGTCCGGGAACAGGTCCGGGAGTTACAGGAACTGTTTCACCACAACAGGAAGATGAATGGCGATGGCTCTACCAAGGAGAATGGCGACCTGCTGAATCTGATGATGCAATAGGTTTGAACAATGCTGATGTTTGGTACGGAGCTATCAGGATGGACCTCTCCGCCGATATCGGTCTATACTTCACACACGTGGCCTACTACGATTACGACGAGGCGGCTAATTACGCACAGGGTTATGTAGCACCGGATGACGGTGGTGCCCCTGCGGAGAATTGGATGCCTACGGAGCAGTACACACCGACAGGTGCAGGCTGGGCCGAGATGGAACTCGACGAACCTGTGGAGATCCAATCTCCCGGAGATTACTGGATAGTCGTGGCTGTGGATGACATGGGCGATGGTTACTTCCCATATGGATGCATAGAACCAGAGGTGACCAACGGAGGTTTGGTCACATGGGAAGACCCACATAACCCTGATAGCTGGGGTACCCTTGGAGAATACGGTCTTGATTATACCTGGACGGCCGAGGCAAGAGTAATACCCATGGATGTTTACTTTAACGTAGAGATAACCGGCTATGACGCACAGGTGGATCCAGGAGATATTGTCACCGTAGATTACACCGTCACCAATAACGGTAACGAACAAGATACCCAGGACATAGAGTTCCTCGTGAATGGTGTGCTGGAAAACAGTGTACAGATCACACTAGGTTCTGGTGAATCGTACTCAGATCAGTTCACCTGGCAGACGACCGAAGATGACCTAGGCAAGAATGATCTAACGGTAGCCAGCAACAACACTGAAGATACAGTGACCGTGGAAGTCGGCAGCGTGAAGGAGGTCGACTACTACAACATATATCGTTCTAAAGAGCAGACAGGCCCGTGGGACGAAACAACACTGATAGATACCGTACCTGCGGACGGTTCAGATAGTTACAGCTACATCGACGAAGGTAGAGGCGAAGCAGACGACATATGGTGGTGGTACGTTGTACGAACGGTATCAGTAGAAGGTGTAGAGGAACAGAACACCAACGCCGTGCAGGAACCATTTGATGGTGAAACGACAACCTTTGATTTACCATTGTACGCCGGCGGTGACGCTGGTGGCTGGAACTTCGTTTCATTCAACCTTGTACCCCCGGACAGTTCACTGGAGACAATACTAGAGGACCCGGACTACGGTATATCCGGCAACTACGATAGGCTGATGTACTACGACGCAGTCGCAGACAGCTGGTACACCTACGTACCCGGCAGAGCGGAGCAGTACAACAATTTGGAGAGCTGGGACCACACTATGGGTGTATGGATACGGATGACCGTTGATGATACGTTGACGGTAGAGGGTACAGAACCCACACAGACAACAATCACACTGCAGCCCGGATGGAACATGGTCGGACTGCCCAGTTCAACCATTGGTAACCACAACTTACCGACAGAGGTTAGCCGTATCGGTTACTTCGATGCCGCCCAGGAGTACAACCTTGCATACGACCACGACCCAGGGAACTTCGCATTCGCACCCGGTGAAGGTCACTGGCTCTACAACGACGCAGACCAAGGAGTCGATTGGATAATCGACTACTAAAAACCCCTTTCTTTTTTTTCTTTTTTTTCTTTTTTTATCCAAAAACAATTTATTGATTGACTAGTTCGAATTATCATGGAATTTAACTCTTGTTGCGGGAAGTCTCCTTGACTTGGAGATGAAAGCAACGATGTTGAAATTTCTAAAGGGAAAACTTTATATACTAAATAATACTAGGCGATATTATATGATAATCCGAAAAGTATGGAAAAATAAATCGAATAATCAGCTACTCATAACGATCCCAAATGATTCAGGTATTAAAGAAGGAGATTATGTAAGAGTAAAGAAGGTAGAGGAATAATGCAACTCACCCAATAGATAAAGATACAACCGAGTACTGAGCAAGAACAGGTTTTGAGAGACCTTTCAGAGTGATGTAGACTAATCTATAATTTTGCACTTGATGAGAGAAATAAAGTATTTGAGGAAGAGATAGATGAAGAGGAAAGCTTCATTGAAGACGATGATACCCTCGAGGAGGACTACTAGATACGGTGGTTATAGTGGAAGACAATCCGATCCTCACTAAAGGAGGTCATGTTCAGATCGCAGTATATTCGAACACCTTCTTACCATCCTTGTAAACCCTGATAACTCCTTCAGATGACACAGCCATGGCGATAGCACGGCTTTTTGCGGTAACCGCTGTAGCGGCCAGATGACGACCGCCCAATCCCTCCTCCACGGAGTAACCTTCGTCTCCGTCGAAGAGTACGTACCTACCGGCCGCTATCGGATTTCCATGTCTATCCAATAACATAGCTCCGTCCATGATAGAGTACTCCTTTAAGGTGTTCCAGTTCTTTTTATCCGTCACGTTGAGTTCTCCGGACCGGCAGCTTTCTAGAGGATTTCGAACAACTTCTTTGGTCTGGCGAGCGACTCGATTGGAGTCACCGATTACAAACAAGGCTCCTGCAGGTAACCCCTCTTTCCCCTCTCGAACCACCATTGTACCAAGTTTGAAGACCGCCTCTATCACTTTAAGATCCACCCTATCTTTGAGTACATTCCTTAGGCTGGTCACACCTATGCGAGACATCTCGAAGCACATAACAGATTCTATGTTGGTTCCTATGACCAGAACTACCCTATCATCGGTATCCAATAGACCCTGGGAGAAAAAATCCAGCACGATATTTTCCGCATTATCCAAAACATCCAAGCCGGATGGCGGAGGATGCTGTGTCTTCCGCAGCTTCACATTTGATCTTTGAAGGTGGGATGATAAAGGTGGTTTGCTGGTAGCGACGATTACTTCAGCATGGTCAACGTTTTCACATAGCTCTTCGATTAACTCCTTTGAATCGGTATACAATATTATTTTATCGGGTGAGAATGCGAATATCAAGTCAAGTATGGGATTTGTGTCTGATGGCATAGGTAAGGGCTCATAAAGGTAAGTGGGTATTATCGTTTTCGGATGTTAACTACATGTTGCGAGAACACTCCTTGACTCGGCTGGGAGATGAAAGCAACGGTATCGCTGGGAAAACTATTTATTCAGATTGTGTACTCCTCCATATCGTTGGGAATCCTGGTGTTCGGGAATATTTTTTTAGCAGCATCCAGTAAAGGTGAAACGTTCTCGTAACGGGGACTGATATGTACAATGAATAATTTTTTTACCTCTGCATCTTTTGCAACGGAGGCGGCCATTTCCACTGTGGAATGATCGTGTTCGACCGCCCTGTCAGACATGGAGGGATCAAAGGTCCCTTCGTGTATCAGTATGTCGGCATTTTTAGACGCCTTTTTTACGGTTTGACAAGGTTTCGTGTCCCCACTGTAAACAACCACTTTACCCCTTCGCGGAGGACCCAAGACCTGGTCGGGAGTTATTTGTTTATCGCCTACCTCCACTGTTTGTCCTCTCTGAAGCCTTCCGAAGAGAGGACCCTCTGGAACTCCTAGTTCCAAAGCTCTAGTCTTATCGAATCTGCCTGTTCGATAGGCTTCTTGAAAACGATAACCTAGGGATGGGATATTGTGCTCTACAAGAAGGGATTCCATAGAGTAGCCTCGAAACCGAAGATGTGCCCCGGGTTCGAGGTCGACTGCAGTAACTTGGAAGTTTGGCCTGAAGTATCCGAGTTCCATTAGGGTGTTCACCGTGGATGCGGTACCCCGGGGTCCGTATATCTCCACAGGTTTAATCCTTTCGTTCAGTTTCATACTCTGTATTAAGCCTGGAACTCCTAAGAAATGATCAGCGTGAAGGTGTGATATGAATATCTTGTCCACGGACATGAAAGATACCGAAGAACGCATTAGCTGACGTTGAGTGCCTTCACCGCAATCGAAAAGAATTGTCCTCCCATTTTTGACCAATGCGGTTGAAGCGACGTTCCTTTTCGGCGATGGGAAGCTGCCGCCGGTACCGAGGAAAACCAATCTCATACCTCGAGATAAATCCTAGTGGATATAAAACCGTTTGGTAGAAGTATTGGGCGATAAGTTAAATATGGTAAAATGTATATCGCAAGGTAGGTGTTACTTTGAACAAGGATGACGACGAAACGCAGGAGGATAATCCAGCAGAAGATAAGGACGGTATGAAAGATAAGCTTGTCACCAGTCTACTGGAAGGTAAACGTATGGAAGCCTACGCCGAACACCGTACCGATGACATGAATTACTGCCATCTTTGTCAGCGTATAACCTATAAAAAGGTCCCGGGCAAAGAGATCGGCGAGAAGTGGTTCTGTATCGACTGCCTGAAGAGGTTAAAGGAGATAATAGAGACAATGGACCAGTGGGAGGAAGAGGTGGCAATGGGGAGTAAGATGAAAAATCAGCTTGATGAAAATCTCGGGATTTAAACGCATCTCTCGAAGGTTTAAAATAATATGAAATGAATCATCCAGCCGTGGCTTTCGAACATCCATTGGTCAAGGACGGCGCTATTGAAGAACGGGCATATCAGGTGAACATAGCTCATGTGGCACATCAGGTTTCCACACTTGTTGTATTACCAACCGGGATGGGGAAAACTATTATCGCATTTATGGTAATGGCAGAAGTGAAAAGGCGTGAACCTGATGGGAAGATACTATTTTTAGCACCCACTAAACCCCTGGTGAATCAGCATGCTAGGGATATCGAAAAAGCACTCGACGTAGGAAGTGTTGTCGTATTTACGGGGGAGGTGAAACCCGATGATAGGGAGAAACTTTGGAAAGAAAAAGAGGTGATAGTTTCCACCCCTCAGGTGATCAGAAACGATCTGATGGCTCAGCGTATATCATTGGATGATGTTTCATTGGTGGTATTCGACGAAGCACACAGGGGTGTCGGCAGTTACGCTTACGTATATATTGGAGAGATATACAAAAAACACGAAGGGTTGAGACTGGGCCTCACCGCTTCACCGGGAAGCGATATAGATACGATACTCTCGGTATGCGAGGAGCTCGGATTCGAGAATGTCGAAATACGTACAAAATACGACCCTGATGTGGTCAATTACGTTCATAGGAGAGATATAGAATGGATCAGCGTGAGTCTGTCGCCCAAGCAAAAAAAGATAGTGAATCTTTTACAGGACGTGCGTAAGGATTTTATCAAGGATCTGCAAAACATGGGCTTCATGGTGGGCAAGAACCCGGAGAGAATTCCCAAGAAAGATATACTGGATACGAATCGAAGAGTACATGCGGAATTAAAATCAGGCGGCAGAAGGTCCCTTTACCATGCAGCAAGCGTTGTAGCGGCATGTTTAAAACTCGATCATGCAATAGACCTGGCACAGACACAGAGTCCGAAGTCACTGCGGGATTTTTTAGATAAACTGCAGAACGAAGCCGATTCCCGAGGGGGGACCAAGGCGGCATCGCGGCTTATGGATCGAGCCGAGCTGAAGGAAGCTTCCTTCATTTTAGACAAGATGGACGAGGAGCATCCAAAGGTAAAAAAGGCGGCTGAGGTGGTTGCGGAACAGTTCAAAAAGAAGGAAGATTCACGGGTTATTGTGTTCACTTCCTATCGGCATACCGCCAAAAAGATGAACCTGGAGCTGGCCAAAGTTTCCGGAGCCCGTCCGGTTAGGTTCGTAGGACAGACGGATAAAAAGGGGGACAAGGGACTCAAGCAGTCACAGCAGGTTCAAGTTATAAAAAACTTCGAGGAGGGAAAGTACAACGTGATGGTGGCCACGAGTGTGGGAGAAGAGGGGCTCGATATTCCGTCCACCGATTTGGTTGTATTTTACGAGCCGGTACCTTCAGAGATTAGGTCAATACAGCGGCGCGGAAGGACCGCACGTAAACGCAGGGGTAAGGTGGTAATACTGATAACAAAGAATACAAGGGACGAGGCTTACTACTGGTCCAGTCATAGTAAGGAAAAGAAGATGTGGAGAAATTTAAATAAACTCAAAGACGAGCTCAAAGGAAAAGTAAAGGTGGATGTTTCCATGGATAAAAAACCGTTTCAGGTTGTAAAAAAGAAAAGTAAAAAGCAGTTGAAAAGAAAAAGAGAAGAACAGATAAAGAATAAAAACCAACGTACTCTGAGCGAGTTTAAAGATAGTAACAAATCCATGGAGATTATCGTGGACGTTAGAGAGCAGAACAGCAGGGTGGTAAGGGATTTGGCGGCCAAAGGAACCAAGATTTTGTCCACAAAACTCTCTTCGGGGGATTACATAATATCCGAGGATATGGCAGTCGAAAGAAAGAGCGTGTCGGATTTTTTAGAGTCTTTGATGGACGGACGCTTGTTTTCACAGGCAAAAATGTTGGCTAGAGACTATCCTAATCCGGTGATGATAATAGAAGGAGAAAGCTTACACGGGAAGCGAAACATAAACGAGAAGGCCATCTACGGTGCACTTGCTTCCCTTGTTTCCGACTTTAGGATCACCGTGTTCCGTGCAGAAGATGAGAATGAAACCGCTGGGATTTTAGCGGCCCTGTTAAACCGTAAAAACAAGGGTGAAAAGAGACACTCTATCAGGAAGGACAAGCACAGTCTAAGTACCGCTGATACCAGAAGGTATATACTGGAGGGACTCCCCAACGTATCCGGCACCTTGGCAGATAGACTGCTGGAACATTTTGGTAGCGTTAGAGAGGTATTTCTGGCCGATGAAGATGCCCTTCAAGAGGTTAAGGGCATAGGTCCGGCAACCGCCAAAAAAATAGTGGGGATAATTGAATGACCAAAAAATACTTCAGGAGATGGGTGTTTAACAACCTAGTCAGAGGTGTAATGATATGAACAGAAGATGGGACGGACCTTTGGAAAAAAAAGGCAAATACGTTTACGAGATACCGAAAGACTACAAAAAAGGTATGAGAGTCAACGGTAGAATCTTTTCAGATGAACGGATGATAGATTCAATAATTGGTGATAACGCACCTGAGCAGGTGGCTAATGTGGCTACATTGCCGGGTATTATAGACGCGGCCATGGCGATGCCGGATATACACTGGGGCTACGGTTTCCCCATTGGAGGTGTGGCCGCCATGAGGATGGAGGATGGAGTTATCTCCCCCGGTGGAGTTGGCTACGATATAAACTGCGGTGTTAGGCTGGTAAGGACGGATCTGGCAGCAGAGGATATAAGAAAGAATTCCAAGGACCTGATCGACGAGATGTACAACAACGTACCCGCCGGGGTGGGTAAGAAAGCGAGGATCAAATTGAAAAGAGGTCAGTTGAACGACGTACTAGATTACGGTGTTGAGTGGGCGGTTGAGGAGGGATACGGATGGGAAGAGGATAAAAAAAGGATAGAGGATAACGGTCGGATGGATGCGGCAGATTCCGGTAAAGTGAGTGGAAAGGCAAAGCAGAGAGGTGAGCCACAGTTGGGAACCCTGGGAGGTGGGAATCATTTTTTGGAGATACAAAAGGTGGATGAGATATTCGACAAAAAAGCGGCTAAAGCATTCGGTATAGAAGAGGGAATGGCGACGGTTATGATACATAGCGGATCCAGAGGATGCGGTCATCAGATAGCTTCCGATTATATCAGAGATATGGAACGGGCGGTGAAAAAATACGGTATCGATCTACCGGACAAACAACTGGCATGTGCGCCTATAGATTCTGTGGAGGGAAAAGACTACTTCGCCGCCATGAGCTGTGGAGCTAACTACGCGTGGACCAATCGACAACTGATTCTGCATTGGGTGCGTGAGAGTTTTGAGAAAGTGTACAACATAAGTGCGGAAGATCTTGGTATGGACCTCGTTTACGACGTGTGCCATAACATCGCTAAACGGGAGTCACATGAGGTGAATGGTGGAAAACAGGAGGTAGTTGTGCATCGTAAAGGTGCAACCAGGGCCTTTGCACCGGGTAGAAAGGAGGTTCCGGCGAAATACAGAGACGTCGGACAACCGGTGATTATACCAGGAGATATGGGTACCGCTAGTTATCTAATGCGAGGAAGGAAAACTAGTATGCAGCGTAGCTGGGGTTCCACATGCCACGGGGCCGGAAGAGTGATGTCCAGAACCGGTGCCAGGAAAAGATTCAGAGCGAACCAGATTAAAAAAGAACTATCTGATAAGGGAATCTATGTTCGGGCCGCGAGCAATAAGGTCTTAGAAGAAGAAAGTCCAAAGGCATACAAGGAAGTCAATAGAGTGGTGGAGATAACCCACAACGCCGGGTTGTCGAAGATAGTGGCCAGAATGGTACCTATCGGTGTAATGAAGGGATGAAAAAACAATGCTGAAATGAAAATATTGACGTTAACCTTATATACTCCAGAAGAAAACAGTGTGTTCCAAAGTAGCAAAAAATATAAATAGGCAGAAGTTTTCTCTAACATAGACAAATTAGGAGGCTTAGATATATATGAACGAAAGAAAAAGTGCAAGATTGAAGGCATTAGTCGTGGCATTTATCTTGGTATTTGCGGGATTTGCTGCACTAATGACGATACCGGGACCGACCTCAGCAGAAGGTCCAACGGTTGAAGACGCAAATCAGCTCAGCACACCATACGAAGGTACGGTGTCGAACGAAGAACCACTAGAAAACACATGGTACTATCGTTACACGGGAGAACACAGACGAGATCATCAAAATGCATTGGGATTAACTGAACCAGGTCTATGGTACTTTGCAATGGTTCCCGACACACAATATGTTACCGATGGAACTATAAACGCCGCTGCCATTTACGAGCATCCAGATTACCCCGCGGAGATGACTGTGATCATAAGAGAAGGCGGACTCAATGGAGATGAAGTCGGTAATGTTTCTTATTCCCCTGTGGGACCAGGGTGGCACGAACTCGAATTCGACGAAAACATTACAATGCTGCCTGATACAGAATACGCCGTGCTAGTGGAAGTTGAAGATGATGGAGATGGTCACTTCCCGGCGGCCATGGCTGGCGATGCAGTCTATGATGGTGATTGGCTAAGTTTTGACGGTGTTGAATGGGATCGAGCTAGTGACTATGGCTTTGATTGGAGCTGGCTGCTCGAAGTACGTATATGGGAGGAACCCATGGAGGAGCCCACAGTCAGTACGGGAGCGGCATCAAGTGTCGAGCTCTATTCTGCAACCTTGAACACACCGTCCAATTCGAA
>JAFDUB010000103.1 GCA_019594025.1 Thermoplasmata archaeon
GGCTACATGTTCTACGATATGTCCCAACCATGTACCTGCTTCGACCCTCTCAAAAAATCCTCCTTCATATCCTCTACTGCACCCGTGTTCTTTCAGCGATGGTAAAAGAGTTTTAAGTCTCTCTGTAAAACCGGGTATTTCATCCGACGGCCTGTTTTCGAACTTTTCAATATCGAGCAGCATGTATATAGCTTGATAACGACTAAAGTAATTCGGTCCCCGGAGTGCTCTGATCTCTTGTATTTCCATACTAATCGTTTAAAGGTATGCCTTACGAGTGTTATTTAATTATTGTATGAACACTGTACGTATGGGTTCCTGGAGCCGGGGATACCCTTTCCCTGATGGTCACATACCTATTGGCAAGTGTGCCCAATGATATTTCCTTGTAAAATTGTATCAAAATCTTAACTAATTTGTTGACAATTTTGAAATAACTATATATATATATATTCGAGTCAGTGTTATGATTAATATGAAAAATTATCTGATAGGTGCGGAGAGAGGCAAACATAACGAACGATCTGATATCGGCATTAATTTACTCCTTGATAGCACTGATCATATCCTGGATCATCATATTTGTGATAACGTAGTTGGCCGGAGAAAAAGAAGGCATAGGAACTGCGATAATAACAGCAGCGGTTGTCCGGATCGGGGCTTAGTGATCGGAATATTCCTTCCTACTCTCGGAGGGCCTTTCTAATCGCTAAAAATGGAGGTGAAAAAAATGGCAATATCTATGGACTGGGGAAAAATATCGGTGTTATCTCTGATAGCATTTATCATCGGCTGGTGGATATTTGGGCTCCTATGGGCCGTGGTCATCGCGATCTTAGTGCTGATATTAACCGGAGCACTCAAGATTGGAAAGTAGAGACAAAGAAATTCAGCAATTGAATTTCCGTCCGAGTTTAAGGGTGAACCTCCAGTTCATCCCTTTTAAAGAGGTGAGTTTTGTACATTTGAGGTGTTATTCGTATACGGATTGTAAAGCTGACCAAAGGATCTCTATTGAATTACTATATTACGGCCTTATATCTTGCCACGATCGTCATTAAGAGACCTATGAAACCAAGACCGATTCCGGCCAGGAAATTAATCATTGGATCCTTGCCCATAAATGTCAATACAAGAAATATTATCAGTCCTATGAGTCCAAACCCAGCTCCGAGGGTTATCAAAATTATACCCGTAGTAACTCGCATTTTTTGATCGCCTTTCATGATCTTTTCGTGTATCAACAATCCACCGAGGATAACAACTAAACCACCTAAAGAGCCTATCAACACTAGTATCTGGAAAACTATTGCCAGGTATTCTTGTCCTGTAACCTCTATGGCTATTTCCCCTAGCTTTGCCCAATTTGCTGCGCCTGTCACCCCGGCTAGAAACATAAGTACACCACCTATTATGCCTATCAATCCTGCTGTTTCATTATCTTTTGAGTTTTTACCCATAATCTACCCTCAAGTGATAATCATATCATCGGTATTTAAGGGTTGTCATATAACATATTGCTTATTTTAAAATACTATGCGGTATTTTTTCGTGCTATCGACCCCCTTTGTCCTAGAAAACTTTTCACCATAAGCCTTTGGTATTCGAGGGACGGGGTAATTATGAACAACGGTTGTTTTTATTATCAAATATGATTATGATAGATGGTGGGAGAGGGGAGATGTTTTAGGAAAGGGATCGCCTATCAGATACTCACCGTCGCCCAACAACTCAAGTAAATCTACCTTATCAGCCCACTCTTTATCGAACACCAACTTTCGAGCAAGATATTGCGCATCTTTCTTATCAAATTCAAGAGGTTTTTGAGATATTATGGCGGATTATTAGACTTTTTGTATGTTAGGTGGTGGCTATATTTTACATTTCCAAACGTTTTCGAACTTCGAACCATTCTATATCTTTCTTAAAAAAGGCAGAGAATATGCCTGCATATTCGCACATCCCACATCTTTCGCATATCGGTTTTGTTCCAGAGTTGCTACTTCCAATACAACACGGTGTTTTCCTTTCCCCTTTATGGTCCAAGGACAAGAAAGCCCAATTAGGACAATTTTTCGTCCAATAATTCGTTCCAAGAAGATCCAATTGTTTATCCGTATTGTAAGATTTGTATCGATATCTTCTTTTCAATTCTTTAATTTTTTTTATAATATCATCTCTCTTCTTTCCATACGGTATCCATAACCCGTCGTCATCGGAGAAGGGTGTATGGAACTGGAAATTTATCATATCAACTCTATCCTTCCAATCTTTAAAAACTTCTTCAATATATTGATAGTTCAACGAGTTTATGGTATAATTTATAGTGATATTTGAGTCTCCGCTGAAGTTTTCAACGTTTCTCTTTACTTTACTATAGGTTCCCTCTCCACGGATCTTATCATGGATCTCTTCATTTCCATCAATTGAGATATAATACTCAGATTGTCCGAGATCCTTTAGCGGGAGAGTCCCATTAGTAACGATATCAAAACGCACTCCTTTCTCATCAAAAAGTTCTATTATTTCCGGGCGGAGCAAAGGCTCACCGCCCGTTAAAGCGACCCCGATGATATTGTTTTTTATGAAATTTTCTTCGATAACACGTTCAAATTGCTCCTTGGAGAGCTCCTCCTCCTCAGCAAAATTTTCCCGCCAATAACAGTGTTTACAATCAAGGTTACACCTATTTGTAATGTCGCAGGATCCATAAAAGAAAACTTTCTGTCCGGCTTTTACTTTAGCGGATTTTAGAAGAGTTAAAAGGTCCTTTCTTATATCCTCCGGGTTAGACAAACTAGAAAATAATGCTTCTAATACTTCTTTCATTCATTCTTCCTCTCTATTCAACTATTAATATTGGGAATATAAAGTTTTCTTATTTTATATTTTTCTTGAGTTTTTGATCACGAAGAAAGGTCGTTACTAGCTACTTTTATTTCAGGAATCAAACCCCTGATAGTGCTCGCGATATACACGATGAAAAAATAGTAAAACCTCTTCAAAACTCTTATCTTTTTTTTTGTACCCAAGTCTCTTGGATACAAACTATATTGGTATGGGACCGTTATCACAGGTGAACACCTAAAATGTCATCATGATCGATGAATATGTGGCGTTCTCATACCGATGTCCCTGTTCTAGGTTCGGGCATCTCGAAACCAGGCTATAACAGAGGATTGATACAGAGTTAGAACTCGATCATCAGATTGAGGTGTTTTATACAAATGTATTTTTATCATCTTCCTTGAGCACCTCTTGGCGAGTTATTATTTCATGCTGAGGGCTCCCGAGAGTATCAGAACCACGATAGCTATCACTATGGCCCACAGCAGACCTAATAACCACCAGCCTACCGCAAAAGCTACCACCGAGAGTATAGATATTTTTCCCCAATCCATTGATATTGCCATATATTTCACCTCCTTTCTGCGATCATAAGGGACCTCCTAGCGTAGGAAGAAATATCCCGACGAAGTAAGCGGCGACCCAAACGATAAGTGCGGTTAAGATGGCCTTCAGCCAACCAATGTCATAAAGGCTCCCAAGGGCCAGCGTCCAGACTACACCAGCTAGTATAGCCGGGATTAAACCACCACCGAGGAAAAACAAAACCAAAGCGTATATTACGGCACCAGTCAGAGCGGCCATCACCGCAGTTCCTATGCCTTCTTTTTCTCCGAACAACTTCGTTACCACAAATATGATGATCGTGGATATGATCAGTGCTACTAGAAAGTAAATCAATGCTGACATCAGCTCGTTAGTCATGTTATCTACCTCTCCCATTAACTATCAGATGATTTTTCACATCAACACCTCTATATATTCATAATGTCAACTCATATATATATATAGTTACTTCAAAATCATCCACAATTTAGTTAAGATTTTGATACTAAATTTAGAGAAAATAATAATCGAACTGAGGGAAAAAGGATTTTAGATAGATGATGAACTGTTTGAAAAGTTGATACACGGATAAATCATTTACTTTTTATAATTAAACATAACCACACCGTTAAGGCATTGAGACTCCTCTTCCTGAAAAAAATATATAATGATGTGATTATATACTCATAGAGAGGTTAAAGAATATGGAGATAGCTGGTTACGGTCTTCAAGAAGAACTGCCATACATCGGATTGACCCTGTGGAACATCCTGCTGTTTATCATCGTCCTGGTAGTCGGTTTCATCCTGGTGAAGATAGTCTCTAAATCGTTGAAGAAAAATCTACTCAAGACAGATATGACAGAGATCCTGGCCGAGTTCCTGACCAGGGTCTTAAGGATATTCCTCTACATCTTCCTTATCACTATTTCCCTTTCGTTCCTGGGCCTCGACATCGGCGCTGCGCTGGTAAGCCTTTCCGTAATGCTCGGCTTCGTACTCGGTTTCGCACTGAAAGATACACTGGGCAGCATAGCCGCCGGTGTGATGCTCGCCGTGACGACCCCCTTCAAAGTGGGTGATAACGTTGAAGTTAACGGAGAAGAAGGGATCATCCTGCATGTCGGCATAAGCTTGACCGAGATGGATACGCGGGACAACAAGCACGTGGTCATACCCAACAAGCATGTCTGGGACGGTACCATAATCAACTACACCCATAACAAATACAGGAGAGCGGACATCGAGACCGAGGTGAGCTACGACGATGACCTGGACCTGGCTATCGAGACTTCATTGAAGACGATCAAAAAACATTCCAAGGTGGTGGACGATCCGGAACCAACGGTAAAGATAAAAGCCGTGGATGATTCTGCCATAGTCCTGACCGTGAGACCCTGGGTCAGGAGTGAAGATTACTGGGGCACTTACCTGGATCTGCAGAAGGAACTGAAAGAGGCCTACGACGAGGCCGGCCTGGAGATTCCGTATCCTCAGCGGGATGTCCATCTAGACGAGGAATGAACCCCTTTTTCCTTTCTTTTTTACTTTATATCGTTCTCGACAGAACTTATAGATACCCGACCATGTTCCATCCCGGGTATAAAGGGATATCGGTGGAAGAAGGTTTGGTACCGTTAATCGTTATGTTGTCGTCGGCGGTCATGTGGATCCAGAGACCCATGGTATGGTTCCATTTTTCTTAAGTTTTTGAGCACGAAGGAAGGTCGTTATCTGCTACTTTTATTTCAGGAATCAAATCCCTGATACCGTAGGAATTTCATATTGAAACCGACAGAATTCCTACTCACTTGGGATTTCTTAAAGAAATTCCGAGACTCATAGGAATTTCATATTCCTATTAAGTTGGAACTTTCCTAGAAAGTTCCGACACTCGATGGAATTGTCAAACAATTCCAGTAGATCCATCTAGATATCATCGTAGACCATCTCAGGTGACCCAAACAAATAAGCATAAGATTTGACGATGAATTTTCCATCGAACCTTGAGATAGTACTTACCCTTTACAACGAACTTTTCTCCGTTTTTTACCACGAAATCTTGGAATATATAGGTCTGCTGAGTGATATGTGAGGTGTATCGAGGGA
>JAFDUB010000080.1 GCA_019594025.1 Thermoplasmata archaeon
GAGCTCGCAGTTCTTGTTCAAGTTCATCAGAACCCTTTCGGTCACCTTCGAGTATAACGTATGCAACCGGAACGTGTCCTTTGAGATCGTCCGGCCTACCTACTACCGCAGCCTCGGCGACGGCTTCGTGGTCCACCAGAGCGCTCTCCATCTCCATGGTGCTCAAACGATGTCCGGCGACGTTTAGCACGTCGTCGATCCTTCCGACCACCCAGAAGTAACCGTCCTCATCCACACGGGCACCGTCTCCAGCAAAGTAAACATCGGAGCCATACTCGGACCAGTAAGTCTGTTCATACCGCTCGGGATCCTCGTACAGAGTTCTGAGCATGGACGGCCATGGTCGTGTTAGTACCAGATAGCCACCTTGGTTCGCTGGTAGGCTGTTACCTGCTGCATCGTAGATATCCGCCTTCATCCCAGGGAACGGTTTGGTCGCACTGCCCGGCTTTAAGTCGGTAAGTCCGGGGAGCGGAGTGATCAGTATCATTCCGGTCTCGGTCTGCCACCATGTGTCAACTATGGGGCACTTTCCTCCACCTATCACATCTCTGTACCATTCCCATGCCTTCGGGTTGATGGGTTCACCGACGCTTCCTAACAATCGTAATGTGGACAGGTCGCACCGTTCGGGATATTTCTTACCCCATTTCATGAAGAGCCTCACAGCTGTAGGGGCGGTGTAAAGTAAGGTGACACCGTACTTTTCAACTATCTGCCAGAATCTATCCTTATCAGGGTAATCAGGAGAACCTTCGTACATGATCGTGGTCGTTCCGTTGGCTAGAGGTCCATAGACGATATAGCTGTGTCCGGTGATCCAGCCTATATCCGCTGTGCACCAGTACATGTCATCTTCTTTAACATCGAATACCCACTTATGGGTGGTGGACGTACCGGTCAGATATCCTCCGGTGGTGTGCACTACACCCTTCGGCTTACCGGTTGTACCGCTTGTGTACATGAGGAAGAGCATGTCCTCCGAATCCATCTTCTCGGGTTCGCACTCGGTGGATTTACCATCTACAAGATCGTGGTAGTAAACGTCTCGTCCGTCCTCCGTGGTTATGTCGTCACGTCCGAGTCTATCTACAAGAACCACCTTGTCCACGGTATCCGCTCCATCCAAAGCCTTCACCGCGTTCTCCCACATCTTCAATTTCTTACCTCTTCTGTAGTATCCGTCGGCGGTCACCAACACTTTTGATTTAGAATCTTGAAGCCTGTCTCTCAACGCCTTTTGAGAGAATACTCCGAACACGACGCTGTGTGGTGCTCCGATACGGGCACATGCCAGTAGTCCGATTGCCAGCTCGGGGATCATGGGTAGATAGAAGGTGACTATGTCTCCTTTACCTACACCCAACTCCTTTAGACCGTTGGCGAACTTGCTGACTTCGTCCTGCAGCTCTGAAAAGGTGAGCTTCTTAGACTCGTCCGTCGGCTCGCCCTCCCAGATTATCGCGGTCTTATCACCCTTACCGTTCTTAACGTGCCTATCGATACAGTTATACGATGCATTGATCTTACCGTTTACGAACCACTTTGCGTAGGGTGGATTCCACTCTAGTACCTTATCCCACTTCTCGTACCAGTCCAGCTTCTCCGCACGTTCTGCCCAGAACTCTTCGTAGTTCTCCTCGGCATACTTGTATATCCCTGGATCGTTGATATTAGCGTTCTTCTTAAATTCTTCCGGCGGCGGATATATATTCGTATCCTCCAACCTTGCTTCTATATGAGTTTCTTTTTCTGCCATGATTTAACACCTTTATATATTATGGACTATTAGTGGAAAATCAAACACCTATATAGGTATTTTTTGGTCGATTAACGCCGATTACTATTTTTATACAAGACGATTGTTTATTTTATTTTGATATTTTATTTCTAAACGCCTTGTTTATTACGCTTATCGTCGATAATAACATTCGTCATGAATCGGGAACTCATGGAGATATCTTACCATTATAAGTACTGACGGTTGCACCTTCGTATTTTACCACTATCTCGATGGTATTTGCATATCCCTGGTCAACCTGAAAATCGAAAGATACGCAATCAGTAGTCCTACCATGCACGTTGACTTCAAAATCTCCTGAATCTACCATACGGTCACCGTCTCTGGTCACCGTCCACTCAACCACGGCTTTCCCTTCTGGTTTACCAAAATTAGAGAGGTAAACAAAGGAAGTGAAGTCTTCTTCGTTTTCACGATAATATACCTCTTGAATATCGAAGTGTGGTTCATCCTCTGGACCCATGCGATTGATCAACACGGCCATGACTACAGTCAGCAGCAGAAGTAAGATTATGAAGAATAAAAAAAACATCTCCGGTCCGGCGAGTCCTTGATTATCTTTTATCATTCTTTTTCCTCCATATGAGTACCGCTAAAATAATGATGAATATCATAGTCGCCGCAGAGATAAAGGGTGTATCTTCCTCCACCCTGTATTCATCCTCTATATCATCCTCGGGTATATCGTCCTCTCTCACCCTAAGGGATTGTCTAGCCTCATAGCTGAAGAAGTCGTCCTCGTAACTGCGGTAGGCGATCCTGTAATCTCCTACAGATAGCGTCAAGTTGAAAGATACCCCTACACTTTCGTCGACACCTATTGGAGTAACGGGGACACGACCTCGTGATATGATAATGTTTTCAGAAGCACGATTGGCGGGCATGACTAGGTATTCAAGTTCTAACCGTCCACTGTCCTTGTCACCCCTGTTCACCAACGTTACGTGGGCGGTTATGTTTACTGTATCTCCTTCTCCTTCACGATGAAATTCGAAAAGACCCCTCTCAACGTGTATCTCGGGTCGCTCAGCTAGCTCACGGTATCTTAGGTAACCGTATCCAGCCACCGCAGAAACAACAACCAGCATCGGAATTAAATTCGATGCAAACGTGGATAACCAGGGATCTCAAGGAGTGTATTCGTTCCATGGAAGAACACCGAATGGCACAGTTGAACATGGACTTCGAGTCTTACTTCAGGGCATGGTTCGATGAGATATTGGATGATCCGGAAATAAACGCCACCTTAGATGAAAACTTCGCACCCATAATCACCGTACAGAATCACGTCACTCCTGTTGACGATATAAGCGGCGGTGAAAGGACCTCGGTAGCTTTGGCATACAGGCTGGCATTCAACACGATGATAAAGAAAGAGCTTGAACTTAAGAACAATTTGTTGGTACTGGACGAGCCGACAACGGGCTTCAGCCGTGAACAGTTGAGACGCCTTAAGGATGTTATGGAGAAGGTAACGGCGGATCAGATCGTTATAGTATCTCACGAGAATGAGATAGTCAATCTTGCTGATGTGGAGTACTTGGTACAAAAAGAGGATGGTGTGTCACGGGTTGCGAGGGTAGATTGAAATCAATTCAAGTCTTACACTGATCCTTTCTGAGTTTATTTCGGATGTAAACCATGAGCATGTCGATCGGGGAAACAAGTACGAGCACAACGAAAAAAAGCACAAAAAAAATAGCGTTTTCATGGGGTATCACTATCTTTCCAAAAGAGGTAAGAATGAACATAAACTCACAGTAGATCAAGGCTAACAATGAACTTATGTACCTTTTTTCCTTAAACTCAGTCCAAGCTATGTCTGCGGTCATCAAGATAAAACCAATCGAGATCATGTTCAATGCAGCAAAAGTAACCAGGGGGCCGGGCTTGAATATGTACATGAATACATCCAGGATCAATGCACCGAAAAAAAGTAAGAAAAAGCTCAGTACGAATAGGACCTTATACCATATTATGTTCCACCGCTCAAGGAGCAGTTTACGTTTGTACGATCTTACGGAACCGTCTTCGTAGTAAAATACGGGTTGTTCTTGAGGATACGGTGTTTTCTTGAGTATCACACGACCGCGCAGCACATCCAATATCGAGAAATACGCGCCGCCGAGGATTATCGGTAATATGAAAAAAGATATAAACGATAGATCCGATGCAAAAAATGTCATATATAAAAAAAATCCCATGGGAAAGATAAAACTACTGATCAAACCGAGTTCTCTGTATTCGTCTAAGGCGTCGTATGTGAACAAGATGTAAAGCCCTACGAAAACGAGGTTATAGACCAATACCCTTTGGATAGCATCGGTTTCGAATCTAGTTAGATATATGAAAACATAGATGACGAGAATTAGGGTAAAGATAGATAAGGTGGAATATAACAATTTCCAGGCAAATTTTTTCCATCTATTCTTAAACCTTTTTTGACGCCATTCAACTACCTGGTCATAATATAGCGGTTGTATCATTACCTTCGAAGAAGCGGTCTCACTGGAACGCTCCCAATATCGTTTCTTTTCAGATTGCTCGCCCATTTACGTACTTCCTTCTACATCTTGATTATCTATGGCTATATAATGACTAAACTATATATAAGCGTTTTGCACTCTAAAATCAAATATTTGATCTCTCCTTCAATTCCCTGTACTTCTCCCCGTACTCCTTGGCACAGGTTTCACAGCATAGATAGTGCTTTCTACCGTCGAGCTCCATCTTAACCGGTTTCCCCTCTATATGTGCTTTACAGTAGTAACAGTCTAAATCAAGAGAAGCTCGACCTTCTAAAAAAACGGGGCCGCAATCCCTAAAGGTACCTGTTACCCTGGAACTGCCGAATCCCACTATGCCCTCCATCCCCTTTAACTCCTTGAGCGTGCGGTCCATCTCTCTCAACTGATCTACAGAGAATACAGCCATCAGACTACCGCCGTCCAGTTCGTAGAGAGTTCTAACTTCGGGCATGTTGAGGATATTTTTGGATATAGACTCTAACTTATCCGGTCTAGCGTCTATATTCAGAACGAAGGTATGCAACCCCATCATATCTACGTTCAACCTAGCACCGTAACCACGGATCAAACCCATGTCCTCCAATTCCTTTATCTTGGTACTAATGGTGGGAGTGCTCACGTTCAGCTCCTCCGCCAGGGAACGCATGGACCGACGTGAATCCTCCTGAAGAGCCTTCAAGATTCCTACTTCAATATCGTTCAATTCCATGATCGTTTTAACAGAAGTAAGATAATATAAACTTTACGTTTGTAAAGTAAATATGTACATAATTTTACAGATATAAACCGAAAATGCAATGAATAATAAGGCACATATACACACATAGAGGTGTTTAAAAATGGCGAAAGATCCCATCTGTCAAGGGGAATCTAATTCCCCAAAGTCGCAAAGATTCAATTCACCCATCTTTGCTCCCAGTATGGAAGTGGACGAGGGGGCTACCGATCTAAAGACTTACTACAAAGGTAAAACCTACTACTTCTGTGCCCCTGGATGCAAAGCTCAATTCGAGGAAGACCCCGATAAGTACCTGTAAGAAGGGTCTTCACTAAAACCCTTTTTATTTTTATGAGGGTAGTAACATGTCAAAAGAAGAGAAACAAAAAAAGAACGTACCCATCGAAGGGATGCACTGTGCAAGCTGTGCCCAGACTATAGAAAAATCCCTGGATAAATTGGAGGGAATCGATAAGAGCAACGTGAGCTATGCCAGCGAGCAGGCTTCTATAGATTACGATCCATCAAAAGTCAAAATGGACGATATATCCAAGGCCGTTGAGGAAGCAGGGTATTCAGTGTACAAAGGTGAAAGGATCGATATGCCCATAGAAGGGATGACCTGTGCAGCCTGTTCGCAAGCTAACCAGAAAGCTCTTGAGAAGTTGGATGGGGTGATCTCGGCCAATGTAAACCTTACCACTGAGAAAGCGACGATACACTACATACCCGGTAAAGTTCACAGGAGTGATCTTCTAAGGGCTGTGGAGAAAACGGGTTATTCGGTTCCAGATTCATGGTTGGAAGAAGATTACGAAGAAGATGATAGGGTGGATAAGGACCTGGAGAAGATAGAAGAAGCGAAGCACAAAGCGTACATCGCATGGGGCTTCGTGGTGCCTATGATGATTTTACTCGTATCAAATTACTTGAATTCACCGATACTCTCCGGTGTTTATTTTGATTTAAGTCTTTTAATATTAGCACTTCCGATCTTGGTTTACTCCGGTGGAGAGACCATGTGGTCCGGGATAAAGTCCATGGCGAACCTCTCTCCGAACATGGACGCCCTGATAATGCTGGGTTCACTAGCGGCTTATTCAACCGGTATCATCTCGTTCGCACAGCACTTCGGCTACGGTTTCCAGATATTGAACTATGGTGGTATCGCCGGCATGATAATGGCATTCCATCTGATAGGTAGGTACATCGAGAACAAGGCCAAAGGGAAGGCGTCACAGGCCATAAAAAAATTGATGACTCTGGAGGCTAAGACAGCCAGGGTGATCAGAGATGGTGAGGAGAAAGAGATGCCCGTAGATAAGATACAGATCGGGGACAAGATGGTAGTCAGACCCGGGGAGAAGATACCTACGGACGGAAAGGTCGTCGAGGGAAAGAGTTCCGTTGACGAATCCATAGCTACTGGAGAATCGATGCCCGTGGAAAAAGGTGTTGGAGACGAGGTTATCGGTGCTACTATGAACAAGAAAGGGTCGATAACCGTAGAGGCGACGAAAGTCGGTAAAGACACATTCCTCTCACAGGTGATCAAGATGGTCGAGGAAGCTCAGGGATCCAGAGTCCCGATTCAAGCCTACGCCGATAAGATCACTTCTTACTTCGTTCCGGCTGTCATATTGATATCACTTTCAGCCTTTGCATCGTGGATGATATTTCCAGAAACCTTCAGCTCTGTAATTGTTTGGGCGGAACCGTTCCTGCCTTGGGTCAATCCGGAACTGGCAGTTCTATCCCTGGCACTCTACGCAGCTATAGCGACTTTAGTGATCGCGTGTCCGTGTGCACTGGGTTTAGCTACTCCAACGGCACTGATGGTCGGAAGCGGGAAGGGCGCCCAGAATGGGGTGCTGATAAGAAGAGGAGAGTCGATCCAACTGATGAAAGATATCAAGACCATAGTACTGGATAAAACTGGGACCATCACAAAAGGAGAGCCTGGAGTAACAGATATAGTAGGTGATTCAAAAGATGATATCCTGGTTTATGCTGCATCGGCAGAACAGCGTTCTGAACATCCACTGGGTGAATCTATCGTCAAAAAAGCCCAAGAGAAAGGGCTGTCGTTGAAAGACCCGGAGGACTTCGAGTCTGTCACCGGTCAAGGTATCAAGTCCACCATAGATGGGAAAGAAGTGCTCGTGGGAACATCAGATCTTCTGAAAGAATACGATGTAGAAACAAGTTACTTAAAGGAATTCAAAAAACTGCAGAAAGAAGCAAAGACCGCTGTGTTTGTGGCAGTGGACGGAAAAACCCTCGGTGTGATAGGGATTGCGGACCAACTGAAAAAAGATTCAAAAAGAGCGA
>JAFDUB010000098.1 GCA_019594025.1 Thermoplasmata archaeon
ACTTTTAATTCGGATATCAAACCCATGGAGTAAACGTCTATCCCTGTATGAGGATCCATAACGGCTTTAAGTTTCTCTATTACTTCTTTTTCTGTTGGCATGTGATTACCTCTTTATTGAGCACGGATACATCCATGGGTTTGATATCCGAATTAAAAGTGGAAAACAACGATATAAGCTTGACTTTCACTCCTACCAGCCCCTTCTGTCCAATGGGAGTCCAACTTGCCATGATGATAAAGAAGGGTCTTTTGGAACTTGAAGATGTGTCGGCTGATAATATATCCATAACCGTTGAAGGACATCTAAATGCGGAAGATATAAACAAGCATCTGGCCAAGGATTGATCAAGTGAAGATCAAACCGGAGTGTGTTCCCTGTCTCCTTAAACGGTGTGTCTACGAGAGTAGACTTGTAGATTCGGAACACGAACACCTTGTGGTGAAGGAAGCAATGGAGATACTGAACGAGCTATTCGATGAAAGTGCGGTTTCGGCTGAGATAGCTACAAAGGTACACAAACGTGTTTATTCAATAATAGGTGACCATGATCCTTACAAAGATATCAAAAAGGAGTGTAATGTCGTTTCGAAAAACCTCATTCCCAAAGCGCGGAAGTTCATAGAGAACGGTGACCTCAGAGAAGCTATCATCGTAGCCATTATCGGTAACGTTATGGACTTCGGTTATAAAGATGAATACGATGACCCGGAGTATCTAAGCCGGATGTTCGATGAGATGTTAGCCGAGGGATTGGGTTACGACGATGTAGACCGTATCGAAGAAATCTTGCAGAAAGCTGAGAAGGTGGTATATTTCACAGACAATGCAGGAGAGATAGTTCTCGATACATTACTCGTAGAAAAGTTGAAAGAATACGATATCGATGTTACCGTGGTTGTAAAGGGCGAACCCGTCTTGACCGATGCTACGATGGAGGATGCTTTGGAAGTTGGTATTGATAAAGTCGCCGACCGGCTCGATACTACAGGTGGCTTCGCCATCGGAGTGGACCTGGCTCTTCTGAATGATGAACTGAAAAAAGAAATCGAAGATGCGGATCTGATCATCGCTAAGGGAATGGCCAACTGGGAATCGCTCTCGGAAACCGATATTCGGCCCATAGCATATCTCACAAGAAGCAAATGTCATCCTGTCGCGGATAGTATGGGAGTACCCTACGACGTTAACGCAGCTAAACTATTCGAGTGAACAACCTCTGTATGCAACGATAACCTCTGCGGCTACCGACCAGGTTTTCTTTAAATTACTCGATATGGATATGCTCTTATCCGCCCATTCATATACCGGGCTGATGAAATCCACTTTTCTGAATCCACCGATTACTACTACGTAATCTTTGCTCCGTTTAAAAAATTCGAAGGGGTTAGTCCTCTCTCCACCCGGCGACATTACTATCTTCTCTCCTAATTCTAGGTCAAGAACATCCATTAATTTTAGACCGGTTTCGTAAGTAACTCCCTTAGGTGGGTTCCCTTTTACCGTATCAACTAACAATTGTTTAAAATCCTCAAGTTTTTCCGGTATCTCAACATCAGCTTCGAATCGGAATATCTTGCCGTATCGGGTATGAACTATGGTCTTCAGTTCCCTCTTCTCACCGAGCTTAGAATCGTTGGCGAGCATCAGAGAAAAGTGTACCAGTTCCGGTTGTGAGTTTTCATCGTGGATGGCCCCGGGCTTGACCTTCATGTCACAATCTGCTAATACCAGTGTTAACATAGAATCACGTGATTATTTTGTCCATATTATCTTTTTCTATGGCTAGTTTTATCTCCCTCGCAATCCGCCTACCGGTAGATAGGTTTTCTTCCATCAAGTCCGCATAGGGAGAACCTGATATAAAAGGATTAGTACCGGCTACTATACGGGAAGATATCTCAAATACTTTGAAATCGAGCTGATCGGTGACGATTGTTTCCAAACAGAAAGAACCGAAGAGTCCACCGAAGAGTTCGTAGGCACGGTTGACGGCACGCTCTCCCATGTCGAATACCTTTGGTAAAAGGCTCTCTCTGATAACGACGGGTATGTTTCCCGTAACCACAAAGGACGGGTATATCTGCATCTTCTTAAGGTCTTCCTGGGAACCTAGCTTGTACATCTCGTCTATATTACTTTCGTCCCGTCTATCTATTGATAGTAGTTCAAGCACTCCGCGTTTTGTCTTGTATCCTTCGGTTTTTATAGGTGAAAAGAAGTAATGAAGATAATAACGGGTACCCATGATGTATTCCTGTATATGATATTCCTTGGTATGGTCTATCCCGAGTTTAAAATCGCTGTAATCCTTGGCTATGAAGAATCCTCTACCTCCTTTGGCACCGTGATATTTAACCAGAACGGGTCTATCGATCTTTTTAGGATCTGGAATTATCTCGGGCATCGATATACCGGCCGAGGTAAGCCATTCTCTCTCTTTGTTCCTATCGGATTCCCATTTTAATACCCTGCGATTACCGAAGGTGGGTAATCCCAATGTTCTGAACTGGTCGGCACCTAGATATTCAACGAATGAGCCGTGGGGAACGATGATAACGTTCTGTTCCCGCAACTCTTCGGTGTTTTCGAGTATCTCCTGATAATCATCGACCACTAGAAATTCGTCGGGTTTTCCTTTGGGAAAGGCATCGTATATCTTGGTTCTATCTCCAACAGAGATTCCAAGTGTTCGAAAGCCTTCCTTACGCGCACCGTCGAATATCTGAAGACTTGAATGAGAACAGACAGTAGCTATAGTGATGTTATCTTTGTCGTAACCTTCCAAAATACCGGGGACATCTATCTCGTTAACCATATAGCCAATAAAGAGAAGGGGTTTTTAAGAGTTTTCATATTTTTTAAAGGCTCCTAGCGTGCGAACAACATCTGCGGTTTCCTCAACATCGTGGACTCTTAATACCGATACACCTCGGTCTACTGCAATGGCAGCTACAGCAAGGGAACCGTACAGTCTATTTTCTACTTCTTTATTGAGTATATGTTTAAACATACTCTTTCGAGATGCACCGAGTAATACGGGGTATCCCATGGAACGGAATTCATCTATACGATCGATCAGTTCTAGATTGTGTTCAGTGTTCTTTCCGAAACCTATTCCGGGGTCTATCACGATATTTTTTTGTTTTACGCCGGCTTCGAGGGCGATTTCAACTCGTTCCAGCAGAAAAGCATACACTTCTCGCACAACATCTTCGTAATGGGGATCTTTTTGCATTGTCTCAGGGGTTCCCTGCATATGCATTATGATCACCGGTACGTCGAGTTCTGCAACGGTTTCCGGCATACCTTGGCTCCTCAATCCGTAAACGTCGTTGATTACACTAGCTCCGGCTTCTACCGCAGCCCTCGCTACCTCCGGTTTATGAGTGTCTATACTTATGGGTATGTCCGCTTTTGAGCTCAATTCTTCGATGACCGGTATCACTCTTTTGATCTCTTCTTCTGCCGTTACCCGTTCACTTCCAGGGCGCGTACTTTCTCCGCCAACGTCTAAAATATCGGCTCCATGCCTTTCGAATTCCATACCTATTTCTACTGCACTTTTAGTTTCGAAAGCTTCGCCACCGTCGTAAAATGAATCCGGTGTCACATTGATTATACCCATTATCTGGGTTCTTTTAGGGGCTCCCCAGGGTAAAGGTGCTTGAGTCTCGAAATTTTTCAAGGCACTTTGAATCTCCCGGGCGAGTACGGTTAACTTGAAGGGTTGCTCCTCCAATTTCATTATCACTCTATCGAATTGGGGTAAGGTACCCATCATTATGATCTCGCTACTGTTCTCTGAGAGGTCGAGAGCCTTCCACGGAACGGCGGCTTCTCCGCCTGTGGCCAGAAATTCCTGCTTAACTATGTTAGCTGCTCTTGGATCCAAATTTTTAGCGTACACCAATCTGTGTGTCGCTTTCGGACCCATTATCTCCACCCCGCGCTCCTGACAACCCATGTCCCACAGCTCACGGTGGATATCGACTCTACTACTTCCGGAAAGTACCCTTGTTTCGAACATGTACATTAGTAAGTTCTTAAAACAATAAAAGGTTAATCCTCGAAAATCGCTCCGCAGCCCGGACATTTGGTTTCGCTTTCATGGACCTCGGTACCGCAAAGTGGACATTCGAACACTAATTCCTTTTTTTCTTTCTTTTCCTTAACTTTGCGGGAAACTTCGTCTTTAGGGGCAAAATGTTTGATCTTCTCTAGTATAGCATCGCTGTTACCACTTTTTATTTCGTAGGTATCGTCGTCTATTTCAGTAAGAAGTTCCTCTACCTCCTCTTCGTGGACCTCTTCTAGATCGTAACCACACATAGGGCAAACATCTTCTGTGGTATCTACGTCCTGCCCACACCCCGGGCAGGCTTTATCGTTTTTTTCGTCCATTCAACACACTTCCGAACTCTATCTACGACGAACTTAATTAACCTATTGTTAGGTATCAGCGGGTGAATATCGGGCGCTGTACTCCGTCCTTGGAGACGTATATCATCTCAGAGTCCTCCTCGCTGAGCTCTTCCTTAGCCTGGATGAATCCTCTGAGTCTAACATTCAGTAGGTCTACATGATGCAGTGCTACGGCTTCCTCCATACGGGGACTTCTGGCACTACCCCACTCGTAATCTCCGTGATGCGACAGTATTATGTGTGATAGTTTTAGCGAGAGTTCTTCCGAGAATCCCGGTATGGACCCGATCTTATCTCTTATCACCCTTTCGCAAATAACGGTGTGGCCTATGAGATTCGCCTCTCTGGTGAGTTCTATGGAAGTTGTAGTTTCGTACTCGTAAACCTTACCGAAGTCGTGTAGTATCGCCGCCGTTATCAATAGATCCCGTTCCAGCTCAGGATAAACTTCGCACGTGTAGGCGCACATCTTCACGTCGTCCAGGGTGTGCTCCAGTAAACCGCCGATGTAATTATTACAGAAAGTTTTGCTGTATGGCGCTCTTTTGAAAGCGGACATGAAATCTTCGTCTTCCAGGAATATCGAAACCAATTGGCACAGCTCTTCGTTGACTATGGATTCGGCATAGGTGAACAGCTCGGCTACCATCTGGTCTATGTTTTTGCTCGTAACCGGCATGTAATCCTCGGATTCATATGCATCGTCGTCCAGCACCACCAATCCGTGGAACTGCTCTTCGTTCAAGGTTATCTGAAGATGTCCCTTGTAAGAACTGACCATCCCGCTGACTTCTACAACGTCGCCGACCTTCAACCTGTCGTATATCGAGCGCACCGCTTCTTCCTCGGTACCTCCCCAGTAAACCAGGGATATATCCCCTGTTCTGTCTCCCACCATCAGTCTAAAATACCAACCACGGGCGTATTCCTTAGGTGGTGTTCTACTCCGAACAGCGAACTTGTCCTTTACCTCTCTTCCTTCAACCAGTCCTTCAACGTACATTTTCTTTTTCACGTTATCACTTCTCTCGGCCATTTAGAGCTTTTATATAAGTCTAATCCCCGATATGAAGTATTCGGTTCTCGAGTAGGGGTGTGTTGCCAATGCAAATATTTAAAATCAGGTCCATTGAACACATCGGAGGTAGGATCCCTCGAAAATCATATCAGAGCAATTCCTTCGGAAGGTTTCATAGATTCACCATATCAACCCAAGCTCCAAGAAATATATCAACACGTATGCCCCGAAGAAAGTGAGCAAAGATGCAGTGATCGGGTATCTCATGTCGTAGTTGAATAAAAATGCCTTTAGCCAACGTCTGTCGGCCCATTGGAATATATATATGATGATAAGG
>JAFDUB010000122.1 GCA_019594025.1 Thermoplasmata archaeon
CACCTGATCTATGTATTCGTTATCCTCCTCACCTGTACCGCCTTCGACATGCATTACGATATCACTGGCGGTGAACGAATCGTGATTATTGAACCCCACCGGCATAGATATGTAGTGCATGTCGAAGGCGGTACAGGTGAGGAGGATAACGAATACATAGATCAGGTGGTGAAGTGGGATTATACTGAACGAAGTTACACAGAAGCTTATTCTCACGCCGGATTCGGCTGGGGCGGAGACGATTTTATCGTCGAGCCCGAAGCTGCTGTTGGTTTAAGACTGACGAACAATTTAACCTGGCACGTAAACGGCGTGGAGTTGGATATTTCTATGAACTTTGAATATAGTCCCGATGAAAGCTCGTTGCATTACATCTCGGTTCCCTATACGATGATGGATATAAGTAGGGATGGAGAGCTTAGAGCCAGTGATATAGTCTTGGATATCGAAGGAGATTTAGGATCTTCTAAATACATCGATATGGTAGTTAAATGGGACTACACGGTTCGTGGATACACCGAAGTTTTAACCTACAGTGCTATGGCAGAAAGTTGGGGTGGCGACGACTTCCTCGTAGAACCCAAAGCCACAGTGGGTCTTAGACTTATTGACGAACTAAACTGGACCCCTACTATAACAGACCTTGAACCGCCCATAGTCGAGTCAGTCGAGCTCGATGACGATATCACCCTTCAGTTCTCTAAAAACATGAACTTGACGTCCTTCGAGGGTGCGGTTTCGCTCGACGGAGAGCAGCCTGAGATGTACTGGGAAAATAACAGCACGCTTCGTGTGGAGTTAAATTCCAACCTTTCCGGAGACCACGTACTCACTATCGAGGCGTCGGTCACCGACACATTCGGGAACACACTCGATGGTAATGGAGACGGCGTGTCCTTGGGTGCGGGATTCGATGATTTTGTGTACGAGTTCTCAATTTCAGAGGATGAAGACGAACCGGAATGCAGTAAACCAGAGATAGGAGCCGTCGATGCACCGGAGGAACTGGTGTTGGGAGAGTCCGGTCATATATCTGTCAATGTTACCGGTGCTGAAAACGTTTTTTTGAATTACTCGTTCCTTGAACATGAACACAACGTCAGCATGGATGGGAACGGTATCTTCAACTACAGTTTCCCGTCTTACTGGGACCCGGGATTTATCGAGTACCACATCGCCGCCGTAAACAAAAACGGAACATGGAACCGTACCGGCGAGTACGTTATTGAACTCATAGATCCAGGAATATCATCTTCTATAGTTCATAACCAGGAGATCAACAGCACAATCAAGACGGAGAACATAACCGTCAGCGTCACTAACGACTATCCTATCGCTCCGGATGATGTTCAAATATACTATGTCTCCACTGATGACACACCGCACAACACCGCCATGGTAAAAGACCATCAGCGGTGGACTTATTCCATACCACCTCAGAATCGGAGTGGAACATTGGTCTATTGGTTTTCATTCCAGTATATGGACGGTCCCGAGATCACCTCTCAGAACTACACCGTTACGATAGATAATCCGCTGGAAGTAAACTTCCACGAGATAAACGGGGAGGCCGACAACCCTCTAAACTTTGAAATCAGTCTTTCAAGCCCAGTTGGAATCCTGGAAGCCACACTGCATTACGAAGTCAACGGCTCACCAGAGACAAGTTCGTTGATGCTTCAAGAAGGAGATCCGGGTGAAGGTATTTGGGTAACCACCATCGATGTAGAGGAAGGAGAGATTGATTATCACGTGAGCATCGTGGATATGGATGGTGAGATGGAGCTCGTCTCTTCTTCCGAACCCATTTACATAGAGGCCAGTTCCAGCGAGTTACCTTTACCTACACTCTACCTTCTACCGTTGATCATCATAGTGGTGATAGTCATAGCTTTTATTTTATCGAAGAAAAAAACAGAAGCAGATACACCTATCACCCCTGAAGCTAAGCCCGAGGAAACCGCACCAACCGAACCCCAACAAGTTAATATCAGCGGTTGTACTATCTGCTTCGGCGAGCTGCATGGTACCGAAGCCTGGGACTGCCCAGGCTGCGGTAACTCCTATCACGCCGACTGCCTGCACGAGTTGGGTGAATGCCCTGTGTGCGGCAGGAATCCACACACATGAGAGGTGTAAAGATGCCAGAGGAAGAAAAGTATCGTAATTTCAGCGAATGGTATAACAACGTAATAGAAAAGGCGGATCTTACCGATAAGAGGTATCCGGTCAAAGGTATGAACGTTTGGACACCCTACGGATGGAAGTTGATGTCCTTGATAGATGCAGAAACCAGGCGTTTGATAGAGCAGGCTAACCATCACGAAGTTAAGTTTCCATTACTCATACCCGAGGACGAATTTCAAAAAGAAGCCGATCATATCAAAGGTTTTGGAGATGAAGTATACTGGGTATCCCACACAGGCAGCACCAAGCTGGACGTACCACTCTTATTGCGACCTACCAGTGAAACAGCCATGTATCCACTCTTCGATTTGTGGATACGCTCACACGCAGACTTACCGTTGAAGATATACCAGATAGTCAACGTTTTCAGATACGAAACCAAACAAACCAGGGCCTTCATGCGAATGCGTGAAATACACTTCTTCGAAGCTCACACCTGCCACGCAACGGAAGAGGAGGCCGAGGAACAGATAAAACAGGACCTTGAAATAATGGACGCTCTGGCAAAAAAACTATGCATGCCCTATCTTAAACTAAAACGCACAGATTGGGACAAGTTCCCAGGAGCACACTATACAGTCGGTGGCGACGCTTTACTACCCACCGGCCGTCTTTTGCAGATTGCAGGTATTCACCAGTATCTCACCAACTTCTCGGAAGCTTACGATATAACCTACGAAAACGTGGACGGCGAACATCTCCCGGTCCATCAAACAACCTATGGAATGTCCGAGCGTTTAATAGGCGCCGTAGTAGCGATTCACGGAGACGACAAAGGTGTCGTTCTACCTCCTGCAATCGCACCGATCCAAGTGAGAATCATACCTATACTGTACGGAGAGAACCAGGAACTCATGGACTACTGTAACCACATAAAGAGCAAACTGTCGCACCTCCGTACAGATATGGATGATAGGGATGATATCAGACCGGGAAGCAAATTTTTCGAGTCGGAAGAAAAGGGGATTCCCATACGTATAGACGTAGGTAACAGAGAGCTAGAAAATAAAGAAGTAACTCTGGTAAGAAGAGACACCGGAAATAAAATTACGATCCCGATTGATGATTTAGATGAGACTTTGGAAGAACTGATGCAGGCCATGCAGGACGATATGTACCGACGAGCGGAAGAATTTCTACATGAAAATATAGCCGAACCTAAGGACATCTCAGATATTAAGGAAGAAAAGGTGTACCGTATCTGTTGGTGCGGCACTTTACGCTGCGGAGAAGGTATAGAAGAATCCACCGACAGAAATCTATTGGGAACTCTTTATGAGGGTGAGGAATTCAAAGGAAAATGTTTATGGTGTGATAAAGAAACCGATACGGCAGCTTATCTATGTAACACTCATTAATCTTCTAAAGAATAGAGCATGAAGCCGATCAGACCGAAGCCGACCATAACTACGGTTACCGTATATACACCGACGTCAAACCAGGTACCGTGAACAAATGACCATGAAAAATAGAATGCTACACCCAAAGCTGCCAGTAAACCGTAAAGCATGCTTAGATGTTCTTTTTTAATAAACTCGTTCTCGGTCATGAATCAAAAAAGAAAGAAAGGGGTTATTAAAAGGTTTTGCCGCTTCAGGA
>JAFDUB010000060.1 GCA_019594025.1 Thermoplasmata archaeon
GAGGTGATAATATTGGGCCCGGATAAAAGCATCATCGGAACCGGACCGGCCTATAAAGACGGAGAGACTTTGATTACTGCAAATAGGGGGAAGGGAATTAAGGTAAGATGGAAGGTCTCTAAAAACCACCCTGATAATAGAAGGCAAACATGGGAGGAGGCAATCAAAGCTAACCGGGATTTGATAGAAAAAAAGGTGGAGGAAGGAATTGAATTCATCTTGTCAAAGATCGACGAATGCAATCTACCTTACGCGGTATCCTACAGCGGAGGAAAAGATTCCTTAGCGGTCCTGCATCTGGTAATGGACGCCGGTCTTAAGCCGGATATATTGTTTGTGGACACCGGTATAGAGCTGCCCGAAACTCTGGATAACGTAGCAGAGGTTACTAACAAACATAATCTGAATCTGCTGAAAGCGGATTCTCGTGACGGTTACTGGAATAACGTTCGACACTTCGGCCCTTCAGCAAGAGACTATCGCTGGTGCTGCAAGACCTGTAAACTGGGGCCTACCGGTTTGTTGATAAAAAAACACTTCTCCGACGGTTTACTTTCTTTCATCGGTCAAAGGCGGTACGAATCTCAGAATCGAATGGACCACGGAGACACATGGACGAATCCATGGGTCCCGGGACAGATCGGGGCATCTCCGATTCAAGACTGGACGGCACTGCATGTATGGTTATATCTATTCATGAAGGACGCAAGCTACAATCCGTGGTACGAAAAAGGATTCGAACGTATTGGATGCTGGGTCTGCCCGGCATCGGATCTAGCGGAGCTCGAATTATTAAAAAAGGAGTTCGAAGGATACGAACGATTGGAAGAGACTCTAGAGCACTATCGGAAGAAAAGGGGACTACCTCACGAGTGGGTTGAACTTGGACTGTGGAGGTGGTTGAACGTTCCCAAAGAACTTATGGACATGATAGAAGTGGAAGAAAGTGTGTCACAGCAGAGACTTACTTTGAATGATAAGGACCCAGGTCATCCACTGCTGAAGGTGTTAGGAGAAAATAGAAGCAAGAAGGACGTTTTAAGCATTCAAATGAGAATCGACTACTGCAGTGAGTGCGGCGTGTGTGTAGCCGCCTGTCCGGAAGACGCTCTTTACTTGGAAGACGGTATCAACATTCACGAGGAAAGATGCAACAGCTGTAGAAGATGCCTGAACAAATGCCCGGTTATCGAATATACACCCAGAGCCTTCACAGACCTTTGAATACATCTACAACTGTTTTTGAATCAGCCTCCGTTTTAAATCCGGTGGGGGAAAAGTGTGTTTGAGAAGTTGGACGACCAGCCCTTTGAAGTGCCTTTATTATCTTTTTTAGCCTCGGTGGCGATTTAACTAAAAAGCTGCTCAGCACATTTGTATCATAAAAGAATGGGGGTAAAGAACTTTCAGATATCCATGTATCTATTAGTTCTTCGTCCAAAGTACCTACCGGTTCCAAACGACTGATTAGATTCGCATCGAACAAAGAACCAGCCCATAAAGGACCTGCCTCGTTACCCTCTTCCCAACTATAACGGGAGAAATCGTACTTATTTAGTTGAGCAAGGGCTTTGTCGGCGTCGGCAGCACTTTCGTTGATCTCCAGGTATGTCCTAAAGTGATGTCCGTCGTAGTACGAAAGTAGAGGGACTGCACCTCGTCCATACCTAGCAGCCTCCCGGACACAGTATCCAATCAATATGCGTAAGCCTAGCTCATGACAGCACCAGTTGTTCTTTGGAACGGAGGAATAACGCCGTACACATTTTTGTTTGTACGTACCGCAGAGAACGGCGGTATCCGTGGCCGTGACCGCAACGACTCCTCCGCGAGATACGAATCTAGCGGCGAGGGGATAAAAGGGAATAGGTGTTCCGAAGGGGTCGATATCAACATAATCGTACTTGTATCGGTTGTTCAGCATGTGGCTTTCTATCGACTCCTGTTTTACTTTGGCTTCAACATCCGTGTTTTCAATATTTTTTTTAATTAACTCTACGGCCTCTTTGGAAAGGTCGAGCATTACCACCTCTTCCGCTTCTGTCTCATCGGCGATCCTTACACCCCTTGCACCGGAGGCGGACATACCATCTAGTATTCGTTTTCCCCCGGCACTCCAACCACGTAAAAATGATACGGATATATCTCTATTCAATTCCATAGCCGGATTGAAAAAAACACCGTTTCCCACACCTTTAGGCCCCTTTCCATCTTGATAGGGTGGAACTATTAAATCGGTATCTCCTTCTTTGATTGTGACGTAGTTCACGTCTTTCATCTCTTGAGCTCTTCTTTTATGAGTTCGACAACTTTGTAGGGCAGTAAGTCCTTGTTTATCTCGGTCAATTCAAGTATCCTCACATCATCTCTGCGTCTGACATCTTGAAGGAGAGGATTTCTGGATTTTTTATGAAAAGTTAGGATTAGTGGTTTATCCATGTTGAGGGCATTTTTAACGACAGTGTTGAATTTATCGCTTTTTACCATCATCTTTCCTGCTTCATCAACTAAAACGACATCCTCCTCCATCGATGCTCGTTCAATGGCTTTCACTCCCACCTGCTCTAAAGCATCTAAATCCACTTTGTAACCATTAACCTCCAAAGAGGTGTCGATGTGTAAATGAGCGAACACCGCTTTCTCCTTTGTTCGCCAATCCATCACCTGAAATCCTACCTGTCTATTATCCTCAAAGATGGGGTCGGTTAACATTCCACCCACAGAAATTCCCTCATTATTAAGCATGTTAATAATCCGTATTAAAGTGTCAGTTTTTCCAAGACCAAGAGTACCGCTGATACCTATCTTCAAGCTTCTTGCCATCTTTATCTTACTCCTAATAGTCCTTCTAATTAAAATAATTATTTATGGAATTTGAGAGATTCACTTAATAAACTCGATATACATAAGAGGATAATTTAATTCCTCAATATATTTGAGTCTTCCCTTTGCCTTGATGCCTTTGTATTCCACTTCTACGCTTGCATCCAGCATGTCACCAGAGAGAGTAGTATAATCGTGGAATACCGAATTCGTGCATCTTTCCAATCCCTTCGGTATTATGTGCACCTTTGCACGTTTAACGAAGGCCTGCCTTTCCGTAGTTTTCTCGATAGCCCTTTCCAGCACTTCTATATTTTCGCTGCTTACTGGCGCACCCACGAATTGATGAAAAAGTGCTCCTAATTTTATGCCTAGTTCAAATGCGGCCCTTTCTCTTTCACCGCAGTCGAAGTACTTATCCGCTATCTCTTCCATGTTTCCTTCCATATATATCCAACCACCAACGGTCCTATTATGATGTATGAGATGCACGATAGTAGTGCAACGAAAAGTAATATAGTTCCAGAAGCATAACTACTTTTCGTAAATAATATACCAATAACAGATATCAGCAATACAAAACCTCCGGTTACCAACAATTCCCATCTCCGGAATTTTGGATACTTAAAGCCGGTGTATAAAAGCAGAGAAAGTAGGAAAGTAGTCGTAAAAACAATTGATTTATTCAGAGTCCCGTTGGTACCCAGCAGCGTTGTTAATAAAACCATCACCAAGGCTAAAACCGGTACGGGAAGGCCGTTATAATAGTGAGAACTACTTTCCCTGTCTGCGAACCTAGAAAGACGAAGAACACCAAAAAACACGAGTATCACAGGAACAGCGGTTGCAGCGGCATTAGCTGGGGATACCCACGCACGACCCAATGATTTATCATAGTACATGGTGTAAACCAATAAAGCAGGAGCGAAACAAAAGGAGATGGAATCGGAAAACAAATCCAGGTAAGCCCCCATCTCATGGGCGGTACCCATGTACCTAGCGATCATACCGTCAACTCCGTCGACAACAATACATACGACGATAAGTATTGACGCTTCAAATAATCTGCCGTCAACAACGTATGTAATTGCCAAAAATCCTAATATCCCGTTGAAAAGAGTTATCATATCCGCTAAGGTGAGCTTGTTATGAGTTTTCAAGACCACACACCAACCTTTGTTTCGCCGGCCCGGACTATATCTCCTTCGTTAACTACGATGGAGGCGGAAGAAGGAAGTTCGACCCGTACTCTAGAACCGAATCTTATCATCCCTATACGTTGACCTTTCTTTATTTTATCTCCCTTTGAAACATAGGGCACGATTCTCCTGGCAAAGATACCTGCAATTTGAATAATACGGACAACTCCTTGAGAGCTCTCTAACACAAGTTCCAGCCGTTCGTTCTTGACCGCTTCGTCGCTGTAAGCTGGAGAATGTTTTCCCGGGTAATGAGTTATGGAAATCACCCTTCCCGATACTGGACTGCGATTCACATGAACGTTGGTGACACTCATAAATACATCGAATGACCGGGGAGTAACTTTTACCACCTTACCGTCAGCCGGACAGACGATACCCTCTGCAATATCTCTTTTTGGATCTCTGAAGAAGCAAGCTGTAAACAGAAGCAGCGCTAAGAAAAGAAGACAAAGTGAGATAAAAAAAGAATTACCGGTATAGATAAAGAGTAATAATGAGATCAACGAAGGGAACATCATCAACATCAGCAATTTCCCTGCACCTTCAGCTATCATATTAGAAAGGAAAAAAGAAAGGGGTTAAGGACTTTTTGGATATATCAGCCTACCAGATCTATGTTTCCGTCCAAGGTAGCTCCATAGGAACTTTTGGCAAATTCTTCGGTGTCGGAATGTACGTTGGTTATCACTAAAAGTATCTTGATGGTGTTCTTTAAATACGGTTCCACGTTACATCCCCAAATTATTCTTGCGTCTTTAGATATACGCTCGTTGACCAGGTTAGCTGCCCTCTCGGCCTCGCTGACCGTCATATCGGGTCCACCTGAAACTCGTATCAAAGCTCCCTTGGATTCGCTGACGTCAATATCTCCTAGTAACGGTGAACCAAGAGCTTGTGAAACCGCATCCTCTACACGGGTGTTAGGATTATCTGAATCGCCGATACCGATCATTGCAAGTCCGCCTTCGTCCATTATTGTACGAACATCGTTGTAATCTAAGTTGACCAGTCCGGGCTTTGTGATTATCTCTGTTATGCCCTTTATAGATTCCATCAGTATCTCGTCTGCCACTTTAAAGGCAGCATCCAAAGGCAGGTTGGGAACGAGCTCTAATAAACGATCGTTGGGGATGATCACTGTAGTGTCACAGTGTTGCTCCATTTTCATCAATCCTCTCTTGGCGTTCTTCATACGTTCTCTTCCTTCGGCCTGGAAAGGCATGGTTACGAATCCCATGGTTAGAGCACCTTCTTCTTTTGCCATCTGAGAAATCACCGGGATAGAACCAGTTCCAGTGCCTCCACCCAATCCTGCAGTTAGGAAGACGATATCAGCTTTTTCAACGTAATTTTCCAGCTCCTTTTTTGCTTCGAGAGTGGATTCTTCCCCTACCTCGGGCCGGGCACCTGCACCCAACCCACGGGTAATGTTCTTCCCCAATAGGACTTTCTTCTGAGCGTGAGTCTGCAAAAGATGATTGGCGTCGGTATTACAGGCGATGAGTTCTGCACCAGTGATACCTTCTTGTGTCAGACGATCGATTGTGTTTGAGCCTCCACCACCGCAGCCGAAGATACGTATCCTTACGTCCAATGTTTCTACTAGCTGACGAAGTTCCTCATCTTCCGGTGCCTCTTCCATCTCTTCAATTCGTTCTTTTTTCAGACCGGTTTCTTCTTCCTTTTTTTTCTTATCCAAAGCTTTGTTAATTATAGACTCCATATTGGATCCCATCCATTTGTTGTCCCGCTATCTAATTAGAAGTATTTAAGAGTTGTTCTCTATCTGCCCAAAAAGATGACGATTATTACCATCTCGTCCTACGATAGTAACAAAAAATCGCGTTTTACGTCCGACATAAATTAAAATTCGTCTGACGAAACTTTCACCATCAAATTTTTATCACACTAGGTTTTCGAGTTCAAAGATGAAAGGAAAAAAAGTTGAAGATATGACAGTAAACGGTGAAATCAGCCTTTCCGAGTTAGTAACACAGTACGGTTCAGCTGGCGGCTTTACCGCTAAGAAGGTAAGCATAGCACGTGATATTCTAAACAATATGTTCCACCATGGGTGCACCAACTTTCTGTCCTTTCCCGCATGCATAATATCTACGGGTACACGGGGGATAATAAAAGAGGCGGTGAAACAAGAGTTATTCGATGTGATCATCACCACCTGCGGTACACTTGATCACGACCTGGCTAGGATATGGGAGGACTACTTTCACGGCAGCTTTCGAGCTGACGATTCCACTCTCTATAAAGAGGGGGTGAACAGACTTGGTAACATATTCATACCTAACTCGTCCTACGGAGAAGTGCTTGAAAATCACATGCAGCCGCTTTTGGATGAGATTGTGGAAGAAGAGGGTGCTAAATTTAGTACTAAAGAGATCATATGGGAGTTCGGTAAGCGCTTAGAAGACAAGGACTCAATACTGTATTGGGCGGCTAAGAACGAAATACCTATTTTCGTACCGGGTATCACCGACGGTGCCTTCGGAACCCAGCTTTGGATGTACTGGCAGCGCAACAAAGATTTTCATATCGATCTCATGAAGGATCAACAGGACCTGGCAGATATCGTATTCCCGGCTGAAGAGAGTGGTGCCTTGATGATAGGAGGAGGCATCTCCAAACACCACACCATATGGTGGAATCAATTCAGAGGCGGATTGGATCATGCGGTGTACATAACCACCGCTGTTGAATACGACGGTTCATTATCGGGAGCTAGATTGAGGGAAGCGATATCCTGGGGAAAGATAAGAGATATGGCTAACAGAGTCACCGTCGAAGGAGACGCCACCGTACTTCTTCCGATGGTCCTGGCAGAATTTCTTTGAGATTTAAAGCAGATTCTCGGTGATCTCCTCTTCCCTCATCTCTCTTTCACAGTATACACATTTTATGTTAACCGGCTTACTGCTAATAACCTTAAATTCCGGCTCAACGGGTTCTTTCTGGTTGGTGATACAATTTCTATTCCTGCATCTTACAATCCCCTTACCCCTCTCTGGAAGCTTGACCCGTTCCTTTTTGATTACCTCGTAATCCCTGATTATATTGATGGTAGTTTCCGGAGATATCAGTGATATTTTATCGAGTTCGTCACTGCTTATTTCTTTGTTCTCAACCTTTACAATATCCTTCTTCCCGACGGAACTGTCGACGTTCATAGCTATGCTTACTACGTCCTTGATCTCCACGTCGGTTAGGCCGAGTATCTTCAGTACCTTTAACGATTGACCACCGCGAATATGGTCGATCACAGTACCTTTTCGTATTGGAGATATCTTTATTTTCTTCATCTTGTCGTTCATAATTCCACCCCCATAAGCAGAGATAAAAGTGCCATCCTTATTGGAATACCGTTGGCTGCCTGCTCGAAGTATCTGGCAAACGGAGTGTCATCTACTTCCGGAGATATTTCATCGACACGCGGTAGGGGATGCATTATGATTAAATCGTCCATAGCATTTTCAAGTGTTTCTAGATTTACATTGTAGCTATCTGCTATCTTTAAGTACTCTTCTTCATTGGGAAATCTCTCTCGCTGAATCCTTGTTACATAAAGTACATCCAAATCTTCCACAGCCTTGCCTATATCTTCCTGCTGCTCGTACTCAATACCTCCATCGGTGAGTCTCCGAAGTATCTCTTTCGGCATCTGCAGAGGCGGGGGAGCTATGAATGTCATCTCCGTACCGTACATCGACAGTGCGGTGGTAAGGGAATGAACAGTTCGTCCGTACTTTAGGTCCCCGGCAATCCCTATTTTATTTCCCGATATCTCCCCTTTCTCTTTCCTTATGGTGTACAGATCCAAAAGGGTTTGAGTAGGATGTTGACCTGCACCGTCACCCGCGTTTAAAACCGGTTTTGATGAAAATTTTGACGCCAGCCTTGCAGCACCCTCTTGGGGATGTCTTAGCACGACTATATCTGCGTAACTCGAGGTAACCGTTATGGTATCGGCAAGGGTTTCACCTTTCTTCGAAGATGACACGTCGGGACTAGCGAATCCGATTGTGTTACCTCCCAAACGTTTCATAGCGGCCTCGAAAGACAGCATTGTTCTTGTACTCGGCTCGAAAAAGAGATTGGCTAAAATTTTCCCCCGAAGGATATCGGTACTTTCACGTCCTTGGGCTATCGGCTCCATTAACTCAGCTTTATCAAGTACGTACCCTATCTCATCCACAGAAAAGTCTCTGATAGAAACGACATGATTTTTGTTGAACTCTACTTTCGATTTCATTAAAATAGGTGATTAAAGAGGGGGGATATATGATTTTGGATTAAAGAAATCCCGCTTTCTGTAAGATCATGATATCCTCGGTGCCGAGTTTCTCTCCCTTCTTGAACTGTTCGTAGAGCTCTTCGGCACGCTCCTTGGTATCGATCTCGTCCTTTCTCTTCTTGGCTACACGCTTCTTCTTACGCAGTCCCCATAAAATCTTGTTATAATCCTGGATCTCGTTTACCGCGTCTATATGCTGCTGATGGTAATCGTCGGCAAGTGTTTTTGCATCGACGAACTTCCGCTGTGCTTCGTCAGCCTCTTTCCTCACCCTATCTGCTTCATCGAAAACGTGCAGCATCTCCTCGTGGACGTCCTGAGCTTCATCCGCTTTAGTTGATACTTTTTCATGAGCTTCTTCAGCCTTTTTTTCGGCTTCTTTGAGTTCAGACATCAGCTTTTGTATTTCCTCGTTCTCTTCGATTAATCGTTTCATATCCCTGACCTTTTTCCGCAGGTTGGATATCTTATCTACAAGTTCTCGTTCCTTCTCCGTCGATAGCACCTGGGTCTGCTGTTTGAATTCTAACTTTCTAATATCACGCTCAAGATTTTTAATGGTGGCCTCGCTTTCCGGCAGGAGCTGTTCCTTTTTTTGTTGAAGTTTTTTGGTAAGCTCCTTGACCTTATCGTTCATCTTGTTACGTGTAGCTTTAGCCTCTTTAACCTCTTCGTTAAGCTTGTTTCGGGTATCTTTAAACTCGTTACCTTTATCGATTAATTCTCTGACCTTAGCATTGAGCTCATCGCGTGTTTGTACCCAGGATTTCGCCTCTTGGTTCTTCTGGTCTCTAAGCCGTTTATACTTCTCTGCCTTGGAATTGGCTCTTTTTCTTTTTTCTTCCAGCTCCTCAAGAAGTTCCGTCATGATTCAAGCACTGTCCAGTAATTTATGTTATATGAAATCAAGTTATTCAATATTGATTCCCCTTATAAGTCTTTCGCACTGAAGTACCAATTTTTTATATTTAATTTGATATGATTTTACTTAATATACCAACTCTTGCACACAGACGAAAATATAATATAGGAGGCAAACTTGATTGCCGTTCATTGATATACATGTCACCAAAAGATGAAAGTGAGCTGGAAAAAAAATTGACACTTAAACTTGGATCCGCATGGAAGGACTGTGATGAAAAAACTTTGAAGAATATAATGCGTTTTTCCGAGGAATACAAGAATTACATTACCAAGGCCAAAACGGAGAGAAAGGCGGTTAGTGTTGCAGAAGAAATGCTGATTCAGACGGGATTTAAATCCATCCATGAATTCAATGATTTAAAAAGCGGAGACAGAATATTCCTTAACAACAGGGGAAAATCTTTGGCAATCGCTATAATCGGAAAGGAAGATATTAGGGAGGGTTGCAACATGTTGGCCAGTCATATTGATTCCCCTAGAATCGATCTCAAAGCTAGGCCACTTTACGAGGACAGCGATTCACTTCTAGCAGTATTTAAAACACATTATTATGGAGGAATCAAGAAGTACCAATGGGTTAATACACCTCTTTCAATAATGGGTAAAGTGGTTAAAGAAGACGGTACACAACTGGACATATGCATAGGAGAAGATGAAAATGACCCCGTTCTAGTCATTAGTGATTTATTACCGCATCTCTCTAAGAAGGCACAAGGGGAGAGGAAAACAAAAGAGGTCATCAAGGGTGAAGAACTGAACATCATCGTCGGTGGAAGACCTATAGAAGACGATTCAATTGAAAGTAAGTTAAAAATGAATATTTTGAAAATGCTGAACGATGAGTACGACATAAAGGAAGAGGACTTTATCAGCGCTGAAATCGAAATCGTGCCTTCCGGTCCCGCCAGAGATGTTGGTCTGGATAGGAGTATGATCGGCGCTTATGGTCATGATGACAGGATATGTGCTTTCACCTCGATGAAAGCAGGTATGGATATAGCCGATGTTCCTGAAAAAACCTCGGTGGTGTTAATGTTCGATAAAGAGGAGATAGGAAGCTTGGGTAACACGGGTGCAGGTTCAAGGTTCTTGACTTCCTTCTTATCCGAAGTGTTGGACAGGATTTTTGATGGTTACAGTTACGACGACCTACAGAAGACCCTCAACAACTCTAAGGCTATATCCGGTGATGTCAGTGCGGCGGTAAATCCGTCCTTTAAAGGTGTACATGAAATGATGAACGCACC
>JAFDUB010000101.1 GCA_019594025.1 Thermoplasmata archaeon
ACTTTTAATTCGGATATCAAACCCATGGAGTAAACGTCTATCCCTGTATGAGGATCCATAACGGCTTTAAGTTTCTCTATTACTTCTTTTTCTGTTGGCATGTGATTACCTCTTTATTGAGCACGGATACATCCATGGGTTATATATAAATCGTGGGGTGTTCACATCTTTTTTATAGGCTCGTCCTGTATAATCTTTCCCATCTCTTGAGCTGAACTGTCAAGCATCACTATATCTCCAACGCTGGTTACGTGTTTCATGGATATGCCCAGCCGTGTTTTAGATAGAAGAGATTTCTCTATGTCGAGAGTTTCAAGAACATCCTTATTTAGCTTTACTAGCATCGAAGGTACATCCCATGATTCTGTGTCAAGAAGTATATCATCTACTTCACCCACATCTTCTCCTTCGTTCCCAGATATCTCGGTACCGACGATAGAAGATATTAGGTCGTCTTCCACAACTTCATGGAAATGGATATGTAGCTGGTCGAGAGTTTTATCCAATATCACTTTGTCTCCGAAGGCTTTTACCTGATCAAGGTTAATCTTTAACTTAACCGATGTGAAGAGTGGTTTGTCTTCACCGAGTTCCTCTACTATATCTTTGTTCATCTTAACAACGACGCTGCGTATTTTAAAATCGGTGCCGTAGGTAAAATCTTCTACTTTCCCCATCAATTTCCCGTCGCTGCTCAATACATCTTTTCCCTCTATATCGTTGAATTCTTTCATCTAATTACCTCTAATTCACGATAGTATATATGTAGTATATTAAGCTTTTTTATCAATTAATTACAAATACGTAGACCCGCTGTCATAGCATATCATGAAAATAATAGCCCACGGTGGTGTAGGAAGTCCACGAGAGGTGGATAAGGACGTTCAAAGAGCTATAGACAACGGTTTATCAGATGATATATTCGATACAGTGGTTGGTGTGGTTTCTGCCATGGAGGACGACCCGATATTCAACGCCGGCACGGGCTCCAGGATGAGACTCGACGGTAGTATCCAGATGGATGCTGCAGTGATGTACAAGGGGAACATCGGCGCCGTCGCGGCTATCGAATCCGTAAAGAACCCTATACAGGTGGCCGCCGCAGTCTACGAAACACCCTACGTTTTGTTAGCTTGTAGCGGTGCTACGGAGTATGCACGGAGCATAGGATTTTCCTCTCACGATCCGTCAACAGAGAAGAGAAAAAAGGAACTCCAGGATATGCACGATAAACTCCACGAGCATGAAGAATTGATGGATATATACCAGAGTGTTGACGGAGGAGATACCGTAGGATGCGTAGCATCACACGAAGGAGAGTACGCAGCTGCTGTTTCCACAGGAGGTACAAACTTCTGTATAAGAGGTAGGATCGGTGACAGCCCTCTAGTAGGCTGTGGGTTCTACGCCGGTGAACACGGTGCAGTGGTTACCACCGGTAAAGGCGAGGAATTGATCAAAAAACTCAGTGCATACCGTTGTTATCTGCTCATACCTGAGATCGGTTTACAGAAAGCCTGCGATAGGGTGGTGGAAGAACATACTGTCGGTTCCTCCATCGGTTTGATCGCTGTAGGAAAAGAGGGTGTTGCTTCTTCCAGCAGTAAACAGATGTCGCAGGCGTCGTTTAAGTGAGTCATATACCGAAGCGTTTAATACACAAAACTCTTTTTTGAGTTCTATGCCTCTTTCCAAAGATGTTCAGAACCAGCGTTCAGAGCAGCAGTTCAAGATCACTCGCGTTGGAGTCACAGGAGTGAAAAAACCCATCATGGTGAAAAGACCATGGGGTAATGTGACTCTTAATGCAACAATAGATGTATATGTAGATCTTCCATTGGATCAGAAGGGGTCTCACATGTCTCGGAATGTAGAGGTAACGGGAGAAGTGGTGGACAGAACGGTAAGAGAACCGGTGAGTGGTCTGGAGGAGCTTTCGGCACAGATGTGCGAATTGCTTCTGGAACGACACGATTACGCTTCATATTCGGAAGTGGACATATCCGCCGACTATTTTAGAGAAAGAAATCTACCAGGAGGTAAACCGAGTCTGGAGAACTACGAAATATGCTCCCGTACCGAAGCCTATAGAACAGGTGTGATTAGAAGGTACATAGGCGTGACCGTCGTAGGGCTGAACGCCTGTCCCTGTGCGATGGAAAGTGTTAGGAGTATCTACAGCGAAAGATACCCCGAGTTAAAAGAATCTCTAGAACGACTGCCGGTGATAACACACAATCAAAGGAACCGCAGCCAGGTGATGATAGAGGTACCGGAAGATAAAGAAGTGGAAGTAAACGACCTTATCGATATCGTGGAGTCTTCACTTTCTTCCCCTACATACGAGATACTGAAAAGACAGGATGAAGCAAAAGTAGTGATGGATGCCCACGAGAACCCAAAATTCGTTGAAGACGTGGTTAGAGATATACTTACAAGAGTTCTGGCAAAGTACAACGACTTCCCGGACGATGCACACGTCGAAGTACGCAGTGAGAGTGAAGAGTCCATACACAAGCACAACGCCTTCGCCGAGCGTGTTACTACCTTCGGAGAGTTGAGGGCGTAGTTACTTCAATGCCCGTAGTTCGTAGATGGCTCCGGATTCGATCTTTTGGTCTTTAGCGGCATCGATTAAATATCTCAATTTCTGTTTAAGAGCTTCCTTCAAGTGATCTTCTTCGAGGGTGTTTATCTTCTCCAGTATCGATTGCTCATGTTCGGCGATCAAATCCTTGGGCCATGGAACCTTTTCTAGCAGTACCGACGTATCGGTATCTCTAAATCCAAGCGCAATTAGTTCCGATGCCAGTATATCCGGGTGGTACTCTTCAAGATGACCTTCGCCCAGTAGTTCCGATACCGCGTTCTCCAGCCTCCATAGTTCTACCTGTAGATTGTTGCACGGTACCGGACATCGGTCGCCTTCGAATGGGTAGTAGTCGATTATCACAAGCATACTGTCTTTTTTTAGCACCCTGTAAAATTCTCTGAAGGCCGATGATAGCAACAGTTCTTTTGTCTGTGAAAGCGCGCTTACCACGAAGTTACAGATCACGTAATCGAATACTTCGTCTTCCAGAAAGTCCATCTGCGACAGGTCTCCGGTGACGAATTCGGTATGGCTGGTCTGTTCTCTGCAATCAACCTGCCAGTCATTTCTGATGTCGATGGAAACTACCTCGGCACCCCAGTTCTCCAGGTACTTGGTCATATTGCATCCGCCTGTTCCCGCGTCTAAAACCAACTTGCCTTCCAGGTCTAGTCCCTTTAACTTGTCCATGCATATGTTAACAGAAAGGGAGTAAATAAATATTGAGCCTGGAGATGGTTAAAAATCACTCAAGTTCTTTTTCAACTTTATATGTTAATCTCTCAATAATCATATCTATGGATTCTATGTTTCTTACGAGATAATCTTCGGCAATGTCCCTTCCACGATATAATATATCGCTTCTCAACATCCTCAATTCGTTGATAAGATGTATTTCACTATACGGTAAAAGTCCTTCATAGTGTTTTTCTAAAAAAGATATCAGACATTCATGGCTGTAACTCTTGTAACCCCGTAATGCTAGCAAAGCGGTTAATAATTCCTTTATCACTTCATAGTAATCCTCTAAAAGCAGTTGTGGAAATTCATCATCCTTTCTTCTATTTATAGACTCCATTCTCCTTTTAGCAAGGGTAAATAACGATTTTGCCATGTCCGGATTTCTTCCAACTTCTTTTACTTTATTGTTTCGTATACAATCTTCCCAATTCATTCTATCAACTTCATATAACCGCTTAATACTATCCCATTAGCTAAAGAATTTAATAGTTCAGCATTTATACTTTGTAGGTCCGGTTCGAAGAGTAAACTAATCTTCCTTTGGATATATTTTTCAAATTTGTCGAGTTCTATACTCTTTTTTTTACTCTGTATGAACACATCTACATCTCCTCTCTCATCGTCTCTTCCCTGAACGGAACTACCGAAAAGGACTATACAATTCGGGGTACAGTTTTCTTCGATTTTATCTATAAGTCCTGAGTCTCTCAATCGCATGATGAGGTCGTTAAGCTTGTGTTGTCTGAACATAGAGTTCTTATTGGCTCTGTATCCTTTGAATACGCCTTCTTCTACGCACTCAACAAAACCTTCAGCCCTAAGTTTTTCTATATGATCTTTCACTGAAGGATGGGAAAGACCGATGGTTCTTTCGATCTCTCTCAACTGCCACTTTTTATTCGGGTAGTCAAAGAACACCTGCAGGACCTTGTACCTGTTCCATTCTTGGTATAACATTTTACCAACCGGTAGAAAAAACTACCAACTGGTATAAAAAGTTACCGCCATGAGATTTTTGACGGGGGTACATACTTGGTGACCGATACTGGAACGGAGCGGAGAACTGCCGCCTCGTTCTCGAATCTTTCATCGATACCTAATATATGGTAGCGACAGCTACCGTGCCGACCATATATTATTGTGCCGACCATATATTATTGTGCCGACCATATATTAATATAGAAACAGTAATATAGTGTTGTGCGATTAGGTATGTTCAGTAATAAAGGTGATTTAAATGAATTTGAAAAGCAAGAAGCTCATCGCCGTGTTCGTGGTGCCGGTGGTGATAATTGCGGCGGTTGCGGGGTATTATCTGTATCCGGTGGAGGAACCGCTCAGGATCGACGAAGGATATGCGGAGATGACAGTAACTGTGCCCCCGTATCCTGAAATGGAAAGTTACAATCAAACCACCACCGCGACCACATATATTAACGGTAAAAATAATACATTGGAATTAAACGTACACCCAATGTTTTGGAAGGTAAGTTTTGCAGATATACGTATCTCAATCGAGTCCGTGCTGGAACCGGAACTTGAGCCTACAGACATGATAATAACGGTCAGAACTGTGGAAGCACCGGACGTTCAAAGATGTGGGCAATACGTTAGACCTCCGATCCCGGATGGGGATATTAGCAATCTTTCGGTATGGCACACATATGAAAATAGACACACCTCGGTAGGAGATAGAGAAAGTTATATCGGATTCAACATAAACAGCAATGAATTTTATTTTCAAAATCTCAAGTATAGTGTCGAATATCCTCTGATAGATGAACAGGAGGGACTGGAATCACCCATAACCGTTGAGATTACAGCAGTCTTACGAGGATTATCGGAAGATGTAAAAGCGACTGTACGAGTTACATATGTTCCTACGGGAGGCGAAGTATTATGAAAGGAAAAATAATATATGTAGGGTTGGTCGTTATCACAGTAATACTCATACTATTACTCAGTGTGGTTACCCCCGGCCTCGTACAGGCAGAAGACGTGGACACCGAAGAGAACGACTACATCGCCCAAGCTCCGATACGTATCGACGGAAACTCCAACTTCGCAGCGCAGGCGGCTGCCGAGGGCTGGCCCGGTGACGGGAGTGAGGGAAATCCCTATGTGATCGAGGGCTACGAGATCGATGGTACCGGATACGGCTACGGGATATACGTGGGGAAT
>JAFDUB010000018.1 GCA_019594025.1 Thermoplasmata archaeon
GCGGTGTCGGTAAAAGTACAGTAGCTGCAAATCTGGCCTTTGAATTGTCCAAGAAGGGGTACAAAATAGGTATACTTGACAGCGATTTTCACGGGCCGACCATTCCTAGGATGCTTGGTGTAAAAGGCAAAATTTTAGGGACAGAGGGTTACAAAATATTCCCCGTCAAAGCATCATCCGGTTTGAAGGTGGTTTCAATGGAATTCCTTCTCCCACACAAAGATTCCCCTGTGATATGGAGAGGACCTATGAAGATGAACATGATAAATCAACTTGTTCAAAAAGTTGAATGGGGTAGGCTGGATTATCTGATCATAGACCTTCCGCCGGGTACCGGTGACGAGCCCTTGAGTATCGCGCAGCAGTTAGAGCACGTTGATGGGGCCTTGATAATAACCACCCCTCAGGATGTAGCTTTGGATGCTGTTCGAAGGTCAATTAACTTTGCAAAGAAGTTAGATATGAAAGTTCTTGGAGTCATCGAGAACATGAGTGATTTTGAATGTCCCCAATGCGGTGAGAAGATCACATTGTTTGGAGCCGGGGGTGGTGAAGATATGTCTAAAGAATTAGGAGTTGATTATTTTGGAAGTATACCATTCAATTCTAACATAGTGGGTAGTGGCGAAAGGGGGGTACCCTTTTCTACACTTGATGATGGTAGTTCAAACATTTTCAAGGATATAGTAGAAAAAATACTGAACAAATTAGGTGATGAAAGATGAAAATAGCAATAACATCGACAGGAAAAGATTTGGAATCGAAAGTAGACCCGAGGTTCGGACGATGTCAATATTTCATCGTTCTCGATCCGGAAACAATGGAGTTTACAGCCCATGATAACTCCGGTGTGATGCAGCGAGGCGGGGCGGGTCCCGTTGCAGTTAAAACAATATCCGACCTTGGTGCGGAAGGAGTGATCACCGGGAACGTAGGTCCCAATGCCTATGATGCACTTAGTTCCGCTGGGATTAAGGCATTCATCGGCGCATCGGGTACGGTAAAAGAGGCTGTAGAAAAGTGGCAGAACGGAGAACTCGAAGGAGCCGAGGGTGCTAGTGTAGCATCCCATACTGGAGTTAAGTGATAACATGAAAGTTTGCATACCAACGATGGGCGAGCGCGGACTTGAGGAGCAGGTCGGAGCACATTTTGGAAGAGTACCAACATACACGATAGTCGATATGGAGATCGAAGACGTTCAGGTGATTAAAAACACTACAACCCACATGGGTGGAACCGGTTACCCACCGGACCTCATACACGATGCCGGAGCCGACGTGATGCTGTGCGACAGCCTCGGTAGAAAGGCGATCCAGATGTTTCAGGATAAAGGGATAATGGTTTATGTCGGTGCCACCGGAAAGGTTTCCGATGCTATCAACATGTGGGAAGCTGGAAAACTACAGGCGGCTACCAGTGAAACCGCCTGCCAACAGCACGCATTTCAAGGCGAAGGACACGGGGAAGGAGAGCACCACCATTGTAAGGGCTGAACCATGAAAATAGCTGTAGCAAGTGGAAAGGGCGGAACCGGTAAGACGACGGTGGCGGTTAATCTAGCGCTGAGTCTTGGAGATTGCACGTTGGTTGACTGCGATGTTGAGGAACCTAACACTAACGTATTTTTGAATATCGAGTTAGAGCAGGTTGAAGAATTGAACCTGCCAGTGCCAAAGATCGATAAAGAAAAATGCACGCTCTGCGGAAAGTGCTCTGAATTCTGCCAGTACAACGCCTTGGTAACACTGCCAAAAGAAGTTTTACTGTTCCCGGAACTCTGTCACGGCTGCGGCGGCTGTTATCTCGTTTGTGAGGGCGGGGCCATAAGTGAACAAAAGCGACCGATCGGTGTAATAAATAGAGGTGCAGGAAAAGGCATTATGTACTTCCAGGGACTGTTAAACATCGGAGAACCCATGGCCACTCCACTCATAGCCGCCTTGAAGGATAAAGTCGAAGATGAGAAGTCGGTAATATTCGATTCCCCCCCCGGTTGTGCCTGCTCTTTCATAGAAACCGTACGTGATTGTGATCACTGCATACTGGTGACCGAACCTACACCTTTTGGTATGTACGACCTCAAGCTCGCTGTGGCTGTGGTGAAAGAACTAAAAGTTCCGTTTTCTGTGGTGATCAACAAAGATGGAGTAGGGGATGACAGAGTAGAGAGGTATTGTGAAGACGAGGGGATACCGGTGATAATGAAAATTCCATATGATACGGAGATCGCCAAGTTGTATTCCCAGGGCATCCCCTTTGTGCTGGAGAAAAAGGGATGGCGGAAAAAGTTTAGAGACCTGCTGGAGGTGATTCAAAGATGAAACAGCTCACTGTTATCAGCGGAAAAGGAGGTACCGGTAAGACCACGGTCACTGCTGCCTTTGCAGGTCTAGCTGAGAACGCGATATTGGCGGACTGCGACGTCGATGCCCCGGATCTACATCTGTTGTTGAAACCGACCATGCAAGAAAAGATGCCCTTTTACGGTTTGAAACTGGCCAAGATGGATAAAGACAAATGCACATCCTGTGGTTTGTGTGCCGAACATTGCAGGTTTAGAGCTGTAAGTGACGATTTTAAGATTATAGATGATCGATGCGAAGGATGTGGCGTTTGCGAATATGTATGCCCAACGGGTGCCATCGAGCTCGTAGAACGAGTATCCGGTTACGCGTACGTATCGAACATGAGGTTCGGACCCATGGTTCATGCAGTGCTCAATACCGCGGAGGAGGCATCCGGTATGCTAGTATCAATTGTGAGAAACAACGCCAGGGACCTTGCGGAGAAGAATAAGGCTGAAACCATTATCATCGACGGACCTCCCGGAACGGGATGTTCAGTTATCGCTTCCATAGTAGGTGTAGATCTGGTACTGATCGTTACCGAACCTACGCTTTCAGGTATAAGTGACATGAAGAGAGTACTGGAAGTAACGGAGCATTTCGATATACCTGCGTTGGTGTGTGTAAATAAGTACGACATAAATGTTGAAAATACAAAGGATATAGTATCTTACTGTAAAACAAAGGGAGTTGACGTGATCGGTAAACTACCCTACGATGACGTCGCAACACGATCAATGATCGTAGAGAAGACCGTAAACGAGTACTCGGATGGGGCCCTCGCCGATGAGATCTCTGAGATATGGAGTATCTTAAATAAAAAATTGAAGGAGGTGAGATAGATGCCGAGAAGAGATGGAACCGGACCTGCCGGAGGCGGAAGGGGAAGAGGGAATGCACCTGGACCTGGTGGTAACTGTCTATGTCCGAATTGTGGTAAGAAGATACCACACACAAGAGGGAAACCGTGTGCTGAAACCGAATGTCCTAAATGCGGGAATCTGATGATTCGAGAGTAATATAAGTACTCAAATGTGCATAAAGTTTAAATATAACATAACATATTAGTACTATTAGTGATAACATGCCAAGAGGAGACGGAACAGGACCTGACGGCTTTGGACCCATGACAGGAAGAGCACTAGGTTACTGTGCAGGATATTCCAGTCCTGGGTTCACCAAAGGTCGAGGTATGGGACTAGGTAGAGGACGCGGACGCGGTAGGGGACGAGGATTTAGACGAAGGTACTGGAGCCCCTCAATCCCTATCCGTGATCCATACGTTGAGCCACCTTACGCTGAGCCGGTCTATAGATATTCAGAAGAGGACGAGCTTGAGGGACTAAAACGCTACGCAGAGAACCTGAAAAAGGAACTCGAGAACATCGAATCTAGGATACAGGAGCTCAGTGACTAAAACCCCTTCCCTTTCTTTTTTTACTCTACAAAGGATCCTCGTAGCATTATCTTTTCACCGAGTGGTTTACCGGTTAGGAATATGAATCGGGAAGGTTCTACGCATCTAACGGTTCCTCCATCGATCAGTACCGCACTGGAAGGTTCCATAGTATTTCCTTGCAACTCCACTTTTCCTTCGTAAAGATACATCAGCCCCCGATGTTCATCCGGCACCTTTAATTCGTACTCCTTTTTTGAATGGATGTCTTTATACGTAATCTCAGCCTGGAATCTTATGGGGGAACCCTTCCCAACTATGACCCTCACTCTATTACCATCTTCTTCATGCTCAGGTATGTCTTCTGATCTTAAAGCTATGTAATCCGGATCCATATCCTTGGACATCTTAGGTAGATTTACCCAAAGTTGGAATCCGTGACTTTCTTCGGTACCTGCGGGCATCTCCGAGTGTCTTATGCCTTTTCCAGCGGTGAACTTCTGTACACCTCCTTTATATACCGTAGAGTCGTTCCCCAGATCATCTTTATGTCTAAATCCTCCGCCCAGCATGTAAGTTATAGCTTCGAATCCTCCGTGTGGATGTTCGGGAAATCCTTTTGAAGGATCTACAAAGAACTCGTCAAGAAGTACAAAGGGATCGTAGTGACCTAGGTGCTCGCTTGGAAAAAGGCGTTTTACCGCAGCACCGGCCCCTTCTTTTTTCTCCGAAGGTGTGATCACTCGCACGGGATCGCCTCCCCACACCGATGGCATCTATCGAGGTTGATTATAAGCGGTTTCCCACACTCTTTACAGGACCATTTATTCTCTTCTTCATTCAACCACCCTACTACATCGCCGCTGTTAATCTTCTCTAGGTTCTGTTCCAGGTCTTCCCCGTATTCCAACATATGTTCGTCCCATTTTTGAAAGCTGTGGCACTTGACCTCGCACTCGTAACATGTTTCCATCCCTTTACTCTCCAGGCATTTAACGATCTCACAGTTTTTTCCCCAAATACCATCGGAATCCCAACCATCCGTCAACACGCTTTGACACCCTCTACAGTGCACATCTTCAGGCCCACATCCGTTCTCTTTAGCTATATCCATCCTCAACCGCTCTGAATCCCTCTCCGCCCTGTAGATTATACAGGATCCACAGTAAAGGCCACATCGACCTACCAAATTCATATTCACCATGTTTTTACCTCTACTTATTTAATATAAGGTGGATGTATAAGGATTTTTGCAACATCCTCAACCGTTATGATCTCGAACGCTTATTCGATAACTCTAATCGACACAAAAAAGCTAATACACAGTACCAATCTTAGCAGTCGATGTCAAAGTACAGGTTGTATATGTATGTATTTCTGATCATATTCATCCTTTTATCCCTGGCAGTGTCTGTGAGAATAACCAACAACGTTGATGAGACGATATTAAATCAATTGCATGGTTTTGGTGGGAGATGGCTGCAAGGTATCACAATACTAGGTGGAACATATTTCCTTATTGTTGCGTCTTTATTAATTATTTTAATACTATTACTGAAAAAGCAGTTAACTCAAGCTTTTCTCTTTTCATGTGCCCTTGTTATGGCTTTGATATCTTATCAAACGGTAAAAGAACTAGTTGCACGACCGAGACCGGATATCATCAGTCCATCTGCGGAAACTCTACCGTTTTTATCAATATACTCGTATCCAAGTGGTCATACTGTTGGATCCATGACCTTTTTTCTAGGAATATCTCTGTTTGTACTTAAACGAGATTTATCATTGAAGAACGTGTTACCATTTTTTATACTCCCGACCCTGGTAGGCTTAGGTCAGGTCTCAATAGGCGAGCACTATATATCTGACGTGATCGGTGGTATATTCCTATCTCTTACTGTAATAATGTTGGTATTGGAGCTCGATCGAGTATACGATTTCGATAGGTATATAAAGCAGACACTCGATAGATTAAAATCTAAATTCTTTGTTAGAAATAATTGAACCGTTGGAGAGTTTATCTTAGGCGACATAAAGCGAACTTAATAATCAACGATATAGTCTGCATTTTATTTGAGATAGATAAAAATGTGACTATTCATCTTCCCAAGCTTAAATTTACAACATTTTGAAGATATTAGCACGAGAAATCTTCCAACTCTACTAGCGTGATGTCTTTAACAATAGGATGTTCAATAGTGTTTAGACCAAAACTTTATTTATCACGGCACCCCATCAGAAGTCGATTATCGGTGCTTTGATGAAAGAAAAATGTTCGACAGATAACGGACCCGTCTCGAAAGAAGAGACCTTACCTCCTGTGAATGAGTGGATAAACCAAATTAATATCAAAACATCAGAAGATATAGAAGTACCCGATTTACTAGCGGACCAGGTAATCGGCCAGGATGAAGCGGTTAGTGTGGTGAAAAAAGCAGCTAAACAGCACCGTCATGTTATGTTAATAGGTCCTCCAGGTACCGGTAAATCCATGCTGGCACAGGCTATGGTAGATTTTTTACCATCAAGCGACATGGAGGACGCTCTTTGTTTCCCCAATGAAGATGATGAAAACAATCCAAAAATACGTACCGTTCCAGCCGGGAAGGGAAAAGATATAGTTGATGCCCATCGACGAGAGGCCTCTAAAAGGAATCAAGCAAAAAGCCAGGGCTTAATGATAATACTGGCTTTAGTGGTGGGGGCAGCGGTGCTCATATCTATATTCACAGGTAACTATTTGATAATGTTCTTTGGAATTATTGCGGCGGCAATGCTGATGATAGCTATGCGAGCCACTGCTATGGGTGGAATGGGGGGGGATACGGATAAAGATGTGCCTAAACTATTGATAGGACATAAACATGGCGAGAAACCGCCGTTCGTAGATGCAACAGGTAGCCAGGCGGGTTCTCTTTTAGGTGACGTAAAGCACGATCCCTTCCAGAGCGGTGGTCTCGAGACACCGTCTCATCAAAGGGTTGAAGTTGGAGCTATACATGAAGCACACAAAGGAGTACTTTTCATAGACGAGATCAATATGTTGAAGATGTCTTCACAGCAGAGCTTACTCACCGCTATGCAAGAAAGGAAATTCTCCATAACCGGTCAGAGCGAACGAAGCAGCGGTGCCATGGTAAAATCAGAGCCCGTTCCGACTGATTTCATACTGGTGGCAGCGGGAAACCTGGACTCCATTTATGGAGCTAGAGATAATAGTGGGGCGGTACACGGTGGAATGCACCCTGCTCTACGGTCTAGGGTTAGAGGTTACGGTTACGAAGTCTATGTTAACGACACTATGGATGATACTCATGAAAATAGATTGAAGCTCCTTAGGTTCATCGCACAGGAGATTGATAAAGACAAAAAGAAGATACCTCACTTTACGAAAAAAGCCATGGCTGAGATCCTTCGGGAAGCTCAGAGAAGGGCAAACAAAAGAGGAGAGCTAACTCTTAGATTGAGGGAGCTCGGAGGATTGATTGGGGTATCCGGAGATCTCGCATCAGAACGGAAACACGAATTGGCATTTGATAACGATGTAGTCGATGCAAAGAATATTGCACGTTCTTTGGAACAACAAGTGGCCGATCGCTACATCAAGAAAAGAAAGGAGTACAGCACCTATCAAACAAAGGGTTCGGTGGTAGGTGTGGTTAATGGCCTTGCAGCTTTAGGCGGAGACCAGGCAGGCATATCAGAGTACTCAGGTATCCTTTTACCCATCGCTGCCGAAGTTACACCTGCACATTCTAGAGACGAAGGTAAGATTGTGGCGACGGGTAAACTCGGAGAGATCGCTAAAGAGGCGGTTCAAAACGTATCCGCACTGATTAAAAAATACACCGGTGAGGACATATCACGGTATGACGTACACATACAATTTATCGGTACCCAGGAAGGTGTGGAAGGGGATTCCGCATCTATTTCAGTTGCAACTGCGGTGATCTCTGCACTAGAGGGTATCCCCATAGATCAAAACATAGCCATGACCGGTTCACTAAGCGTCAGGGGTCAGGTACTTCCCGTGGGTGCGGTTACTGCTAAAATAGAAGCTGCCGCGGAGATTGGTATCAAGCGAGTGATAATACCTAAGACAAATATGAAGGATGTTGTACTTGAAAAACGCTATGAAAACCAGATCGAAATAATCCCGGTTGACAACCTTGGTGAGGTGCTTGATAACGCATTAATAGGTGAAAATAAAAAGAAGTTACTTGAAAAGCTTGCATCTCTGCTGGAGATAAAGAGCATTCCAATCCCAGCAGATCAACCTACTCCACATTAACCGGTGATGAAGATTTGGGAGCATTTGATCTACTTTCCAAGGACATCCTAGACGTTTTAAAAGAACTAGGTATCGAGTCTGAAACAAGAGCTCAGCAGGAGGCAATACCTTCTATAATAGAAGGAAAACATACACTTGTTATAGCTCCAACGGGAGTTGGTAAAACAGAAGCCGCCCTTTTACCGCTGCTAGAGAAAATAGCTGATGATGAAAGTACCGGGTTCAAGTTACTGTACATCACTCCACTACGGGCTCTGAATCGTGATATGGTTAGAAGGATCGAGTTCTTTGCCCAGCGGTTGAATTTTAGAGTATCCGTAAGGCACGGAGATACGTCTAGAAAAGAAAGAAGAGAACAATCACAAAATCCCCCTGAAGTACTAATCACCACACCTGAAACCCTCCAGATAATGTTCACCGGTCATAAACTAAGAGATGCCCTTTTTAATGTAAACTACGTGGTTGTGGACGAACTCAACGAACTTGCTGTGGATGAACGGGGAAGTCAATTATCCTTAGCTCTTGAAAGGTTAGTAGAGTTAAAGGGAGAGGAGTTCCAACGTATCGGCCTTTCAGCTACGGTTGGCAGTCCCCATGACGTATTGAAATTCCTAGTAGGTATGCACAGAAGTGGACACATTGTTGAGGTAAAGGGGCAAAAAGATACAGAAGTTCAAATTATCTACCCGGAAGCGGAAAGGGGAGACAAAGAGTTAGCAGATATTATGAGATGTGAGTTGGAGAAGGCTACCGCCGTTAGAGTAATTAAAGAATCGGTAGACTCTCATGTAGCCACTTTGATATTCGTAAACACTCGAGATTCTGCGGAATCATTAACCTCTTGTTTTCATCTATGGGATCCAGAGTACCCAATCGGTGTGCATCATGGTTCACTCTCGAAGGAAGCACGTACGGAAGTTGAAGAACGGTTTAAAGACGGCGAACTCAAAGCCCTAGTTTGTACATCTTCCATGGAACTTGGTTTAGACTTAGGTGAGACTGACCTTGTAATCCAATACCAGTCTCCGCGCCAGGTAACTCGTTTGGTACAACGTATTGGTCGTTCGGGTCATAGTATAGGTAAAACTTCAAAAGGTATCGTACTAACAACCATGGAGGATGATATTGCAGAATCCACAGTGATCGCTGAACGTACTCTCAGAAGAGAATTAGAGAGAACCGATATACCCGATAAACCTATGAGCGTACTGGCCAACCAATTGATATCCACAGTTCACTCCGAGCGAAAATTGAATATGAATTTATTTTATAAACTCGCTAAACGGGCATATCCATTTCAAAATCTTTTATGGGAAGAATACAATGAGATGGTAGAACAACTTGCAGAAATAAGGGTGATATGGAAAGACGGACAAGACGTGGGTAAACGTCGTTCTTCTTTAAGATATTTTTATGACAATATCTCTATGATCCCGGATGAAAAAACTTTCCTTTTGAAGGATATATCAAAAAACTCCGTTGTAGGCACTCTTGATGAAAGTTTTGTTGCAAGTAATATAGAACTCGGTGGTGTAGTAACACTTCAGGGAAAGGCTTGGAGGGTGATAGATATAGAAGAAGAGACAGTACTTGCTCAACCGGTGGCCGACCTAGGCCAAATACCTGATTGGTCCGGTGAAGATATTCCAGTACCATTTGAGATCTCCCAAAGTGTAGGAGAGTTAAGATATAAAGGGCTCATGGATTATGACTTCGTCGAAAAAGGAGCATGCAAAAGATTCAAAGAATACTTAGAGTCCCAAGGCGATAATCCTACATCTACAGACGATAGTATAGTCATAGAAATGCAGGGAGATACTGCTATAATCAATGCGTGTTTTGGGAGTGAACTGAATGAAACCATGGGTCGTTTGATAACCGCTTTGCTGTCCGCTCGTATAGGGGAAAGCGTGGCAATACATACAGACCCCTATCGTATAATGATGAAATTACCTAGGAGAATTCCGTCTTCAATGATCGAGAATGCTCTAACCGACACCGCTCCCGAACATTTGGAGGGGATACTTCGTAAAGCTATAAAGCGCTCTTCTTTCTTCCGCTGGAGGTTTTTGCATGTGGCTAAAAAATTTGGAGCTGTTAGGAAGGATGTCGATTACCGTTCACTTTCTCTCGATCGTTTGATGGAAACTTTCGAAAACACACCGATGTACCATGAGGCTTTAAATAAAGTATTTAGGGATAATATGGACATAGAGTTAGCTAAAAAGGTACTACAAAAAATTCAGGAGGGTGAAATCAAATTGATAACATCTTCCCTTGGATTATCTTCAATCGGTAAGGCAGGATTAGAGAAGCATATGGAATTGATGGATACCAGTAGAGTTAGTCGGGCGGTACTGAATTCCTTCAAAGAACGGCTTGAATCCGAAACACTTTACCTCAAATGCTTGAAATGTGGAAACGGAAGAAAAAGGTTGGTAAAGCACATACAAAAACCCCGATGTCCTGTATGCGGTTCCTCCATGATAGCTATCTTAAGTCGATATCATGATAGGTCCATAGTCGATAAATCAGCTGATAAATTATCTGCGGAGGAGAAAAAGGTTCTAAAGGAATACTACAAGTTAGCCGATCTTGGGAGGGTATACAGACACCGCGCAGCACTTGCACTGTCGGCAAGAGGTGTAGGCCATGATAAAGGAGCAAGAATACTGGGTAAAGAACATAGAGATATGAACGAATTTCTAAAGGCACTTCTTGAAGCCGAGATACAGTACGCTAGGACCAAGCGCTTCTGGGATTAAGTTTTCTGTTGTTTTTTAAAGATAAATACAGCGGCAACTGCTGCGACTATACCTACCACTCCGCCAATTATGTACCAGTTTATATCAGTTTCATCTTCTGAACCGGTAAACGCATAGAGGTTACCATGGTTGTTTCCAACGTAAACCGTTCCATCTGGTCCAATTGCAGGAGATGAGTCTATACCGGTAGTAGTATTGTAGTACCATTTCACTTCCATTTTATCTTCATCGATTGCGTAGAAAACGGTGTCGAAGGAACCTATATAAATGGTACCGTCAGCTCCTATCGCTGGTGAGGAAAGGTGTATGTAGGAATCTGTCATAAGGTTCCATTTGAAACTACCGTCAGAATACAGAGCGTATGTGCTATTGTCCTGTGCTCCAAAGTATATCGTACCATCCTCACCGATTGCAGGTGATGACATAACGCCGTATAAGTTTCCCTCTCTATCCTCTACCTGATATATCCATTGCTTACTTCCATCAGGGTTTATTGCGTAAAGCCCATCTATACCGCCCACATAAATTGTACCATCGTCGGCGAGAGAGGGGGAGGACCAAACTTGTTGACCTAGGTTATAACGCCATATAAGTTCGCCTTCGTTAACGGCATATAAATGATTATCGAAAGAACCAAAATAGACCGTTCCATCGTCTTCGATAACAGGCGAGGTTACTATGTCCCGCCGGGTAGGATCCTCAGGATCTGATGGTGGTAATGAATTATTCCATTTCATTGTCCTTGTTAAGCCATCAAGGGCAAAAAAATCTCCACCATCGGTTCCGAAATATATTGTATTCCGTCGGCCCACTATCGGACTCGATCGGATTTTTGAACCTGCGTCAAATCTCCATTCTTCCGTCCCATCGTTTGGATTCAATGCATAAAGTACACCATCACTTCCACCTACATACACTGTTCCATCAGGACCCAAACCAGGAGATGAGCTCACCGATAGATCCCCGGTAAAATTCCATAGCCTTTCCCCTTCAGAATTAAAGGCAAAAAGTATACTAGAACTGATATATACGTTACCGTTTGAGTCAACAACCGGAGATAGCATGGAAAATGGAATTGTGTGATTATACATCCATTTCAACGTTCCATCGACGTGACTGGTATCGTATGGACTCCTCCTCGTACCCCGTGTGTTCTGTCCAACGTAGGGCCAGGGATGATCCGAAGCTTCTAAGGAAGTTGTACCTACTACTAATATGGAAATTAAAAGTAAACCGATTACGAATACTACCGTTAATTTGCCTTTCTGTCTCATTTTTTTTCCTCAGTTCAATCGTTAAAAAAGGGCATGGTATAATTACTTTATCGTTGGGTTCCACGGTTATTACTTGAACATTTTGCATATGTGTACCTCGGATTGTTCGAAAATTGTACCAAAGTATATATAGGGCTTTTACACAATTTAACCCAATGATGTTCTTGGTCTCATGGTGGAAGTTTCATGGAAGAAAACACTGAAGATAGAAACTTTGATGTCATTACAACCCTAATGACCGTTCCTTCGATAGGCGAGTTAACCGCCCGGTTTCTAGCCAAAAAGGGTTACAGCAGCTTAAACAAGATAAAAAAGGCTGGATGGGAGGAGATAAGCAATTTAAAGGAAATAGGACCAACGAAGGCGAAGAAAATAGTTGATGAACTTGAAGGCAAGAGCGAAGATTCATACAACATCTTTTCTGAGTTTATGTGCCCTAATTGCAGTGCTATTGTTTCTCTTTCCCATAATAAATGTTACGAGTGTGGAACTCGTTTTTCAGATTTAGAAGAACAGGTGTTCTTACCAGGTGGTATAATTTTAGATAATCCTCTTGAAACCCTCGCTGAATACGAGGTAAAGATCGCAGACGGAGATGATAATGAAGAAATATGGTACGGTAGGGCGGCAATACTTGAGAGTATAGGCGCCTACCAATCCGCCTACGAATCCTACGATAAAGTCATCGAGTTCGACCCCCTATTTGACCGGATATGGAATGCAAAAGCCCGGTTGGCCATGAAACTAGGAAAAACGGATGAAGCGGCTAGAGCTTACAAGATTGCGGTAGATTCTAGGGTGGGAAGTGGGTTAGCATTTGAGAGTATGCTTGGTACCGAGGAACCTAGCTCATCTCAGCCATCTAAGAAAGAACATAAGATCGGCGTACGGGAGGTCGAAGAGAAAATAAGCTTGGCGAGGTCCGAGGTATCTAACCTTGCCGGTAATGCAGTCAATATAGAGCACCTGCGTAAACTGCTTGGTGAAGCATCGAAGGCCCGAATTCAAGATGATCGTGAAACCGCTGTTGAAGTTGCTCAAGAAGTATTAGAAAAAGCATCTTTATTGACTAAGGTATCTCCATTGATAAAAGATATCGAAAGGGGGCTATCCTCCGTGGATAATGATGATATCGGCGAAGAGTATTACAATCGATTCCAAACGATTAGTATGAACATCAAAGAAGGTGAGTATGATGATTTATACGATAACGCAGAGGGACTCAGAGATGATATTGAGAGATATATCTCCGCTGGAGAACTGGTTGAGACGGTTGAAGAGGAGGTTACAACTCCAGAAGAAGTATCGGAAGAAGTAATCTATCAGGAAATTTTTGAAGAAACTCTTTCCAGAGCTAGAAGTAATTTAGCAGAAGCAAGGGACACAAAGATAAACATCGACAGAATAAAAAGCTCTTTAAGGGACGCTTTAAAAGCTAGGAAGGAAGGTTCCCTCAAGGATGCCCATGAAGCGGTGGAATGCGTTTTTCGAGATACAGAAAAAGTGTTCCAGATATTTGAGATGCTTACAGAAGGTAAAAAGATAATCGTTGAGATGAAGAATTCGAATCTTGAATTCAAAACATACCTTGAGAAATTAAAGAAAATCAAAGAGCTTGCGGATCAAGGTGACTATCAAGAATCTCTAAATTTGGCTGAAGAAGAGATAAGTAATATGCAAAATATATTGGGTAGTCAAGACGAAGAAGAAAATAAAATTGAAGAGCTGATAGTGGAATTAAATAATAAGTGCGACATGATACCTGAAGACTCCGTAGGTAAACCTCATATTAAAAAGATGATAAATGAGGCAAGGGAATTACAAAGGGAGGGGAAATTAAACTCCGCTCTAGAGAAACTCAATATGATTTCTACTCTTTTTGATAGTCAGACCAAATTTCGGACTATTTACAACGAGTTTATAGACAGAATAGAACGTACCGGAGAAGAGTCCAACGAAGAGCTAACCGCTGGTCTTGAAAGGGCTCGTGCACTTGCAAGCCTAGGTAAATTTAATGACGGTATTGAGGTGCTTGAATCCATTAAAACACCTACCCCTCTTGACGAGGAAAAGGAGAATTTGAGTGAAGAGATTGCTGAATTAAAAAAATACATTGTGATAGCGCGAAATAACGATTTAGATGTTGAAAAAGCAGGAGAGAAGATCAATAAGGCAATGATATCTGCAAACAATGAGTCTTATGAAGAAGCGTTTACATTTTTAGATGAAGGTATACAACTGATTAAATCTTCGATGGATGACAGACTTTCACAGCTTATCGGCAACCTTGAGAACATCCTCGAGGAAGCGGATGATGTAGATGCGAAAGAGGAAGCTAGGAAGTATATAGCTAAGGCTAGGGAACTTTGGGGCGACAATCATTACGCTACCGCATTTAAACGCGTTTCAGAGGCTACTCGTCTATCAGAAGATGCAAAGACTCCCGATGCAAAGGCAAAAGACAAAATCGACGCAGTAGAGCAACTGATAAAGGATTCACAAGCAATTGGTGTAAACGTTGAGGAGGCGTATGACCTACTCTTTCAAGCAAAAGACAAAATTGAACAGGGGACTCCTGAAGAGGCGATGGATATAGCCTCCAAAGCAAAGGACTCCGTGATGAACAACATGCCTTATAAACTTAAAAACGTAATGAAACAAGCTCAGGAAGAGTTACGAGATGCCAAATTATCCGGCAAAAACGTTTCCAAATCTATCTATCTATTAAAACAGGTAAACCTCAACGGGGAACTAAAGGATTTGGAAGAGAGCATCAGATATTTAAAAAAATACAAAGAAGAGATGCAGAAAATGGCGGAATAAATTTGGAGATTATAGACCATATAGTAATCGAAGAGGACGAAGAAGTATATTCGCCTGACGACGATACGTATTTACTTATGAGGTTGATTCAAATAGACAAGGGGGAGGATATCTTAGAGATAGGTTGTGGCACTGGTATTATATCGCTCCACGGTGCCTATCATGGTGCCAATGTGACTGCCGTAGATACAAACGAAAAGGCGGTCGAACTCACCAGAAAAAATGCTAAGGATAACAATATCGAGCTCAAAGAAATACTTTGGAGTGATATGTTTTCAAACATACATGGATTGTGGGATGCCATAATATTCAACCCACCATACCTACCCCGGATAAGAGGGGGCCCCACGGATAAGAGATGGGATGGTGGTGACAAGGGGGACGAAACCATAGTTCGTTTTTTGAACCGTGCCTACTCTTACCTTCGTCCCGGGGGTAGGCTCTATTTTTGCTGCTCTGACCTAGCACCTTTAACCAGGATATACAACACCATTGAATTGGGATATGAGATAATAGAGCAGCAGGAAAAGACATTTGATTTTGAGACCATATATTCCTTCGCTTTGATGGCTGATAATTTTTCAACAACTCCCTTTGTTTAACCTTCCCGCCAATGCAAAAAAATAAATAAAGATAATCTTATTACTTGTCTATGGATCGAAATTTATTTGTAGTCGGCGTAATAGTTTTAGTAATCGGACTGGTCCTTTCATTCGCCTTTTGGCCCATATTTGGAACAACACCTGAAAGCCTGTATGAAGATAGAGATGGATTGATTTATGAATCCTACGAGAGGGAAGACACCGTTCTGGTTCACGGCACCATCACCAACGTTCGAATAGACGATTTTCCAGGATGGATGGAGGACCTCGGCTTCCGTGATGCAATCTGGGTGGAACTGGACGAGGATTTTTCCTTCGTGATCCGCGATGAAACGAGTATCGATTATTCCGAAGGAGATTCGATATACGCCCGGTTAACTTTAAGGGAAGAAAGCCTTATCTTAGGACGGATAGAGTACTGGGAAATGACAGGTAGTTTAGGTAACAAACAGCTCTTAAACGTGGTCTTTTATGTTATCGCAGCCCTCGGTGCCGTAATTACCGTCGTCGGCGTGATAAAGTCTTGAACTGTCCACTAATTTAATATAACATACTGTTAGATAACCTTGAATATGGGTTCCTCCAGAGATTCCGCTGAAGACATCGACAACAATCCTACAATGGATTGGACTGAAAAATATCGTCCAACTACCCTGGACGATGTCGCCGGAAACACCGATGCAAAGAAAAAACTTGTGCGATGGGCGAATCAATGGGGTAAAGGAAAACCTAGAAAAAAGGCGGTGATACTTGCTGGTAAAGCCGGTATTGGGAAGACCTCTGCAGCTTTGGCATTAGCTAACGATATGGGCTGGGATGTCATTGAGATGAACGCCTCCGACCAGCGTAACAAATATGCCATTCAAGATGTGGTGGGCCGTAGCGCTGTAGACGATACCTTTGCTCCAAATGGAGAGTTCATACCCTATAAAGAAGGAAAAAGAACTCTCATTATACTTGATGAAGCAGACAACATATTTGGAAAGGAGGATTTTGGAGGGATTCAAGAAACAAGCAATGTGATAAGTCAAACCGAACAGCCGATAATACTTATAGCTAACGATTATTACTATCTGAGAAGACGCTCAAGAAATTTAAGTGAGAAGCTGCAGAAAATAGATTTTGAACCCCTTCACGAGAGAGACGTAGCTCTACTTCTTCGAGACATCTGTAAAGCTGAAGAAATAGGCTATGATATCGATGCCCTTAAAGAGCTAGCTAAAAGGTCTGACGGGGATGTAAGATCCGCAGTTAGAGACCTTCAGAGTATAGCTATCGGCAGCGATCAGATTAAACTCGAGGACCTGGATGTACTTGGTTATCGTAACAGGGCGGCAGAAATATTTCCATCTTTGAGAACCATCCTTCAAGGTATAGACCCACATAGTTCAAGGGAAGTGATACGTGACCTAGACGAAGAACCTCGTAATCTAATTACATGGATAGACGAAAATATTCCCCGAGAGTACACCGACTCAAAAGAGTTGGTTAACGGGTTCGACAGTCTTTCCAAAGCAGATGTTTTTTTAGGTAGAGTTTACAGCACACAATACTATCGTTTTTGGGCATATGCCAGCGATTTAATGAGTGCAGGAGTGACTCTAGCTAAAGAGCACCCACATCGTGGATTTAGAAAGTATGCGTTCCCTACCTGGATAAGAAAGATGACCGCATCGAAAAATAAACGCAGTATAAGAACATCACTGTCTAAAAAAATAGCGAAACACACTCATGCGACCAGTGACAGGGTGGCTACGGACGTATTACCATATTTTCAGCATCTTTTTAACACGAATATGAAGTTTAAAAGAAAAATGGTAGAGGAAATAGAACCCAATAGGTTCGAGGCAGCGTTTCTATTAGGCAAGGAACCCAGTTCAAAAGAGGTAGTATCTTTATATCATAAAGAACCTGTGAATGAAACCATAAAGAAAAATAAAAAGGAGAAAGAGGAGAAAAAGAATCAAAAGTCTCTGTTGGAGTTCTAGATATGCGTGAGAACAAGAAAAAAGTTTTGAACAAACACGGCTACGTTCTTACAGGTAAAGAATCAGCGGTGAAACTCTGCCACTGGGTAAGCGAAAAATTAATATCCGGCCGTTCGTGCTATAAAGAAGATTTTTACGGAATTCAAAGTCACCGATGTATACAGATGTCCCCTGTTGCAGATGTATGTAATCATAGTTGTCTTTTCTGTTGGAGGTACCAAGATTTTGAACCTTTGGATGTAAATATTAAATACGACCCTCCAGAAGATATCGTCGAAGGCAGCATTGAAGCACAGAAAACTTTAGTCAGTGGCTTTAGGGGCGACGATAGATGCAGTGAGAAAATGTGGCAGGAGGCTAGAAAACCAAACCAGGTGGCTATAAGTTTGGCCGGTGAACCAACCATGTACCCCTATCTAGGCGCTCTTATAGAAGAGTACAAAAAACGAGATATGACTACCTTTTTGGTAACGAACGGTAGTATGCCAAAAGTAATAGAAGAATTAAATCCCCTGCCCACCCAAATATATGTTACACTAGCAGCTCCGAATAAAAAAATTTACGAAAAATTATGCGTACCAAAGAACCACGCATATTGGGATAACATAAAAGAAACACTCAAAATCTTTCCGTCGTTGGAAACAAGAACAGTGGTAAGACACACTCTTGTGAAGGAATGGAACATCGGTTGGGAAAGGGAATACGCTCAACTAGTTGAAACGGCGGATCCAGATTTTGTTGAAGCAAAAGGATATGTTTTCGTAGGAGATTCGAGACGTCGTATGGGGCTAAAAAACATGCCGCACCATGAAATAGTAAAAACCTTTGCAAAACGCGAAGCGGATTTACTTGGAATGACTTTACTTAACGAAAAGGAAGACAGCAGGGTCGTTCTGCTTGGGGAAAAGCAGATCGGGAGTTGAATTTCATGGAATGCATGTTTGTTACCGATTTACACGGTAATTCAGCAAAATACAAAGCACTTTTTGAGCTAGTCCATGAAAGAGAAGCGAGGGCGGTTTTTATGGGCGGCGATTTATTACCAAGTGGGACAAAAGATATCCATAATTTCTTCAAAAATGAGATTGTATCAAAAACAAAGAAAACTCCCAATCGGTTTTTTATGATCATGGGAAACGATGATCCTCGTGCGTACGAAACCCTTTTTGTAGAAGCCGATAAAAACGGAGACATCGAATACATTCACAACCGTTCCTCGTGGTTGGGCGATCGCTGTGTGATAGGATATTCTTACGTACCTCCAACTCCGTTCATGTTAAAGGATTGGGAGCGCTATGACGTGTCTCGTTACGTTGATGTCGGTTCAATTCATCCCACAGATGGAGTTAGAACGGTTGCGTTGGAAGATGAACTGTTCGAAACAATAGAAAAGGACTTGGAGGAGATATCCCGTAAAACTCAGCCTGAAAATACCATATACCTTTTCCACTCACCTCCATACAACACCGCCTTGGATTTGACAGGAAATGCGGGAATGATGGTAAACCACGCCCCTATGGATCCTCACGTTGGCAGCATTGCTATAAAAAGGTTCATAGAAGAAAAGCAACCGCTTTTAACTTTGCATGGACATATACATGAATCTCCATCACTTACCGGTAGTTGGAAAGAAAAAATTGGCAACACCTATTCTTTCTCGGCGGCCCATCACGGAGATGAACTAGCTGTTATTTTGTTCGATACGGAGTCGATAAAAGATGCCTCCCGTATGCTTATTGATATTTGATCAATCTAAAGGTATCTCCCGCGCTGAATTGTATGGCGAGTCTATGTGACATGCCCAGGAAGTTCTATTTTTTATGTCCTCATCGGTTACGATATGAACATCCAGTATGTTTTCAACCCGGTAGCCTGTTCGCTCTTTATTTTCTTCCATGAGTTCACGATTTTTCTTGTTTAACCAGTTTAATAATTTTTCTTTACGTTCTTCATCGCCGGTGAAATGTATTATAACGTCTATGTCGCTACGTGGTCCCGCTGTGGTCTCTTTAGTACTTCCACAAACATACAAAGCCTCAACGCTGTAAAAATCAGTATCTAGTTCTTTGGCAATCCCCTTAACCTTCTCCATCCTCCAAACCCAATGGTCCGGTGGTTTCAGGTATGCAAGTGCTTCGTTTGCCTCACCATCCATCACCACCTCTAGCGTACCGTCTTTGAGAAGATCCGATATCTTTATCACTCTAACCACCTTGTCCATATCCTCCCATTCTGGCAGTATCTCACCCAATCTATTCTTGGAACCTTTGAGTATTTCTTCGTTGTATATGTTCTCCTCCTCATCGGGATACAAGGGCAGGTAGTTGATGTCCGCCTCCACCAAATCCTGGAAGAAATGAGTACCAAAAGATAATTCAGGAAGATAATCTCCCTTCTCTCTAGCTACTTCCACAAGTAAAGAAGTGTTGTTAATATCTCTATATATTACAGGTACTCCGAGCTTAATATCTCCTCGACTGCCCCATCTCCCCGGTCCCATTAATATGAACTTTCTCCGTGGCAGTACGCTATTCAATTCACTCACCACTCTTGCAACATCTTTCATCTCCTCCTTACTTTCCAATTCAACATAGGACTCGGGCACTACATAAACTATGGACTCCACATTATCCACATGGCCGGTGGTAACGTATCTATTAGCCGAGAATACCTTTCTGTTATTTTTGATATTCTTGGGAACAGGTACCCTCTCAATCTCCTGGGATTGACTCTGAGGCCTGCATTGGAGTATGTATAGTTGTTCTCCATCTGAAGCAAACTCCACATCCACCGGGATCTCCATTTTTTGTTCAAGTAAATTTAACACTCTACGCATGGCATCGAGGAACTTTTTATCTTTTAACAATCCTGAGAAGGTAACTACGGTGTCCGATTTTTTAAGGTCTGTGAGGACAGAAAAAGGTTTTAGCTGGTCGTATTCATAAACGGATATGATCTTGTTAAGCATGGGGATCTCTTCCTCATGTTCAACCATAAGTTTGCAGACGTCAACCGTTTCCATAATTCCCCTCTCCAGATTGATTACGTCCATATACATTTGAGAATATTTTACCCTTTCCTCTACCAGCGTGTTAACCCTGAGCTCTGGTCTATTGGGTGATACCAACATAGGATAGTCGTTACCTACTCTGTCAACCGCTCTGGTTCCCAAACCCGTCACCAATCGAACAATACCATCTTCTCTTCTTATACGAGGCGACCATCTGAATTCGTTTCTGCTGAATGCAACTCCAGCATAGGCGGGGAAGAAGTAAGGTCCCACCCGATCCCCAACCACCTCTTGTATCAATATACCCATCTCTTCGTTAACATCTAAAAGACCCCGTTCTCGCCGGTATTCTATAGGATCTGGCCCTAATGTAGATGCGTAAACTTCTGCAACGGCGTTCATGAGATCGTTCAACCTCTCTTCTTCGGTACCGGTGTTAGCTAGGAAAAGGCTTTTGTACTTTCCCGAAAAAGCAGCACCGAAACTGTCCTCTAGAAGACTAGAAGAACGAACTATGATGGGGTTGCCTTTTAAATCCGCTAATATTCGTTTCAGGCCATCTACAATTTCAGCGGTGAATATCGCATTTTTAAAAATTTGTTCAAGAAAGGGTTGTTCCTGACGTATCTCGCTTGGGTCTAGGTACTTGAGATGTATTACCTCGTCAAGGTCATTATACTGGATCAGGTCCATCATGGTGTCGGATGTTATATACCAGCTTTTGGGAAAAGAGATGAAATCGAATATTTCGTCTTTTTCCATCTCACTTTCAATTATCTTACGTGCTAAGAATAACCCGGAACTCTTTCCACCTAGTTTGCCCGCACCTTGGGCC
>JAFDUB010000006.1 GCA_019594025.1 Thermoplasmata archaeon
GGGCCGTCGATAACGTCGGGAATACGGCGGAGAAGAGTACGGAATTCACGGTGAGAAGGGGCTTCGTATCGAACTACTGGTGGTTGCTACTCCTAATAGTACCAGCCGTCGTTCTGGTTCTGCTGTACTACAGAAAGCTCGAACGGGAAAAAGATAAAAATTTTTAATACTTTTAAAGTTGTATATAATGTGACAAAATTATCTTATATACAGCTAGTTAAATGCTCTATTTTAAGTAAAGCTTATATCCTGAAGGTGTAATCACCACACGATAAAATGCCGGGTAAACCATGGGACATCTTCACGCTGGATGATTTTAATCTCAAAGGCCGAACCGTACTGGTCAGGGTGGATATTAATTCGCCTTTGGATCCAAAGTCGGGTAGGATACTGGATGACTATAGGATCAGAAGTCACCTTTCTACTATTCGGGATCTGGATAAGTCCAAGGTTATCATCCTCGCGCATCAGAGCAGACCGGGTAAGATAGATTATACCTCCTTGAGCTCACATGCACTAAGAATGAGTCAACTTTTAGGTAAAAGAGTGGAGTACGTCGACGGTCTTTTCGACAGTCACGTGAGGCAGAGGGTTAGGTCTCTCGGACCGGGTGAGAAGATACTGCTGGAAAACACTCGTTTCTACGCGGAAGAGATAGTTTTGAAGGGTGAGAAGGAGCACTCCAAACATGAAAACACCCATATCGTTCAACATCTAGCTCCGATGATAGACTTCTTCGTTCACGACGCCTTTGCCGCGGCACACCGTGCTCAACCGACTCTAGTGGGTTTTACCGAACTGGTTCCAAACCTGGCCGGTAGGGTGATGCAGAAGGAACTGGAAGATATGGGTAAAGCCTTCCAACCAGACCTTTCTCCTAAGATCGCTCTTCTAGGCGGTGTAAAAGTGGAGGATTCAATAGACGTTGCTAGACACATGCTGGAAGAAGGTTCTATGGACCAAGTTCTTACCATGGGTGTGATCGGCCATGTATTTATGCTCGCTAAAGGAATCGATCTGGGTGAAGGAAGTGTATCCTTCCTTGAAAACGAGTTTCCAAATTACCAAAAACTCGTAGATCAAGCGTCTTCAATGCTCGATAAATGGGGAGACAAAATCAAGGTACCAACAGATGTCGCCGTGGAGGGTAACGGCAGACGTAACGTCGTTTCTTTAACCGGTCTTCCCACGCCCGAACCTATTATGGACATAGGTATCGAAACCATCATAGACTACACCAAGCATATTGAGCAGGCCAAGCTTATCCTTGTCAACGGCCCGGCAGGGGCATTTGAATATGATAAGTTCTCCATAGGTACTACTGAAATATTCAGAGCCGTGGCACATTCTGACGCGTACACAATTGTCGGCGGTGGACATTCGATCGCTGTGTTAGAAAAACTTGATTTATTCAAAAGCATCGATCATATCTCAACCGGTGGAGGCTCGTGTATCAACTTCCTAGCAGGCCGGGCCATGCCGGGGATAGAGGCCCTCGAACGTTCGAAACGCATATTCAAGAAAGGTCCCTTCCAGACACCTTGAATTTCAACCGCCACCGTAGCTCAGCCGGTGGAGCGATGGTTTCGTAAACCATAGGTCGGGGGTTCGAATCCCCCCGGTGGCTTTCTACACAATTAAAAAGGATGTCGTAAAGATGAAAAAATACGTGTGCTTTCTGGAGCAGGATCACTGGTCTTCATTGAACTCACTTTGGGCCGTTATTCGTGAACGAGATTTTATTCCTGATTCGATTCTAGTACTCTCTCGTAAAAAGAACTCTGAAAATTTCTCTAGAAATGTTCGCAGCTTGATTTCTGCTTATGGCGGGGATGTGAAGTTGGAGGTTGAGCACACGATGCGTCCTTCAACCGCTCGCAAAGCGATATCACGATTCATGTCTGAAGGCAATTCCGAATCAACTGTTTTAGATATATCTGGGGGTTGTAAAGAATTCGTGGTAGGTGTTTTGATAGATGGGTTCAACGAGAGTTTCGACCACGTATTCTACCTATCCTCCGAGATGCCCATTCACTCACCCTATCCTGTACTAGATCATGCAAAGTTTTGTCTAAAAGATCTCTTGGAGGGATGATATATGGAGTACACGCTTACAAAACCAAACATCATGCTTCTGCTGAACGCAGCAAAGCAGCAAGGCATCGAGCGTCTAACTATCGAGGAACCCCACTTTCACAACACCATCTTAGACATCGAATTTAAAGACGAAAATTACGTGGTTTCTCTTCGGGGTAAAAGTGCATTTGACTACAGATCACAGCTTAAAGAATACTGGGATTCAAGTGAGATACCTGGATTTTTGGAGTACAAGGATTGTCTTATATCATCTGGGTTGATAAACTTTGAAAACTGGGACGACTTTGTTGAATGGATAGACTATCTCTACAGAACAGAAACCGACCCTACGCTTTCCAGCAGATCGATTTTCCTATCCATAGACTCGAACCTAGCTTACTTCCGCCTTATCTCCCGCCGATTCCCGATAAAGACTAAATCCGGTACAGTAAGAGCGGAGGACTTCGACTTTCTCCTTAGCTCGATAGTTGAAGGGGAAATAGATCATCACATTCGTGACAAATACAACAACACCGATCTAAAGATGATGGGAATGTACACCAAGATAGGCGACATACGCTTCAACTTCCGTAATCGAGGAAAGTTGATGACCAGGAAGGCAAAATTCGCTACTCAGGAGTTAACCTACCTTCGAAGTAAACTCAACTCCGCAAGAATCAAAGGAAATCCCTCTAAAACGGATTCTGAAAAGAACGATATACGTATAGTCGAGTCTTTGGAAAGGTTCTCGTGGACTAGGAACATAGTTGCCGCCTTGATATCCGCCGATAGAAACATGGGCTCTCATGCCGAGAACTCGGAGATACCTTATTTTATACTGGAAATACCGAGTTCCACCGATAGGCGGCAAGAAGTATCATCTCCCGTAATATTGAATCTACTTCACGACCTGGCTTTGACCTTCGGCGCCATAAAGCTTCCCGAGATACAGGTAACACTGTTTGGCATATGGGGCGGAAAGACCGATGCCGATTACAGAGAGGAAGCGGTCCGTGCGTGGGTTAATCCCGGCTCGATATTAAAAGACAACATTAAACGAGATATGGATGTTATAGAATCTTTGATCACACCGGATTAGCCTTGTTTCACCCATCTTTCCACATCCTCCCGCCACCACCCAAGGGGGGCTGTAACCTCTTCAGCAACTGCAAATAGATATTTTTCATAGAACTTGGTATCGTAAGTTTCTTCTTGATAATGTTCCGTAGATACCCTTTCTTTGGCTTCTTTCCTACCCTCCCTTTTAACCACGTACTTCACCTTCTGCCCAGGATGTATGTTCACACCTGCATCTTTATAACGTAGATACGCCGCACTCACATCGCTTAACCCACTTCGGCCCGAGAATTTTTTGGTAAAGACCAGATCATCACGACAAACTTCTCTTCCCCTCAACTTAACGTGAGCTTCTTTAACCACCTCTAAACACTCCTTCAAACCAACGTCGAAGTCGCCGTCGATCAAACGATCGAGCATCTTTTTCTGCACTTCTTTAAAAAACCGAGGGGTATCGTGTCTTTTCAAATGCAGTCCCTTTACCTCTAACACATCATCCAGCACTCCGAAGTAGCGGGTGGGAACCCCTACTGTTCTATCACCTTTACTGGGGGTGAACACCACCCATCTGTACGTTCCTTCGTGCTCCAGCTCGATACCGGTGGCATGGTTTACCCTCTCCAAAAAGATTGGAATCCCTTCTGTTTCCCCCTTCAACCACAGCGAATCGACTATCCCGTGGATAACTTCGTAACCCATATCCATCGCAATCTCCGCAGCATCCAGGATGGTTTCACGCCCGTATGCGGTGATACTCTCGTGGACTTCGATTTTGCTGAACCTAGCCTTCTTATAGCCGGTGTATCCAAAACAGGTTACAAGAAGCCATTTCAGAGCCTTTGCCTTCCGGGAATAAACGTCGTCTCTTTGGGATAATTCCTTGTATCTTTTTCTTCTTTCAAGCACCGGCTCGATGGTTTGGGGAATAAGCCCCTTTCGAGCTTTGCATATACTGTATCCCAGCTCCGGCACGTATCTGTCGTCGCCACAGTTACACCCGATGGTATCCGGAGATATGTTGTATCTAACTATTAGCGACGGGTACATACTGGCAAAATCTACCTTTTCCACACCCTCATGAACTCCAACCTTGGGCACGTAGGTTATTCCTCCCCTGTCCGCCTTCAACAGTTTTTTCAAGGACTTGAAATCCTCCACCATATTTTTCTTCCAAGGGATAATGTATCCCTTTTCAAGAGCCACTTCTATCTCCATATAATCGACCGCCCTGCCGGGACTGTATCTCGCCATCTTCTGCGGCGGTATTTTAGCCAGTTTCGATATCTCGAACACTCCCTCCAACCCGCTTTGTGAGTACATGAAAGAGGAGGCGGCGTCTATATGTATACGTCCCTTCAGCATCTGGGGTTTCGGTCGATAGATCACCCTGCCGTAGGATTCATGTGAACTCCCGTCTTTCGGCAGATGTAAGCTGGGTTCCCTACCGATATCAAGTTCCATATCTAAAAGTTCTCCACGATAGTACAGATAGGGTATGATGAAGGAGTCTCCGCCGTTGGTGATGATAACGTCTGGATCGTATCTTTTTAAGCCTCGATGCAGTTCTTCTAGTATCCCCTCCTCATCCCCGGATATTTTTTCATCATCGAATGTCAGATGATCTATGGGAGACCGCATCTCCCGCCTCCCTATGGTCTTCACGTCTAAATTCAGCACCCGCAGAGCTGGAAAAGATTCGTCGTCAAGATTTTTCCAGCCATCATCCCATTCTACGAACGACATCGGTGTGATCCCCCTATCAACCATGTATCTGTGGTCAAGAGGTAAGTCGACGTTGTAAAATTCCCTTTTCCCATACCCTTCAAAAAAATCTAGAGCGGACATGTATTTTCGGGGGTCCAATGTGCGCCCAGGAGATATCTCTATCACCTCCTTTTCTTGTCCGATACCCGGTGCCACCTTTCGGAGCACCCTTCTCGTATCGAACCCTAGGTTTGAAAACAAATCCGGCACGGCCCCTTCGATATAAAAAACAGAGTTGAAATCGTCCTTTACTTTATGGCAGTGTTTACTCGTTCTCAGCCATATCGTCATCTTTTCCCGACGCAGGTCCGGGTAGATGTCCAAGATCCATCCTTTCATTACAGAGCCTCCTCTCTATACGTTCCAGCATAAGACGATGCTCGAGTAAAATCGAGAGAATAAGGGTTTCCATAGGGTCTGGGTTAGCTTGATACTGGCCGGCGGTGGTGTGCTTTTTTGCACTTACTATCATCTTATCGAAGGCCTCCCGCTCCCTCTTTCTTAAACTTCTTCTAAACTTATTCCACTCGGAGATCATCCTGTCGAGCTCTTCCCGATAGGTAGGAACACTTCTACCCATCTTTATCACCCCTGATAAGAGTCGAGTAAAGTTCGTGTTCCTCCACCAGCATTTTAAGCTTCTTCATACATCTAGAGCGCAGCCACCTTCCTTCGTCGGGATCCAGTTCTTCGTCTGAAAAACGCTCATCGATACCTGTAACGCCGAGGTAAGTATATTCATCTCCCAGCAGCTCTTCATCCAATTTCCCGATCAGCTCATAGAGCTGGTAAGCGGTAAAACCTCTGGCACCGATTATCCTTTCAAGCACGATTTTTTCATCGAACCCGTATATCTTACATATCTTGGCGGCGAGATAGGGATTTAACTTAGAACAACCGTCCAGTATGATGGCCTTCTTTTTGGTATCTACCACCGATTTAACAGCTAAGTCCATCATACGGACGTCGGTGGAAAGGACCGTGAGCTTTCCTTTATGTAGTTCCGTATCCTCTGTCATGCATCAAATCAAATCCCTTTTGCGTTATAAAGAGATTCGAGGGGGAGGTGTCCGAAAGTGCTCTTACAATTTAGCCACTGAGACTAAACCGACTACGCATCCTAGGACTACAAGGGCAACGCCGTGCCAAAAATATGGTCTAACGTGCTCACTGATGTCACTGATGCCCCAACTCCCTTGGGATCCTTCCTGACCCGCGGGTTCGGTAATCGCTATCAAAACTATCCCCGCTAGTATAATGATTGCCGCGATGACGAGTACAATCATTTTAGATTCCATAAAAACAATAGGAACGTCTAACCATATTAACCTTTCTTTATGGTTTACACATAGTGCGGGTGTATTTGAAATAACAAGTGTTAAATAGTACGGCCTGTATGTGTTAACGGTGTTTTTTGTGAACACTGAAGTAGTAATAACCGATTTAACGTCGGAGTATAACCAAAAATTATTCTTTAATTAGCTGATGTCCTATGGAATACCATTATATCTCGTACCCCAAGGAAGGAGAATCACTTTCTGGTGACGCTGTTTTTGTTCTTCACGAGTCGCAGTACACTCGTTTTTTGATAATAGATGCATTAGGCGATGGTAAAAATGCGTCACCTGTCATATCCCAGATTGAAAGGAATATCAAAGAGATCCAGGGATTGCCCTTGGTTCAGACTGTTAACACGATAGATGCTCAGCTAAAAGATACCTGCGGTGCAAATATTGCAGTGGTCGATTTCTATCCTTTAAAAATGCAGTATTGTTGTTTGGGTGATATGGGTATCAAGAGCAATAGTAAAAGTATAATAAACGTTATCGGCGATCAAAGCGTCAAGACTTTGGAATATGAAACAGATTCAAAGGATGTTTTCATCTTACACACAAAGGGCATTTCTGGAGATTTTAGTCTAGAAGAGAATATATTGGAAAAGAGTGCGGATAATTTGGCTAATTTCATAATGGATAAACACCGTAATAGGATCGACGACAGCACTGTATTGGTTGTAAAGCCTTGAGTCTAATCAAGCCTGCACTGGTACCAGCTTGTATTCTCTGAAACCCTGAAGAACACGCATGTATCCCCTTTCCCGTATCTCTTTGTTCAATTCTGCATCACCAGTATCGGCTCTGAGGTAAGAGATCCGTTTTAACTTGGTAGGTGTCGCCATTATGTATATGTTGTTTAACCCGGCGAGCCGTACAACTTTAGGACTGATTTGTTGATTTCCTCTACCTAAAAAAAACCCTTGGTTTCCTATGACGGAGACAGCTATCTTCACACCTTTTGAACCTTCCGCTTCTGTGAGTATCTCTTTCTCGGAAACATCCAGGGCCACTACCTTCTTTCCCTTTAAAATATCGACCCCTAGCAGCGTATAGTCAACATCCAAGGCCTTCTGTATCTCGGCGGTGGTGGACCCGGGTCCGAGTATGAAAAGGTGTTCGGGAAAACGTTCCATCTCTTCGATCATATATCTGGCTAGATCGTACTTTAGGTCGTCTTCGGCCACCGATCTATAACTCTGCTTTCCCATCTGTATGTAATGTGGTTCGTACACCGTTTTAGCCTCTCCGTGAAGCTTTATCTCCCATTCCCCTTCCCGATACCTGTCTTCGTCTAGATCCATTATCTCGACGGTATCTATGCCCGCTTCACCGGAAACGAACATGTTGAAAAGCTCAGCACTAGCTTCCGGGTTGATACCGAAGACACCGCTGTACATTTTAACACCGGAGGGTATACCTAGCATGGGAATATCGGTTTCGACCACCTCGAAAATATCCCTGGCGGTTCCGTCCCCACCGCAGAAAACGATGAGGTCCACACCGGCTTCAAGAAAGGCTTCTACCGTTTTTGTTGTATCCTCGATTTTAGTATCGCCTATACCGTCTGATGATAGTACTACCTGTATATCATCGTCGGGAAACCGCTCTAGAAGCATCTCTTCGCCCATGCTCCCTCCGGCGGTGAGCCATGTATGCCCTCTTTTCATCTTTTTCAATGCATCTTTAGCTCTGTCCGGTGCCACGGGTTCGGCTCCCTTCCGAACCGCCTCTTTGTAAACCCCGTCGGTCCCTTTCAAACCAACTCTACCACCCATGCCTGCGATGGGATTGACCACGAAGCCGATTTTCATGTTACTCCGGACGTGGGACGATTATGTTAAGCTTTTTGGAAACGTTAGTTATATTACCTACTCTACACTATTACCCATCATGGAAATAACGGAGATCCTTTACTCACTGCAGGGAGAGGGCAAATGCATCGGCCGCCCCACCACGTTCATAAGGACCGCGGGCTGTAACATGCGGTGCGAATGGTGTGACACCGACTACGCATGGGCAAGGGGTACGAAAATGGACATCCCCGAGGTAATGAATAGAGTTGCTGAATACCCTTCTCACAGGTACTGCGTCACAGGTGGCGAACCTCTGCTTCAGGACGATTTGATGGATTTAGTTGAAAGATTACAAGAGCTGGGGGAGGTATCTTTGGAGACCAATGGGTCCTTGGATATAGAGCCCTTCCTCTCCACGCAAGCGATGATATCCATGGATTATAAGGTCCCCTCTTCGGGTATGACATCTAAGGTAAGAAAGGAGAATGTGAATCTACTTCGGGAAAAAGATCAGCTCAAATTCGTGATCGCAAACATCGACGATTACGATTTTGCACTGAAAGTCATCGAAGAAAACGATATCCATGCAGAATTGGTGTTCCAACCCGAGGGCGGCACCCATCTGAAAATGTTAGCGGATAGGGTGGTAAAAGACGGAGTGGATGTGAGAGTACTTCCACAGCTTCACAAACTGATATGGGGTGAAGAGAAGGGACGCTAGTTTATAGTTCCAGAAAGATAAACACCGCTAGCATCGGTAATTTTTACCTCCACCCAATCACCTAGAAGATCATGCCTATTATCGTCTATAACAACCACTTTGTAGTTGTTCATCCTCCCCATCATCGTATCGTTTTTACCTTTCTCTAGAACTAAGATATTGGTATTTATCCCGACGAACTCGTCGTTCTTCTTTTTACTGTTCTCCGCATGTAGGTCTGTAAGTATTTTAGAGCGCCGTTTCTTTTCACGGGAATGGATATTATCCACCATATCCATAGCTTTTGTGCCTGGCCGAGGACTGAAACGAGTTATATTAACTATATCCGGTTTTACCTCTTCTAGGATAGAAACGGTTCTCTTGAAATCTTCTTTAGTTTCTCCGGGAAAACCAGGGATAACGTCCGTTGAAATGGTAATATCTGGTATACTCTTTTTAACCTCCCTTATCAAATCCATCCACTGCCCCACGGTGTACTCTCTCTTCATACGCTTGAGAACGCCGTTGGAACCTGACTGTAGGGGGAGATGAAGAAAGCGGTAGAAATGAGAGTCATTCATACATTCCATAAGCTCTTCTTTGATAGGTAGTGCCGTGTTTGGGTTCATCATTCCCAATCGGATACGATGCTCCCCTGAGTAACTATCCAGCTCTTTCATTAAATCGATCAGGTTAGTATCGATATCAAGCCCGTATGAAGCCGTATCCTGGCAGGTGATCCTAACCTCTTTAACACCTTTTTGAAGCAAGCTCTCGAATCGCCTTTTGATTGATTCTTTATCATGACTCCTCAAACAACCTCTTGCAAGCTTGGTGATACAGTACGTACAGGTTCCAACGCATCCGGTGGATATGGGTACGGTCCCAAAGAGAGAGTGCTCTGGTTCGAAGGACATGTTAACTTCTCCGGCATCTACCAGTGTTAAACCAGGATAAGCTCGTTTCAGTTCTTTCCCTCCAATCGTGGCCAAACAGCCGGTAACTATGATATCGTCACAACATTCTTTTAATTCCTGAATACGCCTTTTCATCCTCTCTTCCGTTTTTTTGATAACTACGCAGGTGCCTATAACGGCCGTATCCGCCTCTAGGGGATCGTCCACTTCGATATGTCCCTGGCAGACCATTTTTTCGGCCAGCATCTTTGTTTCTCCCTGATTCAGGGTGCATCCATAGGCCTCTACATAGAACTTCATTTTAACTCCCTTTGACGAAGGTTGTATTTTAGATTATTCCCTCTCCTTACGATTAATGAATTTCTTTATATTAGGTATTAAAGATGGTTTTTTATCTATTATCTTTTCCTTCCACCATCCTTTCTTATAGAGCCAGTAAGAGGCGATACCTGCACCAACGTTGCTGAGACCGATAGCTAACCATGCTCCTGTAAAATTCAAAGCTAATGCGAATCCAAATATCAGTATCATAGGTATCCTCAGGCCCCATAAACGTGTCAAGCTGAGACTGAACTGTTGACCGGTGTGCCCGGAACCGTTCAATGCTCCAGAAACCGCCTCGTAAATAGCGAAGAAAGGGGCCCCTATAGCTAGAATGGCGAGGTACATTGCACCGATCTCGATCACCATGGGTTCGTCGGGAATGAAGAATGCCACCAACTGATATCTGAATATCACTAGTATCAACGATATAATTGACATAAAAACGATCATCAAGCTCATGGCTTTATTCGTGGTTTCCTCGGCGCGAGCCTTTTTGTCAGCTCCCAATGCCTGACCTACCATGGTGCTTATGGCCATCATGAAACCCCCTAGTACCACAAAGGTGATGTTGATTATCCTTCCACCGATGCCATAGGCGGCAAGCACCTGTTCTTGGTGTGGCATCATGGCGAGCAAGCCTGCTAAAACCACAAACCCTACCGCTTCTTCCATACGTGCAAGTGTCGCGGGAATACCGATCTTAAAGAATTTTTTAATTTTATTTATGTCTGGCCTTAAATAGGATAACTTTAGTTTAATTCCGACCCTACCGGTATAGATCATGTATAAAGCCAAAGCCAATCCGACGGTCCGTGCTGATACAGTAGCTATTGCCGCCCCTCTAATACCCATATGAGGAAAGGGTCCAAGTCCGAATATCAATATAGGATCTAACAATATGTTGATAAGTACGGACACGCTCATAACCAATGTCGGTGTTATTGTATCTCCCCACGCTCTCAATGAAAAAGAAAATGCACCTAAGAGTAAAAGAACAGGGAAACCAATGAATATTATCTGCAGGTAAGTGGTTGCGTAAGGTACAATCTCTCCTTCACTGGTCAAAAAATTGAGGAATGGTTCGGCTGCAAAGAATCCTACTGCACCCAGAACTACAGAGAGAACAAGAAACAAGAAAAACATCTGGCCGGTGTCGTGATAAGCTTCTTTATACTTTTTAGCTCCGGTGTGCTGAGATATCATGGCTATTGCAGATATCCCTAGTCCGATTTCAATAGAAAGGAGAAGGAAGACAAAGGGCCAAGCGAGGCTCACAGCCCCTACGGAGAGAGTGTTTTCTGGTGAAGGCAGTCTGCCCAACCAAAAGGTGTCCACTAGGTTGTATGCTGTCTGGAGTAGAGATGCCACCATCATGGGCCATGCTAGTTTGAATAGAACAGGAACTATATCTCCTTCTATTATTTCGTCTTTCGAGGGACGTCCCATCCGTGATTTTAGGTATTCATATATATTTCGAACTTTCATTGTTCCATTGCTCTGTTCATTACCTCGGCATGGAAGCTTTGGCCGGGGGTCCTTTATCGATAACCTTCTCTTTCCACCACCCCATCTTATAAACCACATAGGCTAAACTTCCGGATACTACGTTGCTCAGCGCAATCGCCAACCATGCACCGGTGGAGTTAAGACCTAGTACGAATGCTAAAACAAATAGCAGTGGAAGACGTAATACCCACAATCGGGTGATGCTGATTCCCAACTGCTGCTTTGTATGACCAGAACCGTTCAGGGTGGCGGAAACCGCTTCGAATATGGCGAAGAAAGGCGCGCCGATAGCTAAGATTAAAAGGAATTCCGCTCCCATACTGACCACTTCCGGTTGATCTCGGATAAAGAAGTTGAATAAAGGAAATCTAATCAGGACAAGAATAATTCCTATTATACTCATCAATATCATCATCACCATTATTCCTTTCTTTGCGGTCATGTCCGCCCTTTCGTACTTTTCCGCACCAAGGGATTGGCCTATTATGGTACTCAAGGCCATCCCTAGACCCCAAACGATCACGAAGCTTATACCTATTAACCGCCCGCCTATAGAGTAGGCAGCTAACACGTCCTCGTGCATTGGCAAAAGGGCCAAAGCGCCTACGAAAATGATGAATTCTGACGAATCTAATACACGTGCCGCGGTAGCTGGTAGCCCTATCTTGAAGAACTTTTTTATGCGGTTCATATCCGGTTTTAGGTACTTTAATTTAATTTTAAGATCGATCCTTCCTGATGAGAGCATGTATATCGCGATAATAGCACCGACCGTACGTGATAAAACCGTGGCGATAGCGGCTCCACGTATACCCCATGCCGGAACAGGCCCAAACCCAAAGATGAATATCGGATCTAAAAATATGTTCAACAGAACGCTGATAGCCATTATAGCGGTGGGTGTTATAGTATCACCCCATGCTCGAAGACTAAAAGAAAAGGCAGCAAAGGTGAGCAATGCTGGAAAACCTAAGAAGATTATCTGCAGGTAAGCGGTAGCCGGTCCTACGACGGGGCTGCTACCAGTGAGTAAATTCAGGAAAGGTTCGGCGATAAAGAATCCCACTAATCCAAGAGTTATCGAGAGTGATATGAAAATGAAGAATAACTGACCTGCGTCTTTACTTGCCGCCTTGTACCTCTTAGCTCCTGTGTTCTGCGAAATCAAAGCTATGCCCGCGATACCCAACCCCAACTCGATAGATACCATCAACATCACGAAGGGCCAAGAGACGCCTACGGCCGCCACCGCGTCCCTATTCATAGGTGGGGGTAATTGTCCCAGCCAGAACGTATCTATAAGATTATATGCGGTCTGTAGGAGGGAAGCCAACATCATAGGCCACCCCAGTTTGAAAAGAAGCGGTACTATGTCTCCCTCTATTATCTCTTCTTTGCTAGGACGTCCGAGTCGTGAATGTAAGTATGAATAAATGTTATTGAATTCCATCTATCTGTCCACCACCTCTTCCACGTTCTCTAGGATTTGTTCTAAGTATGTTATGTATTTCTCCTTGTCCTCTTCAGAGAACTTATTAAACATGATCTCGTCGACTTCGTTATCGATTTTTTCCACAATATCTTCTATTTCCTCTCTCTTTTCAGTAAGGTATATTCTTTTAACCCTTTTATCGTCAGGGTCTTTCTCCATCCTCAGGTAGCCCTCCCTTTCCAACTTATTTACCATCTTAGAGGTAGTCGATTTCGAGATCATGACATCCTCACAAATCTCTTTTTGAGATACACCGTCTCCCTTTTTGAGTAGCATTACCAGAAAAGGAAATTCACCTCTGCTGAATCCGTAAGGTTCTATCTTTTTCCTAAGATGCATTATGAGCTTACGTTGGATTATGGAATGCAGCTTTAGAACCGATTTCCTTTCTGGCATATGGTTTCGGTAGAAACTAAATATATATAATAGTTTCGGTAGAAACTAATACCCCTTCTCATCCAATACTGTATTTATCTTTTTATCTACTCTTGAAACGTACTTGTTTTCTCGAGGTACGTGTTTGTGCAGAACTTTTCCCATTTGTTTTTTCAATCCCTTTACCTTTTTAACCAATATTTTTAGGTTTTTTGATTTGACGGAGTACTCACCAGTCAATTGTTTAACTAGAAGTTGACTGTCCGAATAATGGATAATTTCTTTTGAACTATATATGATCGCTCGTTCAAGTCCCCAAATTAGTGCACTATATTCCGCCTCGTTATTGGTTGCTTTTCCGATATATTTTGCATCTTCTTCGAGCTTCTCTTCAAAATCACTGGCATAGATCGAATAGCCTATTGCGGCCGGTCCTGGGTTACCTCTACTGGCACCGTCGGTGGCAATGGATATTTGTTCGTATCCTGTCATGTTGTTTTAGCTTTATTTTCTGATACTATTTGACCTTTGGCATCTATCTCGAAACTGAATATCCAGCACTTTCCCAGGCGTTCATGCCTCCCATGACGTTAACCACGCCTTGAAATCCGTTAGTCTTGAGAATGCTGGCAACCACGCTTGTTTTGTACCCCGAATCGCAGTAAACCACTAATTTTTTGTTGGGTAAATCCTCTAAATGCTCCTGTATTTCACCGGCATAAATATGATGTGACCCTTTGATGTGCCCCTGTTCAAACTTTTTAATATCTCTTATATCGATCAAGTAAAAATCTTCCTCGATTTTATCATGAAGGTCGTGTACACTCCAAACTTCTATCTGCTCTAATCTTTCTCCGGACGTGTGCCATGAATGGAATCCGTTGGAAAGATAACCGGTCACGTTATCGTATCCCAATCTTATGAGACATCTGTAGATTTTTTCGTTTGAGCAACCCCCGATGATAACTATGGGGTCTTCGTAATTCAAGAACCATCCCGCGAAGTGAGGTAATCCGTCCTTCCATATATTCAAGCTACCCGGTACATGGGCGCCTGAGAATGACATGGGATCTCGCACGTCTAAAATCTGTACGGTATCCATATCTTTTAAATCATCTTTAGAAAGGGCTTTAAGATGCCCATATTTATCTGTGAGCGGTGCACCGTTCTTATTGTAATCTTCCATCTTTCTAAAGTATGGCGGGCGGTATAGTTTTTCCTCTTTTTTTTCTTTTAAAAACTCATACTTATCTATCTTTAAAAGCGGGTTGTTTTTGCGTTGATAGCCTATGGTCGTGAACACCTGATTGCTTATGTTACCTCCACAGACCGAACCCTGTCCGTGTGCGGGACAAAGAAGTACTCCGTCGTCTAACTTTAATAATTTATCGTGCAGGCTGTGGTACAGGTTGTTAGCCATTCTTTCCCGCTCCTCCATTCCGTACAGATCGGTTCGCCCTACATCGCCTGCGAAAAGTGCATCTCCAGTAAAGACCATCAAAGGAGTGTTCGAAACGCTTTTGTCCCGCAGTACCAACGAGATGCTTTCATCGGTATGTCCCGGTGTTTCTAGAACTTCTAACTCCAATTGACCGATTTTGAAACTATCGCCTTCATTGACACTCTCTCCGTATTTAAAATCTAGACCGACACCGTGATATACCTCTGAGTCGGTAGCTTCCATCAATTCTGTAGAACCTATAACGTAATCTTCGTTTCTATGGGTTTCAAAAACGTGGGTTATTTTCATATCGTTTTTTTCCGCAACCTTTAGATATATGTCTATGTCCCTTCTAGGGTCGATTACCGCTCCTACTCCTTCGGAGCCTATAAAATAGGAATAATGTGCTAATCCCTCTGTTCGTACTATCTCGAATATCATTTTATCACTGGTAATATGGTAGATAAAGGGAGGGATAAATAGTTTGACTTCTTCCTGAGAAAATAGTTTTATTTTTACCTGTGAGAGATTGCTGTACGGAGACATGCCCATACAAGGTCTTAGAACGGGAATTTCTTGATCTCCAACGTCGCATTTTTCCCGTCACTGTAAACACGCATCCGGTGCTATTTAGTGGCACCTGTGCAAAACCGGTTAAATTAGCAAAAAGGTTTAAATGTTAGGAAGCATAGATGAGTATACAAATGCAAGGAGGTGACGCTCATATGAAAGGAACAGTCAAGTTTTTTAGCAATATGAAGAACTACGGATTCATCGAACCCGATGACGGCGCGGAAGACCTTTTCGTCCATCGAAGCGAAATCAGTGCCCCTACACTCAACGAGGGTGATAGGGTTGAATTCGAAATCGATCAAAGTGAAAAAGGACCACGTGCCATTAACGTAAAGACGATTTAATCGTCCGGATACTTTTTTACGTCCCGAAAATCAGTTAGGGTTGCGAAACCCCAATCTTTTTCTACAATCATATTTTTTCTACGGTCATCTTTTTATATGAATTGTTTATTAGCCAAACTGCGATTCGACTAGGCTTGTACAGGTATTCATGCCTGTATAATCTTGTACTTTCTTCTCAAAAAGCGAGTTCACAAGAAAGCCTCTTTCCACTAACAAGCACGTTCCAACATGCGAGTGGTAACCGGGGGCAAAGGCCTCCAAAACAATCTCGAAGTTCGCAGTGCTTACTTCTGCGAGGGTAGCCAAGCATGGCCAAAGGCGCAGGACTTAAGATCCTGTCCCATAGGGGTCCGAGGGTTCAAATCCCTTCCCTCGCACTTGAATAAAGGCAGTAGCCTTTCGAAAAAAGGGAATTAGCGTTAGCGATTTCCTTCACCACTTTTTATGTTATTGAGTGGAGTTAAGAAACGTAAAAAAATGATTTTGCGGAGAATCGATTGAATACTAAAAAGGATTCAACCCCACTTCTTCCGCACCCTCGCCGCCACCGTCACTATCGACATCGTCGCCACAACTGGTACTGCTATGTTAGCATACTCCAGTATCGGATCGTCGTTGAAATCGGGATAAAAGAGAAGCAAAAATTTATAATGCCCCCTCTTTTAGACCACGTTATATTACATATTGGCCGTGGTGGTGTAGTCATCCTAGTAACAATGGTACTGGGACTACAATGGCAGCATGTGGGACTGTGGATCCCCTGGCCCGGGTTCAAATCCCGGCCACGGCCTTCCAGATTTAACCATCTTGCCCGGGTTCACGAGTTAAAAATACGATTTTTAACGAGCTGTTAGAAAAAGGTAGTTTTTCTGACTGGAATCCCGGCCACGGCCTATTCAATACAAAGTAAATTAACACAAATATTTATTACCACCCTTTCCAGTATTTTAAATGAAACATAATGAAATCGATTGCGATTCTTATCTGCGTCGGGTTGATCATTCCTACTGCCTTTATTCAATACAATGACACATTCGACATAGATGACCAAGATATCGCTAACGAGTTGGAACCTATGGAAAAGTTTGAGTATACCATAAGAATCGATGGCGATCATGATCTTTCGAGTTTTCCTGGAGAAGGAACATATCAGTCACCTTATATCATTGAAGGGAAGGATATCAATGCAGACGGTAGAGGCACCGCTATTTACATAGGCAATACTACAGCACATTTTATTTTAAATAATAATAAACTGATCCGGGCCAGTGAAAATCCTTCGTATTATCACTGGAATTCCTGTTTAGTGCTCTACAACGTGACAAACGGTAAAGTACATAACAACACGATTCAACGGGGAAGATATGGAATGTATTTGAAGAATGTGTACAATGTTACCGTAGATGATAACAGTATAATCCAGAGTTCTTCTTCAAGCATATACTTGGAATCTTCTCAAAAGGTTGGAGTTTTTAACAACTATATTCTTTCAAGTTCCGGAGATGGAGTACGGTTGCTCCAGTCTGCAGATATTGATGTCCGGTTTAACGAGGTCCTAAACAGCAGACGAGCAGGTATTTCCGTCGAAAGTTCTCATAAAAACCTCATCCTCGGTAACCTACTTTCCGGTAATTCAATGAACGGAATACTCCTGGATAAATCAATGAACAACGAGATTTACGGCAACGAGTTTGAAGGTACCGGTGTAGGAATCGGTGGAGATCTAGAAAACCATTGGTTTTCCCACGATATTCCAAGTAACAACACGTTGGATGACCTTCCTATATATTATTTAACCAATCAGACAGGTGGAACAATACATGATGATATAGGGCAGATAATATTGGTAAACGTTACGGAATTAGAAATTCATGATATCGAACTTATCCATGGAAGCGTTGGTCTGGCAATAGCTTTTAGTGATTCTATATCGGTAAACAACGTTAGTGTTTCCTCCCACGTTCAACCGGCGGTTCATCTTTTTCATTCTCATAACAACAGTTTCTACCACCTTGAAATCGTGGATAATCGGGAAGGAATGCTGTTTGAAAACTCAAATAACAATCAATTGAACAGCGTAAAGGTTATTGACAATTCTATGGGCGGTATCGAAGCGATCGATTCGTTCTTTCTTCATGCATACGATTCAGAAATCGAGAACAACGGTCAGATAGGAATTCGCCTGATTCGTTCTCCCTCGGCCTTTTTATCCAACAGTACTCTCCGCTCTCACAATAGGGGAATTAGCATCGAGCGTTCAGACGACGTATGGATATCAGATGGAAGATTTATTGATAATACAGAAGGCATATTCCTATCCTTTTCTACTGGAAACATAATTGAAAACAACACTTTCGATGGACCCGGTTTAAGGCTTGCGGGGAACTTGAAGGAACAATGGAATTCCCACGAAGTAAACAACAACACAATCAATGGAAACCCCTTGGTTTACATGGCTAACAGTATCGGAGGTAATTTAGACACTGATGCAGAACAGATTATACTTGCTAACACCTCTGACCTTACAGTGATGGACCAAAAACTTTCAGGCGGAATCTCTCTGGGATTCTCACACGATATTTCCATGCAAAATGTTACCTCACATAATCACTCAAGGGATGCCCTGCATATCTACCGCTCCCACAACAACACCTTTCATACCTTGAACACATCTTCTAACCTCAGAGGCGTCTACGAGTTTTTGTCTAACGATAACGTTTTCATTAATCTCACCGCCGAGGATAATTTTTATGGCATATACATGCATACTTCGGACAACAGTAGTATATCCGAATCAACTTTCAAGAATAACTCGGTAGGAGTTTACCTGTCTTCCTCAAACAGAATAGATTTATTATACAACAGCTTTGAAGATAATGGAGATTCAACTGTAATAATACGGACTGAAAACACCACGCTATCAAACAATGTAATGGAAGGGGGCGGCATATTCATGGACGGACAAAAAATCTCTCAATGGAACTCCCATGAAATCGGCAATGATAACGTGCTTAACGGCAGCCCGATACTATACATTAAAGACCAAACCGGAGGTGATATCCTAGGGCCGGCCTCACAGATATTGATCGCCAACAGTTCTGATATAGCTGTTGAGCATCTTGAGCTGTTAGGAGGCAGCACAGGTATATCTATAGCTTTTTCAAGTTATATACATGTAAATAACGTCACAGTTGAAAACCATTCCCGTTATGGTTCATACTTATACTCGACACATAACTCATCCATGAATGAAAGCAAATTCCGAGGTAACTCCCATGGAGCTATATATATGAGTTACTCCTCCGATAATTACATCTCACACAACGAGTTCCTGGATACCCGTTACGGAATTTATTTCTTGGAGTCATTACAAAACAGTTTAACTCACAACCTCATATCAAACGGTACCTATGGGGTGTATATGAGGGGTTCCCACAGTAACCTATTATTGAATAATACAATAAATCTGCATAGAAATGGGATCGATATATCCAGTTCTGATAGTAATATTCTTAACGAAAATACAGTTCATGAAAACAGCCGAAATGGTATCAGATTGTACAACTCCGATTTTAATACGATAGAGAACAACACAGCTGAGGATAATTTAGAGAGTGGGTTGTCTATCAGAGGCGGATTCAACAACACGGTCCACAATTGTATATTATTCAACAACTCCCAAAACGGTATCTATCTTTTAAACGCTGAAAATAATTTCGTTAAATCAGTTATAATGTCTCACAACGGTTATTCAGGTGCGCTAATTCGATATTCCCACAATAATAATTTCATTGAAAACAGTATAGATTCAAACAGATGGTATGGTATATTCGCTTCGGGTTCCTTTGAAAACAAATTTAACTACAACAGCATAAAGCACAACCATTATGGGATATACCTTCTTTCTTCCGATGAAAACGAGTTAGAGGGCAATACGGTTAACGAGGGTGGCTCGACGCCAGGAGACGTTCAAGCCGTAATGGTGGGCGTTGAAGCCGCGGTACTCGATGATTACCAGGCGTTGGAAGAGTTGTGTGAAGCAGTTGACGGAAGAATTAGCGGTAAGTTCGAGTATATCGATGTCGTACTGATACTATTGGACGGAGAGATATCCGTGTCCCGGGCTGTTGAAATTTTAGAGAAAAAACCCACGGTAAGATTTGCAGAACCGGACGGCGAAGTGGAGTTACTGGAGATTCCAAACGATCCTTATTACGATCAACTCTGGGGTCTAAATAAAACGAACCTGCCTGCTGCCTGGAATTCCACCACCGGTACCGGTGATGCCGTGGTGGCAGTAGTGGATACGGGTATAGATTACGAGCATGAGGACTTAGCTGGTAATATGTGGAGCGATGAAGAAGGTAACCATGGTTACAATGCGTTGGAGGATAATTACGATCCCATGGATGACCACGGCCACGGCACCCATGCCTCCGGAACAGTCGGTGCGGTTGGAAACAACAGTATCGGTATAACCGGAGTTAACTGGAACGTTAGTTTGATGGCACTGAAATTTATTTCTTCCGGTGGTACGGGAAACATCAGTGGTGCTGTAGCGTGTTTAGAATACGTGCTTCAGCGAAAACAGGCCGGAGATAATATAATAGCTACGAGTAACAGCTGGGGCTCGGGCTCTTTCAGCCGGTCGTTGTACGAAGCGGTTCAGGCACACCAGGACCATGGTATCTTATTCGTTGCTGCTGCAGGTAATTCAGGTGAGAACAGCGATGAAGAACCCCTGTTCCCAGCCGCCTTTAACCTAACCAATGTGATCTCCGTCGCCGCTTCCGACCAGGATGATAATCTAGCGAGCTTTTCCAATTACGGTTCCAACAGCGTGCATTTAGCGGCACCGGGTGTTTATATTTACAGTACAGAGCTTAACCATGGATATAGCCACCGCAGCGGTACTTCGATGGCAACTCCTCACGTGTCCGGCCTGGCCGCTTTAATATGGGCTAAAAACGAAAGTATGGATATGGTGGAGCTAAAAAACTCCATATTATCCCATGTAGAAAAAACACCTTCGTTTGAGGGATACCTCGTCACCAGTGGGAGGATGGATGCAAATAGATCGGTACACCCCGATACGGGTGGATTCCACGTGAGGACACAAATATCAGAAGGATATACCGGCTCCGTGGGAAAAGACAAAGATATTTTTGTTGCGGTTACAAACGGTGTACATCCTATTCTAAATGCTCCGGTGAATGTTTCATTTGACAGCGGAGAACCGCCTCTTATTTTAAGGGATAACGGTAAAGGTGCAGATCAGGTTAGCGGTGATGGATATTACTCGGGAACGTGGACACCTACCCTTTCAGGGAACATCACCTTAAACATAACCGTGGATGCCGGCGATAATCGAACTTTTTACAGGGAGGCAACCGTATTTATCCGAGGGCACACGGGGATGGCCCTGGAACGCTCCTTTAACAATCACATAGAGAACAATCTCATAACCAATACGCAAGACGGTATAAGCTTGAAAGGCTCCAGCGGTAATCTCGTTACGAACCAAACCATTTATGACCTTACAAATCACGGTATTTCACTGGAAGACTCGGACTCAAATCGTATTTTAGAAAATACCATAGAAGAGAACATTGGAAAAGGTATTCATGCTGCCTCCTCATCTTCAAACGAAATTATACGGAACGAGATCGTTTTAAGCCAAATAACCGGTATTGAAATTCAAGATAATTCGGGTTGGAATACAGTTGAAGAAAACACTATTCATAACAGTTCTTACGGTTTATATTTACACACAAATGCCCACAACAACTCAGTATATCATAACTACGTATACAACGGCAGCAGAAATATCTATTTAATGGACTCGTATTTCAACCATCTGTACGAGAACACTGCTGTAGAGGGAGACTACGGCCTTTATCTAACTCGCTCACATGACAACGTAATCGAGTACAACAACGCCTCACGGAACATTTTATCTTCAAGCAGTACTGGAATTTACATCACATCATCAAACAACAATACGATTAGAGGGAACGATGTGTTAAATAACAGCTACCGGGCCGTTTATCTGGGAAATTCGGATTACAATTTGATCGACGATAACCAATGTTCCTATTCAGATCAACATGGAATTTACCTCTATTCCTCCGACTTCAATACGATAAATAACAACACCGCGCGAGGGAATTACAGGGGTATCTTACTTTACCGTTCGAGTTATAATTCTCTCTACCGTAACCTACTTGAAAACAACACAGGTTCAGGTGTGGGATATGGTGTCTTTCTATCTTCGGAATCCATCTATAATCATTTGCTGCTGAACACAGCTTCTCACAACGATAACGGCTTAGGGATAAGTGGAAATTATAACCTAATAGATAGCAATGATGTCACTTCCAACAATCGCTACGGTATTTACGTTTATTCACGGTTCAACGAGATTGTTAATAACACTATCTATTACAACGAAAATGGGATATATCTATGGTTTGGTTCCAGTGATAATGTAATCCTAGAGAATCGTTTTTTCCACAACGTGTACGGCTTAGAAGCCAGGAGAAGCAGCGATCGAAATTTGGTGGATACTAACGAATTCTTCAACAACACCGTATCCATATTTTTAAGTTCGGAAAATACCAGTGTAGTTAATAATCTTATCACCGGTTCTTCAGTGGGCATCGACGTGGTCGATCCATACAACCATATCTATAATAACACGATTACAGATTCTAGCCTCGCCGGGATACGTTTGTCAGAGGTAATCAACACAAAAATAATTCTTAACCAGCTGATCGATAACAACGTGAGCGTATCCATATCCGAGGGTTCCAGCGAAAACAAAGTGATTGGAAATAACCTTTCTCAAAACGAGATCGGTGTGTTCTTAAACTACTCCGGTAGCTTAAATGTGATTTACGGTAACAACCTAACCGATAATCAAGTAGGAATCCATGTCCTTGATAGTTTAGATAATCGATTTCATCACAACAACATAATAAACAACTTTAACCAGGTCGTTATCCAGGGGGACTCTTGGGCATCATGGGATGACGGTATGGGTGAGGGAAACTATTGGTCGGACTATCAGGGAGAAGACCTTACAGGTAACGGGATTGGAGATACATTAATCCCCCACCCCGAAGAGGATATGGGGGATGGTTACCATGCTCTGGACGATTACCCCATTGTGGAGCCCGTGCAAATACTATCCTACGAACTCGACTTAAAAGCCTTGGTTGAGAGTGATGGTTGGCAACTTGCATCTATACCCATCGTACCATATGATTCCTCTATAGAGGAGTTATTTGCTTACCTGGATTATTCCCGTGCATATATTTTCTCAGATGAAAATTGGTATTCTTATGTTCCGGGAAGAAGACCGGACTTCAACAATTTTGAATACCTAGCTCAAAGCGACGCCTTTTTCATCAAGATGGAAAATACCTCTACGTTAAGTGTTATCGGACACGCTCCCGTCTCTGGAACCACTAGTATAACTCTTCAGCCCGGATGGAACTTGGTTGGTCACCCTTCATTGGAGGAAAAAAACGCTGTGGACCTATTACCCCTGGAAGTTACTAGAATAGGGTTGTTTAATAAAAGCAGAGAATACAATATTGAATATGTTGAGGATTATTCGGAACTGGTTCTAGAACCGGGTAAAGGTTACTGGGTGTATAATTCTGCGAACGAAAATGTTACCTTTGAAGTCGAGTGGTAACAATATTATACCAAACCTTTTTAAACCGACGTAGTTTTAAAAAGAAGTCCATGAAATACCTAGTACGATTGTTGAGACCTTTAAATTGTTTCCTGGCCTCTGTCAGTGTTCCCATTATACTCGTAACCCTGTATGGTGTGGAAACCTCTAGTTGGCCTTCTTCTGTTGTTACAATAATTGGTATGGTGGTTGTTTTCACATTTACCGCAGGAGGCAACATTCTTAACGATTATGTCGATAGACGTGTGGACCGGATAAACCATCCGGATAGACCTATACCCTCTGGAAAGATATCTCCAAAACATGCCCTTGTTTTTTCGGGTATTATGTTTTGTCTTTCTGTTTTTGCTTCACTACTGTTACCTAGGTTTTTACCGCAGTTGATAGTCGCTCTAGGGCTTATCTTGATGATCTCATATGAAGTAAAATTAAAAAAGGCGGGTACCAGTGGTAATATTACTATAGCCGCTTTAACAGGGCTGCTGTTCGTTTTTTCGGGTTCAATCTATGGAAGAATTTCACTTCCAGCAACCCTTGCTTTACTTGCCGGGCTAGCAACCTTCGGGCGTGAGGTAACGAAGGATATACAGGATATGAAAGGAGACCTGGACCGTAACACGTTACCCATGAAAATAGGAAAGGCAGGATCACAGAAAGTAGTCGTTGTTTCCATTCTCAGTGCGGTTATTTTATCCCCCCTTCCTTATGTATTTTCTATGCTCACCCTTCCTTATTTGATTACGGTAGCATTTGCCGATATAATTTTTATATACTCCCTAGTCCTATTGAGAGACCCGAAACGTGCTCAGCGTTTCATAAAAGTTGCAATGGGCGTAGCCCTGTTTGCCTTCCTCATTGGAGGAATAATATGAAAGTAATGGATTACATAATGAAAAAGTTAGAAAGAGAAAAGCTCCATATGGGTTTGATCGATCCCGATGAGCAGACACCCACTAAAGCGGCAGATATAGCCGAGATACTTGAAGATGCGGGTAGCGATGCTGTGATGGTTGGTGGCTCTACCGGGGTCGAGGGCGGCTTAGTAGATGAAACCGTCCGTAATATCAAAAGCCGGATTTCGTTACCTGTTATACTTTTTCCCACAAATACTGGAACAATATCTCCAAATGCAGATGCGATTTACTTTATGAGTATGTTAAATTCACTGGATAGGCAAAAAGTGATTGGAGAGCAGGTTAAAGGGGCTTTATTGGTCCGTGAAAGCGGTCTAGAGTCTTTATCCATGGCATACCTAGTAGTTGAGCCCGGCATGACGGTGGGTAAAGTGGGTAACGCCGAGTTGATACCTAGGAACGAGCCAGAGTTAGCAATATCCTATTCCTTAGCAGCTCAATACCTAGGAATGCGTTTAGTTTATCTTGAGGCGGGTTCCGGGGCTCCTTCACCCGTTCCCGCAGAGATGATTAAGCAAGTTAAATCAACCATAGATATACCTCTTTTTGTCGGTGGTGGAATACGAACGGAGGAGCAGGCTCTAGAGGTGGGTCTAGCTGGAGCTGATATCATAGTTACAGGCACCGTAATAGAGGAAGCGAAGGACTTAAAAAATTGTATAGAGGGTTTGGTATCAACGATAAAAGGGATATAGGCGGCAAGGAGGACTACGAAGTCCTCGTGAGTGAAAGGACATATCGTTTTTCTTTCTTTAGATGTCCCCGAGCAAGAGTGATGATAGGTATTCTGCTTCTCCTTTATCTAGGAATTTGGTTCATACTTTATCCTTTTAAAATAAATAAATTATTCGATGTATTTCTTTTTATGGTATTGCCAACAATCCTTGCAACATACGTTATACCATATCTGGGTTGGTACGAAGAGAAAATTAAATTCGAACAAAGTCTCTTACTGGCTTTGTCGTCTTTAATTGTCACATCTTTTTTCATTGTTTTTTATGACTTTTTAGGATTGAATGCACCTCTTATTATCTTCATAGGTTATGCAATTCCAGTATCTCTTCGCTATATAGTTTTTAGAACGGTTTTTATCTCAGATCCGTTAAAACCGCTGTTACATACCCTCTTTCAATCCATCGTCGCCCTTCCGTTTATTCATTTAATTTTTCCTCTTAACTTGGCGGATATCGTATTGTTTCTACTGGTTTCGGTGGTAGGCCTTTCCGCGGTGATTGCCTTTATAGGCCTGATAAACAGACCCTTTTTAAAAGACTTCGATGTTTCTGGTACCGATCTGATTAGGATGGCTTATCAACTTTATATCGGTGAAGAAAAAGGGAAGAAAGATCTAGAAGAAATATTTCGTCGAACTTCTATCAAATCAGACGTCAACTACACCGTGTTTTCCTTTAAAAACGAAGAAAAAGAAAAATCGCTTTTTATAATTCCTGAATTACACCCAGGCCCCATAAAGGGTATAGCGGGAGCCATGCTACCGGAAATGCTGTCCAATAAATTGGAAGATAAACATGGCACGGTATTTACCTTTCACGGTTGCTCAACCCACGTACAGAATCCCATTCGTAAAGAGGATTGCTTGATGCTTGTCAAAGATATCGAGAACGCTGTTGATGAAATTAACTATACCAACGTAGGTACTTCGTTCCATACCACCCATCAAGGATTATTTGCGGGAGCTCAAGTTCTTGGCGACGGTCTTTTTCTGACGGTTTCATTTTCCCCACACCCTACAGAAGATATAGACGCGCCCATCGGTGAAATAGCTTCGTTGAAAGCAGGGGAGAAGGGTTATTCGCGTGTGGGTTTTATAGATGCCCATAACTGTATAAAAAAGGGGGCAATGGAGGTGTACTATCCTTCTCGACGTTACCGGACAATAATCGAGAAAACCAACGAGATTATAGACAGATTGAAAGATTCGGAGATGGGCGTAGTGCATATGGGGATATCATCCATGGATGGTTACGTAAAATCAGAGGGGATCGCCGGAGACGGGATCAAAGTTGCGGTTTTCGAGGTTAATGGGCGTAAAAACGCGTTGGTTTTGATAGACGGAAACAATATGGAAAGAGGTCTTCGAGAGAAAATCCAGGAGGAACTTTCCGATTTAGTAGATATCTCGGAGATTCACACCACAGACAGCCATGAAGTGAATACTTTGAACCGTGATTACAATCCCGTGGGCTTCGCCATGGATCATTCACTGATAATCGATGAAGTTAGAAAGATCACTGAAGAAGCAATTCTTGACCTAGAACCGGTACAAATCGGTGTACATACGGGAACTTTACCTAATTTCCCCCTCATGGGTCCATTAGGTAGTCATAGGCTTAATGCCGTTGCCGAGTCTGTTTATCAGGTAGCACCAATTGCCGCGGGGATGTCCTTTGCGGTACAATTTTTGGCTACTAGTCTAATACTCCTCTTGTTCGTTTAGAAAAGTTTTATATCCTTGTTTACTGTCCAACGTCCAACTCTCTCAAATGGACCCGGTAATTGTTGGGAAGCAGAGCTTCCAATAACCACACGCCTTTCATATCCGTTCAAGCCCCGTGGTGTAGCGGTCAATCATTCGGGCCTTTGGAGCCCGAGTCCCCGGTTCGAATCCGGGCGGGGCTATTTTACTAATGAAAACATGTAAACGATTTTTCAATCCTTCTGCAATACGGTATATAAGATTTTTACCTTCTATAATTAACATGTATTTTTAACATTCTCACTAAAAAACCTACAACGTTAAAAGGTATTTATTCAATTTCACCTCAAAATCATAATTAAGAATATATTATTTAAAAAATAGAGAATATTATTAATATCTTTATTAAGTTAGTATTAATCGATATTCGTAGTTATTCTATATGGTTGCAAATCCACCACTTAATGCTAAATGAATTTAAAATAAACTAATTGCATAACACTTAAAAAAAATAAATTTAAAACGTTTATCTATGTTATTTCACAAGTTTGACAAACCATAAATTTCCGGATCTCCTCACAAAAGACCAATTCCAAGTTGCGGACCCTAGCCCCCCTAAACAAAAATAATCGTTTTGTAGCGTCTTTTGTCAAAATACATAAAGTATTTATATGGGATAACACGGATGTCGTAAAGGATACCTTTTACGACGTAATACTTAAATAATAAAACCCTTAAAGTCGTAATACCTATTGACTATAACGACTACAATATAATTTAATAATTTTCAAGGATTTCTGCGATACATCTCACTTTTAGTAGTTATACCTCCCCGTTTTACTTGAAGAAGGTATTGTGGAAGTTAAACAAAACTAATGGTTAACTATATGACTTAATTATTAAGGATATAAAATTTAACCTATTTAAAATTATATAATATCTTACAATCATGATTATTCACTTATTCTAC
>JAFDUB010000116.1 GCA_019594025.1 Thermoplasmata archaeon
GGAATCCCGGTGAAGAAGCGGGCATCGATCAGCGGTCGAGCATGTGGTTCCTGAGAACCATGGCCAAAACATTAGTGGAGTTCATCCCTAATTTCCGCTCGGTAAACATGCTGCGGCAGTGGGCGGGCTTGTATGATACTACTCCTGACGCCCAACCGATAATCGGAACCGTGCCCGATGTAAGACGATTCTACCAACTGAACGGTTTCAGCGGTCACGGCTTTATGGTATCTCCAGTGGTCAACAAAGTTACTGCCGAGCTGATACTGGGAGAGGACCCCTCTATGGATATAGACAGGTTGAGTGTTACACGTTTCGAGGGTATGGACTTGGAGCAGGAGTACTCGGTAGTGGGTTAAGGCACATGCTCGAGCCTTTACTACTTCTAGGTGCTACCGTTGTGATCTCACTGAGCGGAGTGATGATGCCGGGACCTGTTACCGCTGGTGCCATAGCAAAGGGGGCGGAGGATAAGAAAGCCGGTATCAAGATAGCTTTAGGCCATGGGCTGGTGGAGTTCCCTATCATCGCTGTAGTAGCTCTCGGCCTTACTTTTATAGCTTCATGGGAGGCAAAGGCTGTCATAGGTGTTACTGGAGGTATCCTTCTGATATATCTGGGGACCCAGCTTTTCAAACCTGTTGAAAAAGAGGAGGCTAGATTCCCTTATCCATCTACCACGGTGGGTGTAGTAACCAGTGCTGCGAACCCGTATTTCTTTATCTGGTGGGCCACCGTCGGTGCGGCACTGATAACCCGGGCACTGGAGTACGGTGTCTTATTTTTGATCATATTTGCAGTGGTACACTGGTCCTGTGATCTTGTATGGGACTCTTTCTTAACATACTCGTCACACGGCACCCTCGATCACTGGGAGAGGCACAGTAGGAAGGTCTTCGCTTTCTGCGGGGCGATGATGCTGATATTCGGAGTGTGGTTCATAGTATCTCCATTCATCTGATCGACACCATCAACGAACATCGCTTTCAAACGTGATTTCCATAAAAGAGCACGACTTGGAAATCTAGATGTTGTGTTAAAAGAAGGTGGATTCGAAGCTTTATAGGAGAAATATTTACTTTCCTAGTGGTAATTTTTTTATATTCATGTTCCATGGCACTTATTGATATAAATGGGGCTTACAGACTTGTTCGAAGAACACATTAAAGCAGGTTGGATGTTACGTTTTCTTGTTGGAGGGATAGTATTTTCTATATTATCTATTTATCTTATAGTATCTGGTATATGGCATGATAGGATAGAAGGTGTCTTATGTGGTGCTCCGTTATTGCTTATCGGTGTAGGGATACTCTACGCATTCTTTAAAGTTTGGAATCGGTAGGAAGAACGTCATAGCCACTCCGGTTCCGATATAAGTCATGGATGGACCAAGAAACCAAAGTTGGAAGATTGTCCGGAATGTGATGAGAAGATGGAAGTATATCACGACGGCTCAGCTTTCTGTAAAGAGTGTGGATACGCCGATCAGGATCGTAGAGTATAGCTAGAATCCGCTATGATTAACCGGTATGTGATTCGATCGCTGAATTTCGATGAGATAAGTGTTATTATGAAGGTTTGCGATGCACTCTTTATATGATCTCCATCGAAGAACACGGTCCCGATATATTGGAGGAGTATGCCCGGACACCTATCAGATTCCAAGTAAATGAGTACTTTGAGATAGTGTTGAAGGATCAGGGATTAGAAGGGATGGAGTTAGTACTACGAGAAGTGGATCCACCTTATATCAAAGACTACGATGTATTTGAACCGATAATCTCTTGGAGAGAACAGTTCGATCTTAGCAATTGGGTTTTTTTACTGGCTAAGATCGATGGTGAAAATGTAGGTGCGGCAGCGGTGGCATACGATACCAAAGATGTAAACATGCTTCAGGGACGGGACGATATAACCGTACTCTGGGATATACGTGTAGCTCCTTCTTACAGGGGAAAGGGTGTGGGAAGCGCATTGTTTAAACATGCGGCTGAATGGTCAAGGGATAGAAACTGTAAATTCATGAAAGTAGAGACTCAAAACATCAACGTTCCCGCCTGCAGGTTCTATGCAAAGCAGGGCTGTCACTTAGGTGCTATCGATATGTACGCTTATCCCGATTTTCAGGCCGAAGCCTGCCTTATGTGGTATCTACCGTTTTATAGTCGGTGACCTGGTTTTTTCCTCTAGACCTCGTAACTTGGCTCCTAGAATTACCGATTGCACTGTAATTTTTTCTTATAGGTGTAGTATACCGTTGCTCCTGTCAGGGCGGAAATAAAAACTACGGCATTCAGTGTGGTCGCCCTCTCCTCTTCGATAGAAAAATCCGCTTGATATTGTGATTGGAATATAACATGGTATTGGCCATGGGAGACCTTGTTACCATCTATACCTCTTTGATCCCATTCCATCACCTCTTCTGAGGGAATGATTGGTAAATCTTCATCAACTTCTCCCCCGTCGTACACCAATTCGTCAGTATCTATATTGAATATCTTAACGTATCGGGACATAGGTTGTCGTGTAAGATTTCCGTCGTTTCGTAGGGCTATCCTCACCGTCTCTCCTTTATCATAGACATCTTTCTCCACGTCTATGTATTCACCTTCTTCCTCCATTCTCTCCCAATCCGGGAATTCCCCTACTGCGGTGTGTGTAATTAACAAAGTTAGAGCTACTAGCACCACTACCACATAACCTATGTATCTTTTTTTCATTGTTTTCCCTTCGCTTTTCACCTACTTCCATCTAAATAAACTTTATCCCGCTACAAAAACAATAATAAGGATAAACGTAATCCGGCTAATGTGGTTTCATGGTAGTCGCTGAAGTCAAGATAGAACTTAAGAAGGGTGTAACCGACCCTGAAGGAATGAACACGAAGAAAGCACTTAACCTTCTTGGATGGGAGGTCGAGTCCGTAAAGACCGGGAAGGTGTTTCACATCGACCTCGGTGAAGAGGTTTTAGAGGATGAGGCCGAGGAGATGGTAGATGAGATGTGCCGCCGTATATTGGCCAATCCGGTTATACAGACCTACGAGATAACCATAGAGGGTTGATGATGAAGCATTACATCAAGAAGGACGTACCGTTCCTACTATATGAAGTGAATCTTCTTCAAGCGGGTGATGAAGCTCTTAAAGAGATAAGTAGGGAAAGCGGTATCGGCTTGAGCTTGGGTGAGATGAAGACGGTAAAGGAGTACTTTCAAAAACTAGGAAGGAATCCTACCGATATAGAGATGGAAGCCCTGGGCCAGGCGTGGTCCGAACACTGCTGTTATAAATCATCCAAGTGTATCTTGAAGGATACCGTGTTCGACATCGACGCACCTCAGAATATTTACGTTATTGAAGAGGACGCTGGAGTGGTGGAGTTGGACGACGAGCACGCGTATGTAGTTGCTCTAGAAAGTCACAATCATCCATCCGCCATCGAGCCTTACGGCGGTGCCGCTACAGGTATCGGAGGTATCGTTAGAGATGTTGTATGCATGGGTGCCCAGCCATTAGCCTTCGTAGACCCACTTTTTTTCGGACCATTGGAACTACCTGAAAACAAATTACCAAAAGGTACGAAACACCCCCGTTATCTATTCAACGGCGTTGTCAAGGGGATAAGTGATTACGGAAATAGGCTGGGGATACCTACTTTGGCAGGGATGGTTTACCTGGACGATAGCTACACCGCCAATTGTTTGGTGAACGTAGGTTGCGTTGGCGTGGCAAAAAAAGACGAACTGATACGCAGTCGGGTAAAAAGTCCCGGTGATATCTTCATAATGGCCGGAGGTAAAACCGGCCGCGACGGCATACACGGTGTCACCTTCGCTTCGGACGAACTGCACGAATCCTCCGAGGAAGAGGACGTCGGTGCTGTTCAGCTCGGCGACCCGATCACCAAAGAACCTCTAATTCATCTCAGTTTGGAACTCAACCGTTCTGGTCTTCTTCAAGGAATGAAAGACTTCGGAGGGGGCGGTCTCTCCTGCGTAGCCGGTGAGATGGCTTTAGCCGCCGGCTACGGTGCAGAGGTGCAGCTGGATAAGGTGCCTACGAAGGAAGAAGGTATGGCGCCCTGGGAGATATGGGTTTCCGAGAGTCAGGAACGTATGATGTACGCCGTCAAATCGGATGATGTTGACGAAGTACTGCGAAGAGCGAAGAAATGGGATGTGGAGGCAACGGTTATCGGTCGAGTGATCGAGGAGCCTTACGTACGAGTGTACTATGAAAACGAGAAGATAATGAACCTTGATTTAAAATTCCAAACCGGCGGTCCCAGCTACTGCCGACCGGTGGAGTTGGACGTTAAGGCGGATAAAATAGAGGAGAAGGAACCGGACTATCCGGAAGACTTGAACTCCATGTTATTGGAATTACTGGAACGATCAAACGTTAACAGCAAGGAGTGGGTCATAAGGCAGTACGACCATGAAGTAAGAGGCAATACCGTACTGAAACCTCTCCAGGGTGTGGTAGGTATGGAAGGGCCC
>JAFDUB010000017.1 GCA_019594025.1 Thermoplasmata archaeon
AGAAGGCAATGGATGCCGGTAACCACCACGAAGCTATCAACCTAGCTATGCAAAGTGAGGGGGAGGTAGAGAGAATAGAACTGCAGAAGGACATCGCAAAAAGAAGTATATCCACAGCACATAATAAACTAGAGGAGGCGGAGGAAAAGGGGATAAAGGTAGGAGACGCCGGGAAACTGTTGGACCAGGCAAAACAAGCCTACAAAGGAGGATTTTACGTTAAAGCATTCGATAACGCCGTAAAAAGCGGAGACGAACTTAATAAACTGGTTAAGTTAGATCAAGAGGTATCAGAAAAATTGGATACTCTCCGGGAGTCGATCAAATCCATTGAGGGACTAGAGCTGGGAGAGGAGGATTTCAAAAGAAGGTTAGAAGAGATCGAACGCTCCGTAGAAAGGGGGAGATACGGTAAGGCCATGGAGACGATAAAGGAGAGCGAGGAGGAAATAGAAGGATCGGGAGAACAACTAACTGAAACCATCGACCATATCGAAGAAATCATAGATTCGTTCGAACAGCAGGAAAAAGATATCGGAGAGGCTCGGAAATTTATTAATAAAGCGAGAGGGGTGTTAAAGATGGGAGAGGTCATCGAGGCGTGCCAGCTCGTAAATAAAGCTAAGAAGGAATTCGGTGGAGACGTTGTGGAGGAGTACGAAAGATACATACAAGAGTCTAAAGAACTTATGAAGATGGCAAAAAAGTTTGGAGCTTCCTTAGAGGATACCGAGGGATTGATTGAGGAGGCGGAAGCTTTAAAGAAGGACGATCTGTCAAGTGCCAGAGATAAAGCTGAAGAAGCACTAGATAGTATAGAAAAAACTTTGGAACCCTACAGCCCGAAGGTGGTTCTTACGCTAAAAGGAACTCTTCAAAAAGACGGATGGGACGAAGTTAAAGTTGAACTCGAAAATGCAGGACGTGGAGTCGCAAAAAACCCTGAATTGACAGCAAAAGGAGCGGAGTTAAAGAAAATCGAGCTTCCGTCTTTGCTAAAGGCAGGAGAGGTGCTGAAACTAGATTTAGAATTGAAGGCGATAGATGATACGGTAGTTCTACGGGCAGTTGGTACTCGTATCTTTGATCAGAAAGAGATCTCTCACGAAGTGGAGTTGGAAGTGAGTGAAAAAGGCTACGAGATGGTGGATGCCCTGGGAGACGAGAGCTGTGCCGTTTGCAGCGGGTCGATAAAAGAAGGGTTCGAGGTGATAAAATGTAACTGCGGTGAAACCATCCACAGGGCATGTGGGGAAAAAGAAGGAAAGTGTCCGAACTGCGGTAACGAGTTTAAATTTAAAAAGAAGGCTTCTAAGAGGGTGGCTTTGAAGATATGAAGATTCTAATCCATGCCTGCTGTGCCCCGTGCTTGACCTATACGTACGAGTGTTTCAAGAAAAACGATATAACAGTTTACTGGTTCAACCCGAACATACATCCCTATAAAGAGTACAAAAAGCGGCTTCAGTCCATGAAGATATTCGCCGATTTGAAGGAGTTAAAAGTAGTTTATGCAGATGATCATCTGCTACATGACTTCTTAGAAGGTGCAATAAAGGCAGATAATCGATGCAAATTTTGTTATGAGTGGAGACTGGGGGAAACCGGATTGTACGCCTCGGAAAATGATTTCGACGCTTTTACTACTACTTTAAGTATATCACCCTATCAAGACCACGAACTACTGCGTGAGTTAGGGGCGAAAATGGGTAGTAAATATGGGCTTGAATTCGTATACAAAGATATGAGAAACGGATTCCGGGAGAGTCACGAACTAGCTAGAAGATACGAGCTTTACCTGCAAAAATACTGTGGGTGTATATTCAGTGAAGAGGAGAGGTACAAAAGTTAGGTTTCTTTTCTGTAAAACTTACCCGTGCCGCCATGTTTTCCTATGAATTCAACCGCCTTTTTGGCCTGGTCTTCGAATACTTCTTCAGCCATCTTATAGTCCGTAGATCGAACTTCGACCCTGTACTTAGGAGCTGCCATATAATTTACTTCGACCCGAGAATCGCCTAAGTCGGAAAGGGTAGAGAGTGCTTCTTTAATATGTTGGATACCGTTCTTTTTTCTAGAGCTCAACTCCAGGTAGCCTGTGATGCTTACATAGGGAGGCGAAATGTTCTCTCTAGCTATTTGTGTAAAGGCATCAACCCATTCGCCTTGAAAGCCGGCTTCCTCTAGAGCATTTTCGTTTAGTGTACACCTTTCAAAGGCGTCGTATAAACTACCGATTTCTTCAATCAGGTCGTAAGCGAATTCTTCATAACACTCGTCCACCGTCCACCCAAGCTCTTCGGCTACAAGTGATAAAAGTTTCTCGGCCTTTTGGTGATTCTTCCATGCTTGAAGCTTCTCGCGGCGCTGATGTTCGTTTACCTGTTTTAAAGATAGATCTATATGAGCCTGATTTTTGTCAACCCTCAGAACTTTACACACTCTTTTTTGTCCTTCACGTATGTAATCCCTAATTCTCTTGACCCATCCTGAAGATATTTCAGATATGTGTATAAATCCTACTTTATCGTCGTATTCCTCAAGCTCGATAAAGGCACCGAAGTCCTTTACAGTTTGAACCTTACCAAGGACGAGTTCTCCCTCGCTGGGCCAATCATAATCTACCTCCTCTTCAGGCATTATTCAACCTCTTCTATTATCTCTCCTTTGAAGGAAGAATAACCTCCGGTGGGTTCAGCCAGACGTGCACCGCAAATATGGCAATCGACCGCCGATGCTGCCCGGGCGAAGGTGATCTGCTCGTTACCGCAGTCATCACATTTTACCTTAACAAACGAGGATTTTATCTTCTCTGCCATGATGATCTACTCCGTGAACTCCAGTCGACGTGAACGTATACACTTCTTCTGCCATGTCTTACCGCACTCGGAACAGGTGTACTTGAGATACACCCTTTTGACCGGTTTACCGGCACCCGAGGGTTTGGACCACGGGAAACCACCGTATCCAGAAGTGACTCTCCTGAAACGTCTTTGTCCTTTACGCAGCTCGCTTCCAGGGCGGTTTTTTCCTTTGGATAGCTCCATATCGGTATGCGTATCACAACTCGGACAGTAGTCCTTTATTCTTCTAGGTCTTTTCATGTCGATTCTCCTCACTATAGGCATGGCCTATTAAAACATTACTCCTTTTCTAGATCTACTTTTTTCAACTGGTCTAAAAGCTGGGTTCGAAGAAGGGTTTCATCAACCCTTTCCATGGTTCGCACCCCGTTTTCCAGATACTTCTTCAGCATGGGCTCCATATCGGTGCCGCATCCACATTCCGGCGTATCTTCATTATGCCATAGTAGATTTTTGTAGCTCAAACATTCGGGGCATCGGTAGGCCATTTTTTTACCGCTAAATTTGCCTCTTTTAGCCACTGGCTCTCCCTCTTTTTCAACGATATCCATGGCAAAATTTGTGGTCCGGGCGTTGGAAACACTGGTCCCCACTCCGAAGGAAGTTACCCCGGCCTTTTTTAAAGCGGGAATGGAGTACTCGTCCATCCCCCCGGATACGATTATATCGGCATTTATACCTCTCACATCCATCTCCCATTTTACCTCCTGAACTATCTTGATAAAATCTCCCCTCCTGGATGACGGGGTGTCCAACCGGACACCGTAAAGCTCCTCTCCCATGGCGTCGTGAGCCATAAAGGTTTCTAAAGTTTCATCATAATAGGTATCAACCAAGGCTATCCGTGGAACCTCTTCAGGGAGAACCTCATTGAATGCTCTGAAAGCGTCTTCTGGCGATCCGAAGATAATGGTAAGAGAATGGGGCATTGTACCAGTGGGTGTAACGCCGACTGCCTCAGCACCCGCTATACAGGATATTGCGTCACAACCTCCTATGTAAGCCGATCTATCGATCGACGGGGCGATAGCCGGGTGCATTCTCCTGATACCGAATGATATCACGGTGGCGTCTCCCGCCGCCTTTTTTACACGGGCGGCTTTTGTGGCTATGCCTGATGGATGGCAGATGAATCCAAGTAATGGAGTTTCGTATACACAGAACTCTTTGTAAGGACCCTGGACGAACATCACAGGGGTGAGCACACCCTTGTCATCCCTGGGGCGAAATACAGTACCTTCGGGGAGTGAATACAGGTCAACTGGTTTGCCCTCCAGTAAAGTTAAAACATCGTCCAGACCGACGAAAACGCCCCAGTTTCCTTCTTCAGGTAGCGATGTGGTGGTGAACTCCGCCACCACCTCTTCGTCGCCAACATCCTTGGACTCGAATATCTTCATCGTATTTTTAAAATAAACATCGGTTGTTTTTCCGCTCTTTATGTCCGCTTCCGAAGCTATGTGAAATGTATTCATTTTATCATCTTCTTTTTTAACCAGAAGCATTAAAGGGGATAAAACATATTTATACTTTGATGAAACAATGTCCGTCTTGTTCCCGGATGGTGGAAGAGTTTATCGATCGGTGTCCGACATGCGGGTCCTTTATTTACCCTCCTAAAAAACGCAGTAAAAAGCCGGAGATCGCCGGAGGGTTGATGATTGTTTCCGCACTTTTGGCTATCTCCTTTGCCATAATATCCCTAACGGGGGTAGGAGAGTTGATGGAAGTTAGCCAAGTTGAAATAAGCGAAGAGTTAGATATGGACCTGCTGGAAACTGTACTTCAGATCTGTTTTGGGTTGATAATATTTCTAGGCGTGGTTCAAATTGTCGGAGGATACCTTGCTTATAACAGAAGGTACTGGGTATTCGCTATTATCTGTGCTATAATTGGAATATTCCTCATAGGTTTTTTCTTTATTTCAACGGTGGTTTCGATAATAGCCTTGGTACTTCTCTTCATGAGTAAGGACGAATTCGATTGAAGGGGACAAACCAAAAGGTATAATACCACGATTTTCCATAAGGTATTGAAAGTTCACAGAGGTGTAGCGGCTTGGTAGAACAAGAATACATAAAATGCCCAGTATGCGATTCTTCCCTTAACAACGACTGCGACAGTTGCCCCCGCTGTGGTTTAACTAGGGGATTGATGAAAATGGATGAAGACCTAGAGGGAGGAATAGAGCATAACATTCCAGATAATATCGAGGACATGGCTCGTGAAGTGCTTGAGAACGGCGAAGAAGATATCTTGAAGGTCTTTAAAGGATTTAACCACTCTGGGAAAAGTACAAACGAGGAAGAATTGGTAGAAGAGGTGGTCTTCGAATGCCCCCTCTGTTCTACAGAGGTCGAGGAGGAGGAAGATGAATGTCCCGGCTGCGGTGCACTCTTCGAGTGAGAATAATCTCTGAAACAGTTGAAATAATGATTTATTAGATATTCTAATTTTAAATCGAACACCTGATGAAATAAAAAGCCGAAGGATGATTGTTGGATACCGGTGAATTCACCAAGTTCTTTCGTACAAAATTCTTAATAGCCCAATAAAACATGTTTTCTGCAACATAATACCGCTTTCATTTTGCTTTAGAGCATCCAAAAGTAATAATAATCACGTCCTTTTGGGGTTTTTTGATGCAGGGATTTTGCTACCGATGTGGTACCATGCTACCTCCCAATTCAGACGACTGTCCAAAGTGTAATAGAACCACTACTGGACCCGAGTTAAGAGAAGGAGGTAATGGGATATTTCCATACAAGAAGATCCGCAGCGGTCAGAAACAGTTCATGGAGGATTCGGAACGAGCTTTCAAAGATGGTAGAATCTTACTGGCACATGCACCTACCGGCATAGGAAAGACCGTCGCCGCACTGACCGCCGCCGTTAAAGCCGCCGGCGGTCAAAAGATATTTTTCTTGACCAGTAAGCAGTCCCAGCACCGTATGGCGATAGATACCGTAAAGGAGCTTCGTAAAGACATCTCCGCGGTGGACGTGATATCTAAACAGCATATGTGTCCACTAGAGGAATCCCGATCTTTACCCTATGCAGCCTTCGAACGTTTCTGCAGTAAAGCGGGGAATAACCGCTGCAACACATACGGTTCAAGGATGAGAGAGGTGGTCGATAAACTCAAAAAAAGACCGCTCCACGTCGATGAATTGACGAGAACCTGCTACCGTAATGGTGTTTGCCCTCACAAGGCGGCTCTCCAGGCCGCTCAGGACGCTCAAATAGTGGTCTGTGACTATAACTACGTATTCTCCGATATTCGGGAAACCGTCCTTAAAACCGTAGAGACCGAGTTAGATGAGATATATCTCATCGTAGACGAGGCACATAATCTTCCAGACCGAATCAGGGCACACCTTAACGAGGAGATATCATTACCGTTACTCAGCGAAGCCTTCGCACTTCTAAATGAGTACAACGCCGAACTCGCCGGTTTCGTTAAGCGGCTGACGAACGAACTGGCAGGTGTTGAAGAAAGTAAAAAAATGGTTGATAAGGAGTTTTTCGACGATATGGTGGATGTTGCTTTGAGAGGAGGATTCGGAAGGTACGAAGATGTTGGATCACTGATACCGGATTTGAACGAACACGCGGTCGCACTGATCGAACGTGATGCCGCCGCCACCGCACCATTACACCTGGTATCCTTTTTGAGCCAATGGCGGCACGAAGGAGAGGAGGTGTTCAGAAGTTTCAAACCCGACCCACCAACTTTGAGAGTGAGTTTACTTGATCCTGCATACTTATCGGCAGAGGTATTTGACGAAACACCCGGAGCGGTACTCATGAGCGGTACCCTTCATCCCGGAGAGATGTACGCCGATCTGTTAGGGATAGATAATCCGATCATCAAACGGTACAGTTCTCCCTTTCCACCTGAAAACAGGAAGGTGGTGAGTGTGAGCAATCTAACCACCTCTTACAAGGAGAGAAGCATACCCATGTATCAGGCTTATGCCAATGCCATAGCCGACGTGTGCAACAACACATCCGGTAACGTGGCGGCTTTCTTCCCATCCTACAGCCTGATGAACAAGATAATCGACCGTTTGGAGCGTGTACACCTCAAAAAACAGATGTTGATCGAAGAGCGTTCGTTGGGAAAACGTGACAAAGAAGAGATGGTGGATAAGCTGCATATAAATAACGATAAACTTCTACTAGGAGTGCAGGGAGGCAGCCTTTCCGAAGGGGTGGATTATCGTAACAACATATTATCCAGCATACTCATAGTCGGCATACCCTTTCCACCCCCTTCCTTAGAGTTAGACGCTTTGCAGGCCTACTACACAAATAAGTTCGGAAGACAGAAGGGATATGACTATACTCGAATATATCCCGCCTTGAACAGGGTACTCCAGGCCGCCGGGCGTCCCATACGTTCAAAAGAAGACAAAGCATTTATCGTTCTTATGGACAAAAGGTTCAACTACTCACGCTACAAAAACTCCATGCCCTCTGATTTTATTTACAGCTCCACCGACGAACTAACTTCTGTTTGTAGAACCTTTTTCAACCGTTAGATTCACTTCTTTTCTTTCTTCATCAAAGAGCGCATCTGGTCCCAAATAACCTCGTGCTCTATACCTTTTTCATCAAAAAAATCGCTCAGTTTTTGAGTGATTACATCTATTTCCGATTCCTCTTCAGAGATCCGTGGATAAACGAAAAATTCAACCCTATCGGTTTCCAGTGGGAATATCATCCTGTACCTCGCCTCTCTGTTATGCCCCATGGGCTTTTTATTTTGTGCAAGATCCTTTAAATTCAAACGTATGAGCATCTCCATATACTCCTCCCCACTATCCTCGGGGTACTGATCCGAGATTCTCATAAACAGATCCAACAATTCAGGAAATACCGGAACCAGGTCTCTATACTCCATGTCCTCTGGAAACCTGAACAAGCTATTCCTTTTTTTTACAACCAATTCCATTTCATCCATCTAATTACCTTCCTATCATCTTTGTTGGTGTTTATATCTTTTATCCATCGATCGGTTCTACGTTTAAGCTGACCGTCATCCCGTCTATATCCCAATCCTTCCGGTAGCCGTCTCCCTTTCCTTCTTCTAGTGTCACGGAGAGGGTTTCACGTGATATATACTCCTTCATCACCCCGATGGCTTTGGTAATCTTCTCATCACCTTCGTACCGGGTGTGTATGTTCTGAGTGTACCCTAGGTCCAGCTCTTTCCTCATGGTCTGAATGCGTCTTACCACGTCCCTTGCCAAACCTTCGTTGATCAGCTCCTCATTTAGAACGGTGTTCACGAATACCTTCATATCTCCGTTCTCACTGAGTGTATAACCCTCTGCCAACTCTTTTTCCACTTTGAAGTCGTCGGGAATCAGGGTGTATCCCTCTATTTCGATCTCTTCTTCATTCAAAACCGCTTCTATCACCCTTTCTTTGTCCGCTTGTTCGATAAGTCCGGCCACTTCTCCGGCGTCCTCTTTGAATCTGGGACCTAAGGAGGAAAAGTTAGGACTGACCACGAATTCCATGAAAGAGGATTGATCCTCTTTGATCTCCAGCTTTTTAACGTTCAACTCATCTTTTAGGATCTCAACAAAATCCAGCACCGCCTGCTGTTTTTCTTTATCATCCGTAACCACGAAAGCCTCCTTTAGGGGCTGTCTGAGCTTTATGTTACTCTTCTGGCGGGCGTTCCTACCGAGCTCGGCTACTTGGATGACGTAAGACATCCTGTTTTCTAGAGTACTATCGACCATAGATCCGTCGTACTCAGGATACTCCAACAAGTGTACCGATTCTTCACCTTCGGCATCCCTGAACAACGACTGATATATCCTTTCGGTGATGAAGGGTGTGAAGGGTGCCATCACCAACGTAAGGTTACGTAAGGAGGTGTAGAGTGTGTTGTAAGCACTTTCTTTATCCTTCTCGTCACCTTCCCAGAACCGCCTTCGACTTCTACGCAGGTACCAGTTGCTCAGGTCGCCCACGAACCCTTCTATAGCTCTGGTAGCTTTGTGGACCTCGAGATCGTCCAAGTACTTTCTTACCTCGTAAACCAAACTCTGATTCTTCGACAGCAGCCATCTATCGAGTTTGTCTTCTATTTCAAACTCACCGGGTGCGAAACCGTCTATGTTTGCGTTGCTTATGAAGAAGGAGACCACGTTGGTCAACGTATTCAGAGTTTTGCTTATCTTCTCTCTGACCAACTCCTGACTGAAGCGTGACGACTTCCAGACCGGAAGGCCGAGGAAGTACAAGCGTATGGCGTCCGCCCCGAGTTCTTTGATGGCCTCCATGGGATCGACTGCGTTACCCTTGCTTTTACTCATCTTCTCCCCGTCCTCATCCAGCACGAGGCCCAGGGTGAGGCAGCTCATGTAGGCCGGCTTATCGTGGAGTAACGAACTTATGGCCAGTAAACTGTAGAACCAACCTCTCGTTTGGTCCAAAGCTTCGGTGATAAAGTCTATGGGGAACGCCTCTTCGAAACGTTCTTTGTTCTCGAAGGGATAGTGAAATTGTGCGAAGGGCGCGCTGCCGCTGTCGTACCAGCAGTCTATAACGTATTCCACCCTGGTCATATCACCTTCGCATTCCGGACACTCTAGTTTTACCCTATCAACCCAAGGTCTGTGCAGCTCGAAGTCGTCGGGCAGCGGCTCGGTGGCCATGTCTTCAAGTTCCTTTTTACTGCCTACACAGTGCTGATGTCCTTTGGGACATATCCATATCGGTAAGGGAGTACCCCAGAATCGGTTCCTGCTCAAAGACCAATCCTTCAACTCGTCCAAGAAGTTACCGAACCTGCCGTGCTTCAGATGCTCGGGCTTCCACCGTACTTTTTCGTTGTTATCTATCAGCCGCTGCTTTTCCTTGGATGTACGTATGAACCAACTCTCAAGAGCGTAGTAGAGTAATGGTGAATCACATCTCCAGCAGAATGGGTACGTGTGTTTGATCGAAGCACGTTTTATCAGATCACCCCTCTCGTAAAGGTCCGTCATTATCTGCCCGTCGGCGTCCTTTACGAATATCCCCGCGTAATCGGTGACCTCTTCGGTGAACTTACCGTTCTCATCCACCGGGTTCACCAATTCTACACCCTCTTCGGCGCACAGTTGGCTGTCGTCCTCACCGAATGCCGGAGCGATGTGTACTATACCGGTACCTTCTTCCAAACTGACGAAGTCAGCGTGGGTCACATAATGGCTCTTACTCGGTGATGTAACGTATGGGAATAATGGCTCGTACTCTTTACCCAGAAGCTCTTCACCCCTAACGGTCTTGATCACCTCGGCATCATCGAACACCTCGTCCACCAATTTTTCAGCAAGGTAGTACTTCTCTCCCTCATACTCAACCAGAGCGTAATCTAGATCTTTTCCCACGGTGAGTAATAGATTGGATATAAGGGTCCACGGTGTGGTGGTCCACGCAAGTAAGTAAGCGTCTTCATCCTTCAATTTGAACCGTATGTATATGGATGGATCCCGTACCTGCTTCCAACCCTGGGCCTGCTCGTGACTAGATAGTGGTGTTCCACATCTCGGGCAGTAGGGGACCACTTTGTGCCCCTCTTCCAGGAGGCCCATATCCCATATCTTCTTCAGACTCCACCAGACACTTTCGATGTAGTCGTCTTCCATGGTTATGTAGGCGTTATCGTAGTCTATCCAGAATCCGATACGCTCGCTCATTTCCCTCCATTCCTTTTCATACCTGAAAACACTCTGTTTGCATCTCCGATTAAAATTATCCAAACCATACTCAAGTATCTCCTCCTTCGAGTCTATACCGAGCTCTTTTTCAACCTCTATCTCTACCGGAAGACCGTGGGTATCCCAACCTGCTATGTTCGGTACGATCTGGTATCCGCCCATGGTTTTGTATCTGAGATATACGTCCTTGGCGACTCGGGTTAGAACGTGACCTATGTGGGGAAGACCGTTTGCCGTTGGAGGCCCTTCGGTGAAACCGAATTTTTTGTCCCTCTCTATACTACGTGATCTATCGGCGATGTTATTTTTATTCCAAAACCTAAGTACGTCTAACTCTTTCTCCGTGAACATAGTATCCTTGTCGAGCGGTTCGAAACGGTGTTCCTTTTTATTCATAATCGATCCCCGAAAAACGCTTACAAACGAGAACCGAACATACTGTCAACTCATCCTATAATGATAAATCCTGAGTTACTGCATGTACGGCTCATTATGGAAAATGGAAGCGGGAGACGTATATAAAAGTTACTTTAAGGTTCATTCGAAAGAGATCTCCTCAGGCGCACCTGCCAGTGCAATCAGTGAATCGATCTCCATGAAATGTAGGTCTCCGAACACGACTATACAATGCAGCCCCCGGCCAAAGTCGTGTTCCATCACATCATGCGGGTAGCCCGCTTTAACCTCTGGGTTCCGTGAGCCCACCCTGGCTAGACCTGCGATTATGGTATCGTCGGTTACAACTTTCTTTCCAGCTCTTTGCTCCAACTCGAGCAGTGCTTTTACACCCTCATTCACCGTCATGTAACTCTGTCCTTTACCGTCTATATCAAGTAGTACCAACGTGTGCAGCTTTCTTTCTTTGTTCTCCCTTATATTCTCGTACGGGCTCATGGGATACTTTCTTTCACTTGGGAACGGTAGTGTGATTGTTTTTCCGAACTTATAGTGCTGCACACCCAACAATGAAGGGGCGGCTGAAAAAATTGAGGACGAATGTATCAACCACGTTTTTATCCCCCTTGCCTCGGCCCTTAACCTTAGATCTACATGAGTTGTAGCGGCCATGGTGTCGCCTGCGGTCAAAAAGACCACTTTCCTGTCCTGGGCTTCGATAAGGGGTATTTCCTCTTTCTCCACTTCCTCTCGACTGAGTACCTGGACGTCCACACCGTACTCTGTTTCGATTTTGTCGATATCTGAGCCGGCTAAACTGCTTGTGTAGAACTCACAGTAAACCTTGTCCGCCTTTCTGAGTTCTTCCTTTCCCTTTACGCTTATGTCCTTCTCGTCGTAGATTCCCATACCGATGAATATTAATTCTCCCAATGCAATCACTCCTGCGTATGAAATGTCTTAAGGTTCCGAAAAGCGTAGGAGAAGAGGTAAGAAAAAAACTTTTGCATCAGTCTCTTCTCTCCACCGCCTATCGAATCGAGTCTGAAGACGGACACCTGCTTATACCGATAGTCGATGATGACGTGGATATGGAGTATCCAGTAGTGGAGAGAGATTTTAAAAAACTAGAACAACCACCCAGTTCCCTTACCGATGTAGTCGATCTACCGGATGAACTGGTAAACGAATTACCATCGAGTTACGATATCGTGGGAGACATAGTAGTGGTGAAGATTCCAGATTCCTTGGAACCATACCGTAAACCGCTTGGAGAGTCTTTGTTAAAGCTGCACAAAAACGTAAACGTGGTCCTTGAAGATAGGGGTGTTGAAGGGGACTTTAGAGTTAGAGACGTGGTCCATTTAGCCGGAGAGCACAGGACTTCTACCGTGTACAAAGAGCATGGAAGTGAGTTCGCTATAGACCTGACAAAAGCTTACTTTTCACCACGTTTGGCCACAGAGCGGATGAGAGTGGTGGAAAAGGTGCAGCCCGGCGAGCGCATCCTGGACATGTTCGCAGGGGTGGGTCCTTTCAGCGTACTTATTGCTCGTAATGTAGATGTTGATAAGATCTATGCTGTGGATATGAATCCGGATGCAGTCGAGTTACTTCGCAAAAACATACGAAAGAATTCGGTGGGAAAAAAAGTGGAAGCCATAGAAGCCGATGCTAGGGGGGTAAAGGTAAAAGTGGACCGAGTGATAATGAACCTACCTCATTCTGCAAGGGACTTTTTAGACCACGCTTTAAAATCGTTAGACCACTCAAAAGGATACGTCCACTACTACGAAGTGATATCCACAGAGGGATTAGAGACTCTGGAAAGCGCCCTTACAGATATCATCAAAAAATTAGGATTCCATGCAAAAGTTATAGATGTACGGGAAGTGCGGACTTACTCTGCGAGTAAAGTGCATGTAGCTGTGGACTTGGAAATATCTCCGTTACCAGTGTAGTATCTACTCAACTATCAAAATGGTTTTCCCACGAACTTCAGCTATTCTACCTTTGATTCTATCTTTTATGATTTCTTCCGCTTCGGCCATCTCTCGGTAAGGGCTGTTTCTCAGTACCTTCAACTTAACGATACCTTTGGATTCAACCTGTTTGTTTATCTCATCTATTATGCCGTCAGAGATGCCCTCTTTTCCTACCCATATACTTGCGGACATCTCCTGCCCCATCTTCTTTGCCTGTTTATCGTCCATAATAATCATCTCTCTCTGTAAACGTACCTGTTGATGGTACCACACTCACCACAGGGTGTTACGAGCTTCCCGTCTTTTAACCTAACTCTACAGTTAATAGAGGGATACAGATACGAATAACATCGCTTACAAACCCTCCGTTTTTGCCTCGACCGCAGTGTAACGTTATACCGCATCCCAATCTTCCTCGCAAGTAGGGCGTACCGTTTAGCTAACTTTAGATCGTTGGATACGGCTGCCTTTGCGGCTTCGTCGAAGAGGAAGTCTATGCGTTTTCGAGCGATCTTTTTGTGAATCCTTTTTACCATCGCAAAACTGCAAAACAAAGTACACCTATAAAACTTATCACCAAAAGCGATAAATAAAAGCTATTGGATATATGGTAGATATGAAACTATATTTGGAACTGAACTTTCATAGTGATGGTGTTGACCCACTGGTCGTACTGAAGAAGATGAAGGACCTAGGCTTTGAACCCGTGGTAGGAGAATACGACTTTGCTAAAGAATACACTACTCCCCAGGAGTACAGCGATTTAGTTGAAAAGTTGTCACGCACTCTAAAGGGTACCCGGGTGAGATACCGATTGATCACCCGTAGAAAGTAGGTAATCTTGTATTATCTTATCGTGATCGAATGCTAAATCCGGCAGCTCTCTTATATTAAAGTATCCTACATCCGATGCATCAGTTGAAGCTTTCAATTTACCACTAACTATATCCAGTTCGAAGACTACAGATATAGTGTGGCCCCGTGGGTCTCTTTTGGGATCGGAATATACACCAACCATATCTTTCACAACACATTCAAGCCCTGTTTCCTCCTTCACCTCTCTAACAATCGCTTCCTCCACAGTTTCACCGTATTCCACAAATCCTCCGGGAAGTGCATGTTTTCCTTTGAAAGGTTCATTTTTTCTTTCTATAAGTACTATTTTATCTTCTTCCCTTAAAATACCATCTACGGTAATAGCAGGATTCATGTAAACGTCTCCACGATGCTCTTTTTTAAGTTCATGATATGTTTCCAACAGTTCTTTACCCTTACTAGTAAGAACCGAACCACCTTTATCGCTTCCACCTCTGTGTGTTTTGATAACTTCAAAACCCGCGTCACCCTCGATTTTCTTGATTATGCCCCATGCGTGTCGGTACGACATCTTGAGCTCCTTAGCGGATTCGCTAATCGAACCGGTTTCATCTACAAGCTCCAGTAGCCTTGCCCTACCTCGGCTGATAACGAACTCACCGTCCTTTTTCAATAAACATTTGCACTCTAAGTGATACATCGATTGGGTTATTGTATCCTCCACATATTAGGTTAACGGATTTAATGAAAAATTAATCGTTCCGTCTTTGTGTCCAATATGGTTAAACCTGCCGGATATATGTGTGGGGGCTCCCACAATCCCTCAAGTGGACGTTCTTGATACTCCAGTATAATGGATTTTAATATGCATGAATGAGATACGATAAGAACATCACCATCGGGATACTCCTCTGCAATCCGGGACACCACTTCCGTCCCCCTATTCTGCACCTCTTCCACACTTTCACCATGGTTAGGAACATACTCCTGAGGTTCCTCCCAGAAGCGTCTGAAGTTATCCGGTGATTCTTTCTCTAATTCATCAAACTTCCTTCCCTCCCAAGCACCCAGGTTTATCTCCCTCAGATCCGGTTCTCTTGTGATATCTATATTTCGTCTTTCAGTCAATGTCTCAGCGGTTTTAAGAGCTCTTCCGGAGGTGCTGCAGAATACTGCTGTAAAAGGTATACCTTCCAGCTTTCTCTTAACTCTTTTACTTGCTCGATACCCTCGTCCGTCAACTGTGAATCCGCCCATCCCTGCATCCGCTTCTCTTTGTTCCATTCGGTTTCACCGTGTCTGACGAGATATAATCGAGTCATCAATGAGCAATCATAGGGATATATAAAAAACTGGTGACCTTACTCTCCTCAGTTAACAAAGTTTTTATCCCTCCCCTTGTATACCATCTATGAGGTTTATGAGATCATACCCGGAGGATTGTAAATGGACGTAATGGATATAGAAGATCTAGTTCCAGAGGAGATAGGAGGAATATGCGGAATCGCCGCCCCTATTGTTGCTTACATATTCATAGGGATAGCGATTCTGATCAATCGAAGTTGGTTCCGATGGGCTAACCACGCACTCAGCGACCTAGGGGCTGCCGATGCTTCTTACAGCAATATTTTTAACATCGGACTGGTGTTGGCGGGAATAATTGGATTCTTGTTCGCCATGGCTATATTCAGACTGATAGAGACACGTGTAGGTGTGGCCGGCGTATCTTTCGTCACCGCAAGCATGATATTATTAATATTGGTGGGTATATTCCCAGCCGGTACCTGGCCGCATTTATATGTGGCAGTGGGCTTTTACGCTCTTTCCATAATCGGCATTGCATTGATAGGTATCGACCAGATGGTGGACCTGTCCGAGCCTATGTGGGGCGTATTTTTAATATCCAGTATTGTATTTAGTCTTGCTACGGTACTACTCTTGTACAGGATACCCTACGACATAGGATACGCCATTCCCGAGTTCATAGGCTCCATCCCGATAATGCAGCTTTCCCTCGTATGGGGTACCCGGCTGTACTTTGAATGATCTACTTCAAAAGCGCCAGGGTCTCTTTCATGAATGCGGGCAGGTCCGGGGGTGTCCGTGAGGTTACCAGCTTACCGTCCACCACTACCTCTCTATCCTCGAACTTACCTCCTGCATTCTTAAGGTCGGTAGAAACTGATTTGTAGGATGTAACTCTTTTACCCTTCACCCACATCCGCTTCTATGAGAAGCTGCGGTCCGTGGCATATAGCTGAAACCACCAAACCCTTTTCGACCGCTTTTTTAACTAGTTTAACCATCTTTTTGTTCTGCCGCATCCTGTCAGGTGCAGACCCTCCAGGTATAACAACTACGTCGTAATCGCTCACATCCGGATCATCGGCCGCTAGATCTGCCTCTAATTCAAGACCGTAGCCCCCATAATAAGTCTCTCCCTTTCTAGGACCCACTAACTTCACTTCATAACCTGCTTCTTTTAACCGGTAGTAGGGGTACGTTAACTCAGTATCCTGAAAACCGTTTTCTATCAACACTATCGCTTTCATGTTTATCTACCGAGTAATTGGAAGTAGTCCGTGGGATTTAGTTTTAACGCAATCGATCTACTTCGGCCCTTTGGGCTTTTTAATATGTATGAAAAACAGCACGATTACCACCGCTACAGCTATAATCAAACTCACTATTAATATTCGGATTATTATGGAATAATCAAATCCCGGATCTTCTTCAACCTCCGTCGGAGTAAAACCAATAGTGTTCGACTCGTCTCTCAACGATTCTCCTTCTAACGCCACTACACGATAGTAGTATCTGCGGTTAAATTCCACTTCGCTGTCGGTGAACTCATTTTCTTCCACTATCTCATAAGGCGATAACGACTCGGGTTCGTTACCTCTGTAAATAAGATATGCCGTGGAGTGCTCAAGATCATACCAGGAGAGGTGAGCTCCATTTTCTTTTCGCTCAATGGTCAACGGTATCTGAATCTCGTCTTTTTCTTCCCGTAAACCAATTTGTTTCTCTATGGAAAGACCGCTTTCCCCCACAGCGTTAATAGCACTAATCGAATATATGGCACTGGTACCTATATCAGAATCTCTAAAATGCTCTTCCCTCACGGTAGAAATGTGTGCACCATCCCGGTGTATCCTGTATTCGTAAACAGTTGTGCCTCCGTCTTCCGTTGGTTCGTCCCAGATTAGATCAACAAAATCGCTACCTCTGAAGCTTCGTAAATTCCTAGGTACTTCAGGGACGTTAAATTCCTGTGAAGGGATGATCTCAGAAGATTCTACCTCTTCACTTAGTCCGATATTGTTACGTGCCTTTATCCGATACCGGTATGTGACCCCGTTGCGAACGGCTCTATCTTCATATTTATAGACCGTTCCCGCGGCATGAATAAATTCGAGGTCACCATCTTCTTCCGCACGGAAGATACGATAATTCTTCACCAATCTATTACCGTTGTCTAAAGGTCGGTTCCAAGTTAAAACCGCTGTTGAGTTACCCGGATAGGCTTTAAATTCTGTAGGTGGGGTAGGTGTGTTAGCTCCTGGAAGAGTGGCTGAAACGGTCTCTGAACATTGAGACTCGAGGTGGTCTTCAAGTATGGTTACCCAGTATTTATAAGTCCGACCTTCCTCAACCTCTTCGTCCCGGTATGAAGTTTGATCCTTTCCTACTTCTTGATAAACATACCTTTGGTCCTCCGCCAAACCTCGATAGATACGGTATCCGGTTATCCCGCCCCGATACGGTTCGTTCCATTCTAGAAGGATACTATCTTCCTCAGCGGTGGCTCTCAATTCGGTACCTTCGGATACACTGTTTACAGGAGATGGTATTAAGGATATTACAAGTAGTAATAAAACGAACGTTACCGGCAGACTGCTGTATTTGATAAGGGCGCTTCTCATAAGTTAGCCACCAATGTAATAGAGATTATATGAGGTAATATATAACCTTTGATGAGATACCTACAAAGGTCGGAACTCCGCCATGAAGTGGCCCAGGAGTTTCGGAGCATATATACGCTCCAATCCCATTATATCGTCTCTTTTTTCGTGTAAAGAAGTGACACACTCAGCCACGAAGTTTAATTGATTAAGAGTATAAACCCGCCTCGGTATCGCCAGTCTCATAAACTCCAGGAGTGCTGGTAGTACGTTTCCTTCTTCATCTGTCTCTCCGAAAGCACTTGTTCCCAGTTCAACACCCCTTACACCCCCTTCAATGTAAAGCTCGGCGGTCAGTGATTGGGCCGGGAACTGTACTTGTGGTATATGGGGCAGGAACTCTTTTCCATCGATGAAAACGGCGTGCCCGCCGACCGGTCTTGCGATTGGGACACCTGCTTTGTGGAGTAGATCTCCTAAGTATTTCACCTGTTGATGCCTGTACTTGAGATACTCGAATCTCGTCGATTCTCTTACACCCTGGGCAATAGCCGCCAGTTCTCGACAGGCCATACCACCATAGGTGGGAAATCCTTCGATTATTATACCTAGTTCAACACATTTTTTGTGCAGCTTTTCGTCTTTTACACCCAGCAAACCACCTATGTTCGTCAACCCGTCCTTCTTTGCACTGAATGTGAAACCGTCTGCATAGGAGAACATTTCCTTAACTATGTCTCTAACGGATCTATCGGCGTATCCCTTTTCTTTAGTCTTTATAAAAAAGGCGTTCTCCGCAAACCTGCATGCGTCTAGGAAAAAGGGTATGTCGTGTTCGTTAGCTAGTTCACTAACTTCTTTAATATTTTTCATGGATACGGGCTGGCCGCCGGCGGTGTTATTCGTAATTGTGAGCATGATAACAGGTATGTTCTCTTTTCCTTTTTCTTCTATGAATTTTTTCAATTTGGATATGTCCATGTTTCCCTTGAAATCACCTGGTTTTCCGGGTTCGTACGCCTCGTCTACAACCAAATTAACTGGCGTTCCCCCCTTATGTTTTACGTTTGCATGGGTGGTATCGAAGTGCATGTTGTTGGGTACGTAATCACCTTCTTTCACGGTTAAAGAAAAAAGAATGTTCTCCGAAGCCCTTCCCTGGTGCACGGGGACGAATCGTTGAAAACCGAATATGTCGGATATGGTCTTTTCCAGCAACCTGTAAGAACTGCCGCCGGCGTAAGCCTGCTCCGTGGTGAACATCTTACCCCACTGCTGATCGCTCATTGCAGACATACCGGAGTCTGTCAGCATATCGATGAATACGTCCTTTGCTTCGAGTTTGAAAACGTTGTATCCAATAGATTCTATCTTCTTTTTTCTCTCCTCCCTCGATAAACGGGTAAGAGGCTCGATCATCTTAATCCTGAAGGGTTCCGGTTCTAACATCGTATTCACTCTCTGCAGCATGGATAAGGGTGTATTTAAGAATTTAGAGGAGATGAAGGTTGCAGGGTATTCGGTTGAGGAGGAAAAAAGTTACCCCCTGCAACCCTCTTTGTCGGAGTGGAAGTGAGAGGGGTATATATATCTTTGGGTTTCGTATGGTAAAATAGTTCTCACGAAAACGGACAAATTATAAAATACATGTTCTTGATATCGTATCTAATCATGAAACGGACGGGTAAAATAGAACGCCTGAAGGAGATAGTCGAGGTACTAGTAGAGCATGGTTTAGTTGACTTTGTCAAGGAGATCGGGCTTATCAGCTTTGTTTCCAGGACAAGATTAGAGAACCAATTAGAATATCAGATGGAGACTGTCGACGCATCCCTGTTGAGAGAATTACTTGAGGATCTGGGACCCACCTTTATCAAGTTGGGACAATTTTTGGCACTGCGTCCGGATCTCGTACCGTTAGAATTTGCCAATGAATTGAGAAGGCTCTATGAACATGTGAGTCCTTACCCCGCCGAGGATGCTAGAAAGATAATAGAGAAAGAACTAGGGGCGCCCATAACCAGGATATTCGACGAGTTCTACAACACTCCGTTGGGCTCCGCATCAATCGGCCAGGTACACGAAGCTACGTTGAAGACAGGGGAAGAGGTGGTGGTAAAGGTACAGCGTCCCAACATAAGGGATAGAGTACGGGCGGATATGGCGTTGATAAAAAAAATTGCGCAACTCATCGAGAAATGGGTGCCTGAAAGTGAGATGTATCATCCACAGGAAACGGTTAACGAATTTAAGAAAATGCTTGAAAAGGAGATGAATTACACCATCGAAGCAAGGAACGCTCAAAGATTCTATGAAGCTTTCGAAGAGGATCCAGACATTATAGTTCCAAAGGTCTATTGGGAATATGTGACCCGAAAGGTGCTCGTACTGGAAAATGTGCAAGGTAAAAGTATCAGACAGGCCATAGACGGGGACTATCCAAGAGAGTTTAAGCAAAGGCTGGCGACGGAATTTGCCCAGGCTATGCTGCGCCAGTTCTTCATCCATGGTATTTTTCACGCCGATCCGTCGCCGGGGAACGTGTACTACCGTGAGGACGGCAAGATAGCGTTTCTCGACTTCGGAGCGGTCGGTAGGTTGACTACAAGAAAACGTGGGAAGTTAATAGACCTCTTCATGGCCATGGCCAAAGGAGATTCAAGAAAGGTTATGGAAGTGCTGCTGGAATTGAGCGTGCAGCACGGCGAATACGATCCTGAAGAACTGGAATGGGATATTGAGGATATTCTAGAATTGTACAAACGAAAAGAGGATGTCATGTTCAAGGAGGGAGCTAACGAGGAGATAATGATGATCGTCAATAAGCATAACATCTCCCTTCCGCCAAGTTTTCTTTTAATGGAAAGGGCACTCATCGAAACCGAGGGTATCTGCAACGCCTTGGATCCCAAGTTCGATTTCTTTACAGCAGCTGAACCGGTCATAGTTGAGATTATCCAGGATAGATACGGTCCACGAGCTCAGCTCAAATCGTTTTTCAACAGTGCTAAGGACTACAAAAAATTGGTTTCAAAGCTGCCCAATAAGATCAATAACGTCCTCGAACGATTCGAGGAGCGAGATTTTGCGGTGACCATAGAACACAAGGGATTGAAGGAACTCGAGATGAGGCTGGAAACCATCTCTAACCGATTGAGTTACACCATAATAACCGCTGCTATAATCATCGGTTCCGCCCTGGTTGTTATGTCCGGACAAGAGGTGCTCTTTGGTCCGTACATATTTTTAGTATCGGTTCTGATGGGGATATGGTTGCTGACTATTATCGTTAGAAGAGGAAGTTATTAGCACGATTTCTAAAAATGGATTTTTCGAGATAACCGCAGTAGTAAATTATGCATTTTCTATCTCTGCGATTATCTCGTCTATTTCTTTCAATACTTTTTTCTTTTTCTCGGACATGATTGTTCACCGTTTGTTGAAGAAGGGGGAGAAGGGGTTTATATATATATTTTATGGCTAGGGTGTTTCATCCCGGAAAATGGTAAAAGTACAAAAACATTAATACGGAAGCACTGGTTAATAATAACCCCACACAGAGGTGTACAAGCTGATAAAAGAAAACCTTCTTCTATGCCCGGTTTGCGAATCCGAGATACCGGAGGATGCCGACGAATGCCCCGGCTGTGGCCTTGATAGGATAATAATCGAGCTTGAGGAAGGAGGGGGAGAAAACGACAAGTATGTCGAAAACTTGGAGAAGCTGCTGGAGGATGATTCCGAAGATTTGGTTTTAGATTTAGATGATGCACTCGATGATGAATTGGAACTCTCAGAAGAGCTTCCCGATGAAGAGCTGGACCAGGAGCTGGGACTGCTAGAAGACATACTTGTCGTTTTCTCTAGCCATGTTGTTCTCCAGCAGGATTTCATGTACTTTGATATCCGCTATTTTGATACCATCCTTCTTTCGAAGATATTTAGCAATTGAAGTTGCACCTGCATGCAACTTCTTCCAAGTTTGAATTACT
>JAFDUB010000046.1 GCA_019594025.1 Thermoplasmata archaeon
AATCACCCAGATTCCCGTATGTATCAGGCGGTTGAAGCTGCAGTTAGTTTTGTAGACAATATGACGAGTAAGGATAGAGTAGAGATATGGACATTCCACCACGACGGAGGTAGCAATCCACCACCCTATCTATATAAAGAATTAGCATACATGACACAAGATAACAGAACAGATTTTATACAGGCTCTTTATGATATCCGAGAAGGGAATGGTGTTTGGTCATCAGGTAATAGTTATCCTTATTGGGGTCCTAATGGAAATACACCTTATTATGACACATTGGGCAGTGCCGTACAACGAGCTGTTGAGATCGGAGAAGAGAGTGAAGATCAAGGTAAAGATAGGCTTGAATTCGTGATAGGATTAGCAGATGGACAATCCAATTCTGATAGTATGTACTCTCCACATGCGGACTGGGGAGATACTACCAGTCAGGGAGGAGGATCCAGTGGCTCAGGCACTTATGATGGATTATTAAATGCTCCACCAATGGTCTATAATATTGGATTTATCACCAATGCATTAAGGCAAAATGGCGGAACGTCTTCATATCCGGTTGCTCCCAATTATGATAACGAGCATGATGGAATACCGTCACTCGAAGAAGAGATGTTTAATGTAGGTAATACATCTCCGGGTGAATGGCAAGATAAATACGGAAATAGAACGGAGGACTGTGAATATGGTCCCCCTCAAGAAGGGGATCCTTACAGAGGCAGGTATTATTTTGCTGAAGAAGGAGAAGACGTTTTGGTAGTCTTTGAAGAATTACAGAGGATAATATCAGAGATCGCTGGGCGAGCTTCTGAAGGCAATGTCACCTCCATGCCTGGAGGACCCACGCCTATGGGTGATTCCCAGTTGACGGAAACTACGACGGAGAATTTTTATCCACAAAGTCAGAGTTGGTGGACTGGACGAGTAGACGATGATTATTTTACAGGTGATGATTGGATGAGAGTAGGGAGATACACCTTCGAAAATACCCAATATTACACAAACAGCTGGGCGAAATTCGATATTTCTGATATCCCCTCCGATGCAGAGATAGAGAGTTTATCTCTTCATGTGAACGCGTATGAACATGGGGGCGAAGATGAAGTAACAATTAATGTTCGTGAGGTGTCAAATGACCCAGTTGAATCTACTGCTGCTGAACGTTGGGATGACACTAGTAGTGGTAATATATATCATGGCGATTATGTATTTGAGAATACTGGGAGTCATACATTTCCTCTTTCCCAAGAAGCTGTGTCCGATTTACAAGGGAATTTAGGAAATGGGTGGTTTGCAGTTGGACTTGAAACAATAGATATTGGACATCCAAATCAGGATGGATATTATCAAATAGATGGCTACGATAGCCAAAATATGCCATATATTTCTGTGACTTACACGGTTGAAGAAGATGATGACGATGATGACGATGACGACGAAGATCCCGACCCGGGCCTTCCAGTGGGAGAGAACGAGAACAAGACAGCCGTCACACCGTCCTTCGACCTGAGGGGTTACGACCAGGTACGTCTCACGTTTAGGAACAAGTACAAGATCGTACCCGGGATGAACGGTGCATTCATACAGGTAGGTTACCAGGATCCGGAAAATGATAATCAAGATCAGTACGGCTACTCATGGAAGTACGCGATCCCCTCCGAGGGAACTTACACCGGTAACATGAACATGAGCGCGGAGAGGTACGACGATTACGGTAACAAGATGGACTGGGCCTGGAACGGTGTCAGCGGCGGAGGAAGCTTCGGCTGGGACTTCGTACGGCTGAACATACTTCGGTATGTGCCGGAAGATTACCGAGACGACGTGCGGGTCAAGTTCAACTATACCCAGTACGGCAGCGGTACAGGGTACGGCTGGTTCATAGACGACGTGCGTGTTGTGGTAACGAGGATAGGAGACGACGACCAGCATATCGGCGACCATACAAGGGACGTGTGGCAGCAGGTGACCACCACCGGACGTGATGGTGATCCGACCACGGCGTGGTGGATCGGTTGTGACGAAGACGGGTTCCCCGGGGGACTCGACAACTCGCTTGTAACCAATCCCATAGACCTAACCAACGCCAAGAACGTTTATCTGAGCGCTTACTTCAAGTTCAACATCAACCGCTCCGCCGGAGCACCTCCGGACGGTTTCAGAGTGGAGATAACGATGGATAACGGCAGAACGTGGATGCCGCTCAACCTCGGTGTCCGCACAGCTTGGGGTGTTTCAGGCACAGGCGGTGAAGATTCCTACGAAGGTGCCGACGCCGGGCACGGCTGGACCACTGCTGAATCACTTACCCGGCTTCAAACCGACCTTTCAGACTTCCGAGGCGAGGTGGTCCGCATCCGATTCCGTATGTTCACCACCACTGCAAACGCCTATACAAACTACGACGATCCCGACTTTGAATACGGATTCTTCATCGATGATGTTGTAATACACGGACACTCCGTGGTGGAGGGTTGATAAATATGGCGATGAAAAGAGGGCACAAAAAAAAGGACGACTCCGGTGTTTCCGAAGTGGTGGGAAGCATACTCACCCTCTCCATAACCGTCATACTGTTCACCAGTATATTCTGGGGAGTGCAGACACTGGAACCTCCAGTCAGTCAAAGACACACCACCTTCTCGGTTTCTCTTGAAGAGCAACACCCCGAAGGAACGGTTGAATTTTACTTGAACGTGACCAACATCGGTGGTGAACCTTTGGTTGACAGATATACCTCTATACGACTGCTGCTTAACCATACGGACTCCTATTCGTTCACATTCGAAGACGATGCGGACGGCCAGGATCTGCTCGACGGTTGGTGGGATATAGGCAACACGTTGAACCTGTATTTCGACGACGAGAATCCCGAAGAACGGTATAGCGAGGTGTGGGGCACATTGAGGACACCGGACAGCCATGTGGAGCTGATCATATACGACAACGCAGAGAACCAAGTGGTGCTCGCCGAGATCATCAAGGACGACACCGTGTACGAACCTATCATCCGTAAGGTTGGCGTCGATTATCCTCTGCCGTGGGAAACTTACACCGTACCGGGGGAAGGAGTCACCCTATGGGCCGACATATTGGATAAGAGTAATCCCATTGTAAGCAGTATAAACACAACGGTTGACCTGGAGCCTCTGGACGGATTCGACGGTGAGGCGCAAATGTATCCGGTGACCGATCGGCCCCGGGAGGTAAACAGATTTTCGCTTTACATAGAACTTTCCGAAGAGCAGAACAACGGTACCTTCCTGCTGGAAGTGAACCTCGAGGGTTCGCGAGATGTTTATTACATAGTGCTCCACGTGGGCGAGCATACCGTTTCGCCGTTTGACCCCCATCTTCATGTGGAACCGGATAGGATTCATTTTGACCCGATCTCTCCTTCGGCCGGCGACTTGTTCGTCACAAAAGTCACCATATACAACTCCGGTGGGGCATCTACGGTGGCAGACGTGTACTTCTACGATAAACATCCGGACGGAACCGAGTACGAGGTGGACGTAAAAGAGGGTGTCAGGTTCGCAGCCGGTGGTGGTATGGACCTTTCTACCAGCTGGAACATAAACCGTTCGGGAATACATAACATAACCATCGTTGCCGAGTACAACGACGAAGAGGCATCCGGGTACAAGCACGTTAACGTATTTCCCAGTATCCTATTGGTGGACGATGAGGGTACGCCGGACGGAAGTGTCGGTTCCGACACGAAGGCTATGAAGGACGCCCTTGCTTCGACCGACTTTTCCTACGATCACGTGAGAGCTACTCCTGGATTTTCCGGATTATTTTACGATCAAGGAACTTTCCCTCTGGAAAACTACGACGTTGTCGTATGGATGTTCGGTTCCAGGGACAGCAACACCTTGGTCCAAGAGGATAGGGACGAGCTTGAGGAGTTTCTAGAAAACGATCGCCGTCTTTGGTTGATAGGTGATGGAATAGCTGACGATGCAAATACAGCCGGGTGGATCGGATGGTTGAATGAATGGCTTCATACCGATGTTGATTCTCTTTCCAACGCACCCGCCGGTCCCCTAGAGGGTGCAAACGATCCTGTGATGGATGGAGAAGAATTCTATATTAGGGAGCCCGAAGCCGGTAAACACGGCGATTATCTGACACCTTATAACCAAGGCAATTCCGTCCTACTGGACACCGGTGATGCTGAAGACAAGCCGGTAGCGGTAAGCTTCAACAGCACCGAGGAAGGAGGCAGACGAACGTTGTTCCAATCCATTAGATTCGACTCCATCGATGAATCGACCGATGGTCACCGTAGTCATCTGACCTACCATGTGATACTCTGGCTGGGTAACGTAGAAGGTATGATCGGAAGAGACCTGGCTGTAACTAGTCAGGAATTCACCACACGCTTCCCGACCTACCGGGATACCATTGAGATAAGCGCGACGGTTCGGAACAACGGACCACAAGTGGAGTACCCCGAAGTCGTACTCATGATGAACGGAGATGTTGTGGATGAACAGGATATCCGACCGATTGGCAGCGGGCAAAGGGAGAAATACCTATTCGAGTGGATTGCCGAACCGGTGGGTGTCCACGAGTTGAAGGTGGTAGTTGATCCAAATAACCGCATACCTGAAACCAATACGGAGAACAACGACATAACGTACCAGGGAGTTAACGTAACCGTACGTGTGTTGTTCGACACCTTGATAGTGGACGACACCAACGGTGGTGAGTCGGTGGAGATGCTGGAGAACATGTACGAGGCTCTGGAATACCCCTACGAGATTTACGAGGTAGAAGATGGCGAAGACGGCCCATCGGCCCTAAACATGAGCAGTTACAACTCTGTGATCTGGGTAACCGGACAAAAGCAATCCAACACTCTAACCATAAACGACATGAAGAATATCACGGATTACCTTTACAATTATACCGGTTACAACAATTTTGTATTCTTCGGAGATCACTTACTGGAAGATATCAGCGGGCAAACAAGCGGTCCCGCCCAGTATTTCTTCTCAGAAGTGCTGCATATCGACCGGACCACCGTATCTTCCGTCATGGCCCCCAGTAAGCTCGAAGGTACCTTCGACGATCCGGTAACACACGGCTCAAGGTACCGGTTGGACGGTAATTGGTTGTCGCAGCCATACTCTTATGATACACTTGATGATGCAGAAACAATACTTCGAGAAGGCGGAGATATCTTCGCACACCGTGTGTCGAAACCGGGCTTTAACTTGGTATTCAATTCATTCGACTTAGCCCGTTTCGATCCACCGATATCTCCGGAGGAAATACACTGGTACGATATGGTGGGCTTTAACACCTCCGCCCAATCCGCCAGGACCGAGTACATTTACATGATGAACAAATGGTTCGGTATTGAAGACGGCAGGATCGAACTGCGGGTTTCCGAAGTGGACATAATTACCCCGGACGAGTATCCCATGCTCGGCAGAGCCTTCATTATCACCGTGAGGATACAAAACTTGGGTGACATAGGTTCCAACGCCTTGGTACGGTTCAGAGACGGAACCTCTCATATCGATACCGAGAGTGCCTATGTACCTCCCGGAGGTTTCGCGGATGTTGAGGTGAAGTGGCAGCCGCTGCATGCGGGTCCCGAAAGACCCATCAGGGTGATAGTCGATCCGCTCCACGAAGTCCCCGAGGTACCCAACCAACCCGGTCAGCAGACCGAGGAGGACCTGTTGAGCTTCAACAACCAGGCTATCCATTACACCCCTGTTTACTACTTCTGGGATGATATGGAGACCGGTGCTGAGAAGTGGTCTCACGAGGCACAGATAGCTTACATAAGCGGTGAAACCGCAATAGATTACATGGGAGGTCAGTACGAAAGCCTTGATACCAACGTAGCCGGGGATTGGGATTACACCGATAATCTAACTCACGGTATAGAGAAGGTAACCGAACACGCCCACAGCGACCCCTACAGCTACTTTATGGAGGAGCCGGAAGGGCCTATCGGGCTCAGGGCGGATGCGATTGTGAGCATGGTTATCGATAACTCTTTTTCTATGGGCGACAGGGAGGTATATGATGAGGAATCAGGAGAGTATATATCGTGGTTAGAAAAAGCCAAAAGTGCGGCTTCCTTCCTGGTGACTCTGTTATCTAATGAATCCCGGGTAGGTGTTTGGGCCTATCAGGGGACCAACCCCAGACAAATTATTTCACCACCGATGCAATTGGAGAACAATAGGGACTATGTTTTGGAGCAGATAGACGGCATTGAGAGTAACCCGCAGGCACCGGTGTACGATACCGTTGGGAACGCGTATCTCGATGTCATCGGTATGGCGGACGATTATCCTGAACTGGTACCTGCGGTTATAGGATTGACGGATGGGGCAGACAAAATGGCTGCGGACCCCGCCGCAGAACCCCCACAGTTTGAGTTAGGCAGTCAAAACTGGGCACCGTGGCACGAAATGGAAAATGAGGACGGCACTCCTATTATCAATTACGGCGACAGTCATATAGGAAAGTATAGATTCGATTATAGACAAGATCCCGATCCTTACGAACCCGGAGTGTGGAGCCATGTAGGTGATCAAGACCAGGGCCCTGGAAACAGGAGAGGTCTGCTTAATTCCTCCATACAGATCTTTACCATAGGTCTAGGTTTGGAACACAATACCGATCTTGATGTGAACCCAGAGAATCCCGACTGGAATCCCGCTCCCGATCTTGAGTCAGCGGGCGATGAGAATTTCCTCATAGAAAAAGATCCAAATGACGAGAGGACTTGGGAGGCGGGTACTACCGAATACAATCTATGGCGTATCGCAAACACATCGGATGCCGAATATTTCTACGCACCGGGTCCTGATGATTTAGAAGATATATTCGATCTAATTGCCAGGCATTTGATAGGAGGAGCTCAGAACCTGACGTCCATGGATCCTCCGGTAGATATACAGGGTAACGGTCTTATGGAAGAAGAGGAGGACGAACCGGTGAACGTGGATAAGATGGCGGTCACTCCCGCCTTCGACCTTACCGGGACCGATGAAGCATGGCTCACCTTCTGGCACAGGTACAAGCTTATACAGGGTGTCAACGGTGCTTATTTGCAGATAGGTTATGAGGATCCGGATGACGGAGAGCTGATGTGGCGGTACGTGAAACCCTCAGTGGGACCCTACTCGGGCAACCTCCTGCAGCACGATGACATAACGCTGCCGGTTGACAGTTTTGGTCAGGAGATCAATTGGTGCTGGAACGGTAAGAGTGCAGGCGGTACCTTGAACTGGGAGTTTGTTAGAGTCGACCTTCTGCGTCAGATGAACGATTTACAGGACGAGTTCGATATACCCGACGAGGCGCTGGAGAGCGTAAGAGTACGGTTCTACTACAAACAGTACGGAGGTGGAGTTACGCCCGGTGGTTGGTGGATAGACGACGTCGGCATCGTGGTGACCAGGGAAGGTGATGTAGACGACAGCGGACCCGATATGCACGACGTCTGGCAGCGGGTGCTCACCCAAGGTAGAGATGGAGACACTACTTGGGCGTGGCGAAACATGGATCCCGAGACGGGATGGTTTAGGAGCGGTATAGACAACAGGTTGGTCACCGTACCTATCGACCTGCGTAACGCACTCACCGCTAACCTTACCGCCGATTTCAAGTTCAACATCAACACCGCCGGTGGAAGACCTCCGGACGGTTTCCGGGTTGAGGTATCCACGAACAACGGTTTAAGATGGAGTGCTATAAACCTCGGTGTAAGGTCTGCTTCCGGAGTTTCCGGTTATGAGGAGGACAACTACTGGGTTAAGGCGGGCGAGCTTAGCCGCTTGAACGTTGATCTATCGGATTTCTCCGGAAACGTAATACTGCTTCGATTTAGGGTTGTAACCTGTGGAGCAAACGCCTACGATCATTTCGAGGACGGTACGTTGGATTTCGGCGGTTTCTTCATAAACAACGTTATGGTGTACGGACAGACCATACACCATTGAAACCACATGGATCTGATCCTTTCAGCGTGAGCTCTGACGCTTTAACAGGAAAACTAACCCAATAATTTTTATACCGCCTTTTTGTAACACTGCTGTCAGTCGCTCCTCGGTTTTTACTCCAAGGATGCACTGTGTATTTACGATCAAAGGAGATGCAGGTATATGGCGGAAAAAATAATGAACAGGTGGCTTGTGGTTGTCGGTGCCGTGATGATCCAATTGGCTTTAGGTGCGATCTATGCATGGTCGGCGTTCACAGCACCTCTCAGAGGAATAGACGGTGAAGTGGTCAGCGAGTTCGCATTTTCAAGTACTGAAACCCAGGCCATTTTCAGTGCTGGTTTAGCGGCCTTCGCTGTATTTACTATTATAGGCGGTCGTCTTCAGAAGAAGTACAGTCCCAGGAACATATCCTTGCTCGGTGGTGTTCTTCTCGGAACGGGTTACATACTCGGCGGGTTGAGCGGTGCCAACTTCCCCATGAAGCTTTTAAGTATAGGTATATTAGGCGGTATAGGTATCGGACTCTCCTACGTAATACCTATATCGGTGGGGGTTAAGTGGTTCCCGGACAAGAAGGGACTGATCTCAGGCCTGGCCGTGGCCGGCTTCGGGTTCGGTGCTTTCATATGGATACTACTCGCCAATCCACCAAGTGTGATCGAGGGTTTCACCGGCTTTGCAGGGTTCATACAGCCGGAGAACGGTGTTTATACCATATCCAACGTTGACTGGGTATTCAGAACCTACGGTATGCTGTTCATGGTCCTTGTGGTGATAGGTTCCATGGTAATGATAGATCCTCCTGATGGATGGCTTCCCGAGGGCTATAAGCCTCCGGTGGACGATTCCGAGGAAACCGGTATATTGAGAAACCTGGGTCCCAAGAGGATGCTGACAACAAAGCAGTTCTACCTACTGTGGACCATGTTCGTGGTTGGAGCTCTAGCCGGGCTCATGGTGATCGGTAACATACAGAACTTCGCCAACAATCCGGCCGAAGGCTTCTCAGGCAGAGGTTTTACCGTAGCCCAGGCCTCGGATTACGCTGTCATCGGTGCCGCGGTTTTCCTACCGATATTCAACGGCTTAGGCCGTATAGGATGGGGTCACATCTCGGATATCATCGGCACTAAAAAATCTCTGATCATGATGTTCGGACTCCAAGCTCTCATGATGTTCATATTCTTTTATTCCACATATCACCCGTTAGCCTTCTACGGCGTAACCATCGCCATAGGTTTCAACTACGGCGGCTGTTTCTCTCTATTCCCAGCAGCTACCGCCAACTCCTTCGGCTCCAAGAACATGGGCCAGAACTACGGTTACGTTTTCACCTCTTACGGTCTCGGTGGAATCTTGGGACCGATACTTGCAGGTGCGGTACAGGACGCCGGCATGTCGTTCCTATACGCCTTCGTACCGGCGGCCCTCATGTGCATCGCTGCCGTGGTGCTTGCGGTCATATATACTCCGGAAGTAATGGACAAGTCCAACGAGTCATAAATCTATAGGTGAAACACTTTACCGGGAAATAAATTCACCCCTGGTGTTGTCACCTGTAGTACTCTAGACCATCTAGTCTTCAAAAAGCCTCTTCATATCTTCCAGAGAGTACAGCGATAGCGTTGCTTTCATCCCCCAGCCAAGTCAAAAAGACTTCTCGCGACATAAAGTTAAAGTATTTAACGGATATATCGCCGTTTAAATGTCTTGATATCGTACATCTTTGTATTATCTGGGATTTTAAGCTTCAATCGGTCATCTATTAGCTCCCAACAGTATGTACTCCGCCCCGGCCTCCTCCCATCCTTTTGCATCAAAGAAGTCACGGCTATCTATCACCGTGTTTCCTTCCATGAGCTCGAGTACCTTTGAAGGTGTTATTGTATCCGCATAGTAACGGTGATCCACCATTAGCACGAGGGTGTGTGCGCCTTTAACCAGATGGTAAACATCCCCTCTTTGCTCCGAAACGTAGGGGTCGTGAATTCTGACCTCGAAATCCTGCAGCCGTTCAACGAGTTTCATAGTCGGCGAGTTTCGCTGATCCTCAGTGTTTGCTTTATAAGCGGTTCCCAGAAGCACCACTACGCTCTCTTTAGGGGTGTTGTCTCTTATCCGCTTTCCAACGTGCTCAACCATCCCATCGTTTATCTTCCTTACCACCGGTATTAGACCGGAATCTCCGTTTACCAGAAACCACGGGTCCACGGGAAGGCAGTGTCCGCCGACTCCAGGCCCGGGTTTTAGTATGTCCACCCTGGGATGGTTGTTCGCCAGCTTTCTCATCCTCCAGACGTCTGTTCCGTGAAGTTCACACAACCTAGCGAACTCGTTTGCCAGAGCGATGTTTGTATCTCTGTATGTATTCTCAGCCAGTTTGGAGAATTCCGCCGTCGTGGGGTCGGTTGTAAATATATCTCCTTCGACGAATGTGGAGTATAGTTCCTCCGCCCGCCGGCAGCTTTTTTCGTCGATCCCTCCTATTATACGCTGGTTCTCGGTTAGCTCCTTCAGTATCTTTCCCGGCATAACCCTTTCCGGACAGTAGCTAAGGCTGAAATCCTTCCCAGCCTTTAACCCGTTTTCCTCGAGTAAAGGTAGAAGTACGTTTTCAGTGGTTCCCGGTGGTACGGTGGACTCCAGTATCACCAGGTTGTCCCTTTCCAAAACGGTTGAAACTCTCTCCCCAGCATCTTTTACGTAAGAAAGATCAGGCTTGTTAGAATCATCGATGGGTGTAGGTACGCATATGATAAACACATCACTTTCCACCAGTTTTTCATCGGCTCGAAAGTTACCTGTATTGAAGGCATCCCTTAGAAAGGCACGTAAGCCAGGTTCATGTATATCGAACACACCGTGGTTAATATCTTCAACCTTATCACCGTTGGTATCGAATCCCACCACTTCGAATCCCCGATTGGCGAAAATGGCCGCTGTGGGGAGTCCGATATATCCCAAGCCGAGAACTGATATTCGCATACCATCGGATTATGTTTAAGAGGTATTTAAAAATGGGGGTTCATGAAATTATCTCTTTAACCCTTTCGGTGACACAACGCCTCACCTTCCAGGCGTCCTTCAACAGACCTCTTTTTCTACCGCTGTTATCCAGATACTCTATGATCGCATCGGTATCTCCGGATCGGAACACCGATCCCTTTGACTCCAGTAGAAGATCCACTTTCAAAGGAGTCGAGGAGTAGAATGAAACTGACGGGACGCCCAGTACCGCGGCCTCCCGGGCCAAAGTTCCCGAACCCGTGAGCACCCCTTTGGAATACCAGCACAGCTGTGGTCCGTTCATAGGCGGAGGTATGAACACCTGTTCCGAACGTTCCATCCATCCAGGTGCAAAACCGTACCTTGGGAGGAACACGATGTTGTACCCCTCGCTGATCAATCCTTTGGCTATATCATAGGCCTTCACGTGGTTGTTTTCCACGTAATCCGATTTCCAAGCTTCCGCTCTGAGAACCACGTAATCATCGAAGGGTATGCTTTTTTTAACCCTCTCGTCCGGTTTGAAATCGGCCAGATATATCTGTTCCTTAACCCCGGGATAGGTGGTCACGTCCGTTTTATCCCCAGCTCTCTTAGATGTCACCTCCTCGAGTACCTCGGGCACCATGACGTAGTCGCTGTAGTTGGACAGGAGCTCGAAGCTCATGGCGTGTTCGTTATCGTAGGAGGATATGAGCTTAGCCCCTTTGATGTACTTTATCATAATAGGTGCCGGAGAGCCGTGGCTGAAGGCAAAATCGATAGAGTTAAGGTGCGGTAGCATGGAACAACATCTTAACAGGTGGCCGACGACCTTTAAACATTTGTTATTACCCGAGTGTCTGCCGAAATTTTTGTAGTCTATATTTAAGCATTCAAGAAGTGCCCGAGTTTCAGCAAGTTCACGGCAGGTCATAACGATATCATTTTTTCCCTGTAACTCCTCCACTAAAGGTCGGAAAAAATGAACGTGAGAAGAATTCGTAACATCGAACCACAACTTGCTTTTCTTCGGCATAAGTAGGAACATAAAATACTTCCCTCTATAAATGAATTCGCTTTCAAAAGCATTAAATAAACCATATCGTTAGTAAAAATCGTATATGGAAGTTCTAGATATTTTGCTCAGGGCTCTTGAATGGGCAAGGAAAAGGGACTATGCGGGCTACGACCCTTTCGACGCTTTGAGCTCGCCTATCTTGAGCAAATTGGCTTTCGATAGTAGGGAATTAAGGATATTTTTTACACAGGTGGTAAAGAGGTCGCCTGTAAATTTTAGAGAGGCTCTGGGTAATAACAAATGTTTAAAGGTCGTCGGCCACCTGTTAAGATGTTGTTCCATGCTACCGCACCTTAACTCTATCGATTTTGCCTTCAGCCACGGCTCTCCG